>NZ_JAFCMD010000010.1:0-246984 GCF_018130105.1 Bradyrhizobium sp. AUGA SZCCT0160
GTAAATCGAAAATATTTCTGTTGTCGGCCGACCCAAATCAGTGCGCATCTATCGCCATCCCGTCCTACTCAGAAGGGCGTCGGCCGTCGTCACGGACGTTGGGCGGGTTGCGGTGGACGCTGGTTTGCGCTGAGACGATGGCGCGGACTAAGCGTACGGCAAAACCGTGTGGTCCTGGCGCCCGTTGCAGGTGTCAAGCTGTCGGGTAGGCGAGAGCCGAACGGCAGCGACGGAGTCAACCAAGAACTCGTCTCCGGGGAGATCACGGCATAAGCCGTAAAGCCATTGCGCAGGGAAGGCCGGGTGTTCTCCGCTGCCCTGTATGCTCGTGTGCAGCCTACTTAGTGCAAACCGCACACGGGACCGCGGGTGCAGCGCGCACCCGGTCTTCCCTGCGCCCTCTGTATTTAGGGCGGGAGGTTTCTGGCAAAGCTCGGGCGCATCGCGCCGCGAGAATGCGAAACTGCGTTTGGATGATGGTGCAATGACAAACACCGCTGTCGTCCCGGCCTTGAGCCGGGACCCATACGCCGCGGCCCATCGGTGAGAGCGGTGGCGTTAGAGACCTTCTGCAAACAATGACTGCCGCGGCGTATGGGTCCCGGGTCAAGCCCGGGACGACGAATAGGGTTAGCTGTTTGAAAATTGAATCAGAATAAGCGTTGCCCCAAACAAAAATGCCGGCGATCGCTCGCCGGCATTTTGCACCTGGGACGATCCGCCGGATCAGGTCTTCTTCAGCATCGGGCAGACGCTCTTGTCGAGCGGGATGAAGGCTTCCGCGGCCGGGATGGTGGCGACCAGGTTGTAATAGTCCCACGGATATTTCGAATCCGCCGGCTTCTTCACCTCGAACAGATAGGCCGGATGGATCTTGCGGCCGTCGGCACGGACCGTACCCTTGCCGAACAGATCGTCATCGGTCGGCATTTCCTTCATCTTGGCGACCACCGCGCGGCCGTCATGCGGGTTGCCGCCGAGCGCTTCCAGCGCCTTGAAGTAATGGATCAGCGAGGAATAGACGCCCGCCTGCACCATGGTGGGCGGGCCCTTCTTGTGCTTTTCGTTGAAGCGCTTGGTGAAGGCCCGGGTCTTGTCGTTGGCGTCCCAATAGAACGTCTCGGTGAAGTTCAGGCCCTGCGCGACCTTCAGCCCGAGCGCGTGAACGTCAGTGATGAACATCAGCATGCCCGCGAGCTTCTGCCCGCCGGAGACGATGCCGAACTCCGCCGCCTGCTTGATCGAGTTGGTGGTGTCGCCGCCGGCATTGGCAAGGCCGATGATCTTCGCCTTCGAGCTCTGCGCCTGCAGCAGGAAAGAGGAGAAGTCGGCATTGTTGAGCGGATGCTTGACGCCGCCGAGCACCTTGCCGCCATTGGCGGTGACGACCGCAGCCGTATCGCGTTCGAGCGCGTGACCGAAGGCGTAGTCCGCCGTCAGGAAGAACCAGCTGTCGCCGCCGGACTTGACCAGCGCCTTGCCGGTGCCGTTGGCCAGCATCCAGGTGTCGTAGACCCAGTGGATCGTGTTCGGCGAGCACTGCGCGCCGGTCAGATCCGACGACGCCGAACCGGAGTTCAAATTGACGACGTTCTTGTCCTTGGCAAGGTTGGAGATCGCAAGGCCGACGCCGGAGCTGGCGAGATCGACGAACACGTCGACCTTCTCGACGTCGATCCACTGCTTGCCGATGTTGACGCCGACATCAGGCTTGTTCTGGTGATCCGCCGAGATCAGTTCGATCTTCCAGCCCTTCGCCAGCAAACCGGAATCCTCGATCGCCATCTGCGCGGCGACGCTGGAGCCGGGGCCGCCGATGTCGGCGTACAGGCCCGATTGATCTCCGAGGCTTCCGACCTTGACGACCTTGTCGAGCGTTTGCGCAAACGCTGCACCTGCAAATACCAGGCTCGTGGTCATCACCAAAGCTGCAATGGATCGCTTCATTTCCCCTCCAAGGAATCGTAAGGATATTTTTGAATGTTTGGCTAAACTCGCAGCGCCATTATGCCCGGCATCGTGTTCGCCGCCTAGCTGCTGCGATGGATCGTGCGTGCAGGGAATATTCCATGTCGCGGTGAATTCCGGGCACGCGCCGGCGCTGCATGCCACTGAAACGCAAAACGTATCGCGTCGATCAGCGCGGATTCAAAATCATCCCGCCCTGGAATAGAAGGCCGTAGCTCGGAGGCATCGTACGGCCGCGAAGGTCACCGTCATCCCGGCAATCACGCGTTACGCCTGCAACCGTATGCCGCGCCACGGTCAGCTCTCTTTGCCCCATGCCGCAGTCTGCCCATTTGGCGTCAGGTACGGGGCGTCTCCACGCATTGCGACGAGGTCAAGCTCGATCAGTTTCGCCAAATGATCCTTGTTGAACGATCGCCTTCCGGCAATGTCCCGCAACGTCCATCTGAGATCGACCGCGTCGAGCCCGAACTGCGCAAGCGGATCTGCTTCGTTGCTCATGTCGCTTTCTTGCGCGAGGGGCGGCTATCGCCAGAAATAGCGGATGCCGACATAGACGACAACGAGGCACGCAAAGATCAGCGCCACCGGAAGCCGCGGTTTTGCCTGCGGTCCTGATGCAGCGGCCTTTGGCTTGGCAGGCGGCCGGCGAAAGGCGGTGACGTTGCCGGTGTCGGCGGCGGGATCGCTGGATCGCGTGGGAATTTCCGGCGGGGTTCCGGCGCCGCCCATCTCCGCATAATAGCTCTTGTACATCAGCTGGATGGTCGCCTCGGAAGCATCCGCATCCGTCGTCTTTTCGAGCAGCTGCTTGTAGCTGACGAGAAAACCTTGCGCCTCGGCGGGCAGGGCGGAAGCGCCGTTGAGCTTGGCGAGCATTTTCCAGGTGGCAAAATCCGCCCTCGCGCGGGTGTCGGCGCGTCGTGCAATCAACATGTCGGCAGCTTTGATCACCATGGCTCCAAGCCAACTCCTCCGTATCCGGCGTTCTCTATCTAAGGTTTATGCGTTGCCCGTGATAAAGAGAAGCGCACGGATCACATAGCCGGTCAGTGTCCGCAGTATTGCCGAAATAACATCAAGATTTAGGCCGAGCTGGCTGCCCAGGATCGGCAGCAGGATCAGGAGGCCGATCAGGATCAGCATGCCATAGGGTTCCAGCCGCGACAGCGGGTAAGCCAGCACCCGTGGCAGCAGCCCCACCGCGACCCTCCCGCCGTCCAGCGGCGGGATCGGCAGCATGTTGAAGATCGCCAGCACGATATTGATCAGGAACGCATTTTTGAGGTTGTCCGCGGTCCATTGCGCCGCATTCGCGGGCACCAGGGGCATGATATGGAAGGCAAGGGCCACCAGCACGGCCAGGACGATGTTGGTGGCCGGGCCCGCCAGCGCGACCCAGACCATGTCGAGCCGGGGATGGTTCAGATTGCGGAAATTCACCGGCACCGGCTTGGCGTAGCCGAACAGGAACGGCGAATGCGACAGCAGCAGCAAGCCGGGGAGAATGACGGTCCCGAACGGGTCGATATGCTTGAAGGGGTTGAGGCTGACCCGGCCGAGTTGCCAGGCCGTGTTGTCGCCGAGGCGATAGGCGGCAAAGGCGTGGGCGGCCTCATGCAGGGTGATGGCGAGCAGGACCGGCAGCACCCAGACCGATATGGCGTACAATGAGATGTTCAATCGATCTGCCCCGATTCACGCGCTGTGCTGGGCTCAGCCTAGCACGTCGGCGTCACTGGGGAACCGTCTCCTGGTATTGCGGTAGGCCGTCGTCGAGTCGTACCCAATCGACCTTTTCCGAGACCCAGATGTGCTCGGTCGGCGCAAAGGTGTTGCGGTCGTCGAAGGCGGCAAGCGCGACGCCGACCACCGTGCCGTTGGTTCGCCGGGAAAACAGACGGGTGCCGCAGGCCTTGCAGAACATCCGGTCGAGTGCGTCCGAGGATAAATAACCCGCAGTGTCGCCCTCGACCGTCAGCGCGCGCTGGTCGAACAGCGCGCGGGCAAAGAATGGCGATCCCATCGACTTCTGGCAATTGCGGCAGTGGCAGATCCGGATATTGACCGGCTCGCCGTCGGTCTTGAACCGGACCGCGCCGCACAGGCATCCGCCTTCCCGGATCGTGCCCATTTCAATAGGTCGCCCGGCCGCCGGAAATATCGAACACGGCGCCGGTCGAGAACGCGCAGTCTTCCGACGCCAGCCACGCCACCATCGACGCTAACTCCTGCACCAGCAAGAAGCGGGCTTTCGGGATTTTCGCCAGCATGAAATCGATGTGCTGCTGCGTCATCTGATCGAAGATCGCGGTCTTCGCGGCCGCCGGCGTCACGGCGTTGACGAGAATATCGTGCGCCGCCAGCTCCTTGCCGAGCGATTTTGTCAACGCGATTACACCGGCCTTGGACGCCGAATAATGCGCGGCGTTCGGATTACCTTCCTTGCCGGCGATCGAGGCGATGTTGACGATACGGCCGTATTTGTTGGCGAGCATCGCCGGCACCACGGCCTTGCAGCAGATGAAGGGACCGTCGAGGTTGATGGCCATCACCTTGCGCCAGTCTCCGAGGTCCATCTCCCAGACGGTCTTGTTGGCACCGGTGATGCCGGCATTGTTGACGAGGATGTCGATCTTGCCGAACGCTTTCAGCGTCGCCTCGCGTGCGCTTTCGACGGCGGCCAGATCCGAAACGTCGACCTTGAATGCCCTGACATTGTCGCCGATTTCCTTGGCCGTCTTTTCCGCGAACGGCAGGTCGTTGTCCCAGATCGCGACTTTCGCGCCGGACGCCACGAAGCGTTCGGTGATCGCGCGGCCAAAACCCTGCGCGCCGCCGGTGACGACGGCGCAGCGGCCGTTCAGATCGATCTTGTTCATGCCGGAATCCCTTGATCGCGTGGCCGTTAGAGCATGTAGCCGCCATCGACGACGAGGTCGACGCCGGTGGTGAATGCGCTTTCGTCGCTCCCAAGATAGATCGCCATGGCCGCGATTTCCTCTGCGGTACCGAGGCGGCCCATCTTCTGGCGGGCAACGAACTTCTCGCGTCCATCCGGGCCGGCGGCGGCCGCGCGATCGAGCATCGAAGGTGTCTCCACGGTGCCGGGGCAGATGCTGTTGCAGCGGATGCCCTGATTGATGAAGTCGAGCGCAACCGCGCGCGTGAGCAGCGAAACCGCCGCCTTGGACGCACTATAGACATAACGGTTGGCCGGCGGCCGCAGCGCCGCGCAGGACGAGATGTTGACGATGCTACCGCCGCCGCCCGCGATCATGGACGGCAGAAACGCCTTGATGGTCCGGTGCATGGATTTGACGTTGAGGTCGAACGAGAAATCCCAGTCTTCTTCCGAACACTCCATGATGGTTCCGTGGTGCACGAAGCCCGCCGCATTGAGCAGGATGTCGATCTTTCCAACGCGCTTGGCGAAAGCGTTCACATCGGCGGTGCTGCGAACGTCGAGCCGTGCCGTCTCGGCAATGCCTTCCTTGCCGAGGGTGGCGATGCCGCTTTCATTGATGTCGGTGGCGATGACGGTGGCGCCTTCACGCGCGAATGCAATTGCGCAGGCACGCCCGATGCCCGCCGCCGCGGCGGTGACGACAGCGCGCTTTCCCTTCAGTCGATCAGACATCTTCTTCTTCCTTTGAACCTTAGCGAATTATCTTCGGTGTCATACGCGGGCTTGACCCGCGTATCCATCTTCTCAAGAGGGATGGGTTGCCGGGTCAAGCCCGGCAATGACATTGCAGCTTAATGATTATCCCGCGCCACACCGACCGTGCCGGCGATGTCCTGATAGCGCGTCGCGAACTCCATGCAGGCGCCGGTGGCTTGCTGGCCGACGGTCGAGCGATAGAGTTCCTGCCACGGCGTCTGGTTGGCCGGATATTTGAAACCGCCATTGGCCTTGAGATCGGCATGGCGCTGCTTCAATTCGGCGTCCGGGATCAGGATATTGGCGGAGCCCTTGTTGAGGTCGATGCGAACCTTGTCGCCGGTCCTGAGCACCGCAAGCCCGCCATTGGCGGCGGCCTCCGGCGTGGCGTTGAGGATCGACGGCGAGCCCGAGGTGCCGGACTGCCGGCCGTCGCCGATGCAGGGCAGGGACAGGATGCCGCGTTTGATCAGCGCCGCCGGCGGCTGCATGTTCACGACCTCGGCGCCGCCGGGATAGCCGATCGGACCGGTGCCGCGCACGAACAGGACGCAGTGCTCGTCGATATTGAGCGCGGGATCGTCGATCCGGTCATGATAGTCCTCGGGACCCTCGAACACGATGGCCCGGCCTTCGAACGCGTTGGGATCCTTCGGATTGACCAGATAGCGGTCGCGGAATTCCTTGGAGATCACGCTGGTCTTCATGATCGCGGAATCAAACAGATTGCCGCGCAGCACCAGGAAGCCGGCGTCCTTCACCAGCGGCTTGTCATAGCTCCAGATCACGTCGCCATCGGGCTTGGCCGCCTCGCGGCAATTCTCACCCATGGTGCGGCCGTTGACGGTCTTGGCGTCCTCGTGGATGCGCTTGTGCGCCATCAATTCGCGCACCACGGCGGGCAGGCCGCCGGCGCGGTGGTATTCCTCGCCGAGATAGAAACCGGCCGGCTGCATGTTCACCATCAAGGGAACGTCGTGGCCATGCTTCTGCCAGTCGTCGATCGACAATTCGACGCCGATATGGCGCGCCAGTGCGTTGATATGGATCGGTGCGTTGGTCGAGCCGCCGATCGCCGAATTCACCACGATGCAGTTCTCGAACGCCTTGCGGGTCAGGATGTCGGACGGCTTGAGATCCTCCCAGACCATCTCGACGATACGCTTGCCGGTCTCGTAGGCGATCTGGCCGCGCTCGCGATAGGGCGCGGGGATCGCCGCACAGCCCGGCAGCGACATGCCGAGCGCTTCCGCCAGCGAATTCATGGTGGAGGCCGTGCCCATGGTGTTGCAATGGCCGACTGAGGGGGCGGAGGAGGCCACGATATTCATGAACTGCTCGTAGTCGATGTCGCCGGCGGCCAGTTCTTCGCGCGCCTTCCAGACCACGGTGCCCGAACCCGTGCGCTTGCCCTGATGCCAGCCGTTGAGCATCGGGCCGCCCGAGAGCACGATAGCGGGCAGATTGACGGTCGCGGCCGCCATCAGGCACGCCGGGGTGGTCTTGTCGCAGCCGGTGGTCAGCACCACACCATCGAGCGGATAGCCGAACAGGATTTCGACCAACCCGAGATAGGCGAGGTTGCGGTCGAGCGCCGCGGTCGGGCGCTTGCCGGTTTCCTGGATCGGATGCACCGGGAATTCCATCGCAATCCCGCCGGCCATACGGATGCCCTCGCGCACCCGGTGCGCCAGTTCGAGATGGTGGCGATTGCACGGCGACAGATCATTACCGGTCTGCGCGATGCCGATGATCGGCTTGCCGGACTGCAGTTCTTCCCGGGTCAGGCCGTAATTCAGATAGCGCTCCAGATAGAGCGCGGTCATCCCCGGATTGTGCGGGTTGTTAAACCACTCGAGGGAACGAAGCCTCCGTCCCTTGCCATTGCTGGCACCATTGTTGTCATTTTTTTTCATTGGTTCCTCCCGCGCTGCAAACTGTCTCGAAATTCTCTTGGGCGGCTCTCATCACGGCAGCGATTTCCACCATGCTCAAAATTTCATCCGCTGCAAACGCGGCCGCGCATCCAATTCATGACTCGCTTGTTCGATCCTAGTTCGCGCCAAAAGACAGCGCTACCATTTTCTATGCAACCCCGCATGAGCCCAGCGAAACAAGGCTCAAGCCGTCTGCGGGGTCGAACTTTCGCGGATCATGAGTTGAAAACCGAGGTCGAGGACCGGTTCCCGAGGCCGGCGACCCTCGATCGCGTCGATCACCATGGTGATCGCGTGGCGGCCCATCTCGTAGCGGTTGGTGCGCACGCTGGTGAGGGAAGGGACGGCGGAAGCCATAAATTCCAGATCGTTGAAGCCGACAATCGCCATCTCGCCGGGAACCGATATCTGGCGGCGCTGGCATTCGAACAGCACGCCGAGCGCAAGGTCATCATTGACGCAGAATACCGCGTCGATATCCGGCGTCTTCGCAATGAGATCTGCGAACAGCGTACCGCCAAGTGTCACGGTGGTCGGCACCGTCGTTGTGACGACGAGGTTTGGATCGAACAGCGAGGCCGCCTTCATGGCGTCGCGATAGCCGTCGAACCGCCGCTGCACGCGGGGATCCATCCGCGCGCCGAGGAAGCCGATGCGCCGGCGCCCTTGCTCGAGAATATGCGAAATGGCTGCAAAACCGGCATCATAATGCGAAAAGCCGATCATCATGTCGACCGGGCTGTCGCCGATCTCCATGATCTGCGCGACCGGGCAATCCATGGTCTCCAGGATGGCGCGGGATTCCGCGGTCTGGTTGATGCCGGTCACGATCAATCCGGCCGGCTTCTGCGCCCGGAACAGCCGCAACATCTTCTCTTCCTGCAGGATGCTGTAGCGCGTATTGGTCAACTGGATGCTGTAGCGGCTCTGCTCGGATGAATCGTAAATGCCACGCAAGACGTCGGCGAACACGCTGTTGGTCAAAGACGGAATCACGACGCCGATGACTTCGGTGCGATGCGAGGCCAGCGCGCGCGCCGCCAGATTGGGCACATAGCCCAGTTCCTTTACGGCGCTGTCGACGCGTTCGCGTTTGGCGAGCGACAGCGCATCCGGGTTTCTGAAGAAGCGGGATGCGGTGATTGGCGACACGCCAGCCAGCTTGGCGACCTCGGTGAGGCGGATTTTGCCAGACTTCGTCGGTTTTCGTGCCATTCCGCGCTCTTACCATAAGAAACTAGACAAATGAACAATTATTGACAGCGCTACCATCGCATTGCTAAAAACCGCCAAACTGCGGATGATAATGCTTGGCTGAATTCGGCTGTATGGCATTAGAGTCGAACAAGACAGCGTGGCGCCGATCTTACATCCGATGGCGTCAGAAAACAGAAATTGAGGGGAGAGAAGTCCGATGTCGTCGGTACAGATTCGCGACGTGCGAAAGTCGTTCGGTAATTTTGAGGTTTTGCACGGCGTTTCGATTCCGATCGAGGACGGCGAGTTCGTCGTGCTCGTCGGCCCCTCCGGTTGCGGCAAATCGACCCTGCTGCGGATGCTCGCGGGCCTGGAAAACATCACCTCAGGCACGATTTCGATCGGCGACAAGGTGGTCAACAATGTCCAGCCGAAAGAGCGCGACATTGCGATGGTGTTCCAGAACTATGCGCTCTATCCGCATATGACGGTCGCCGACAATATGGGCTTCTCGCTCAAGCTGCGCGGCGCCAAGCCTGAGGAGATCTCCACCGGCGTCAAGCGCGCCGCGGAAATCCTGGCGCTGACCCCATTGCTCGAGCGTTATCCCCGGCAATTGTCCGGTGGTCAGCGTCAGCGCGTCGCGATGGGCCGCGCCATCGTTCGCGATCCCCAGGTGTTCCTGTTCGACGAGCCGCTGTCCAACCTCGACGCCAAGCTGCGCGTCGCGATGCGCACTGAAATCAAGGAACTGCACCAGCGCCTGCGCACCACGACGGTCTACGTCACCCACGACCAGATCGAAGCCATGACCATGGCCGACAAAATCGTGGTGATGCATGACGGCATCGTCGAACAGATGGGCACGCCGCTCGAACTGTACGATACGCCGGCCAACCAGTTCGTGGCGGGCTTTATCGGTTCGCCGGCGATGAACTTCCTCAAAGGCAAGGTGAAGTCGAACGGCATCGCCGGTTTCGAAGGCCCGAACGGTGTCAGGCTGCCGCTGATGTCGGCACCGGCCAACTCCGAAGGTAAACCGGCGGTCTACGGCGTCCGGCCCGAGCATTTCACCATCGCCGATGACGGCGCCGAAGCCGAGATCGTGGTGGTCGAGCCGACCGGCTCGGAGACCCAGGTCTTCGCCAAGCTCGGCGGCGAACAGGTCGTCGCCGTGTTCCGCGAGCGACATCAATTCAATCCGGGCGACAAGATCCGGCTGAAGCCAGATCCTGCGCTCGTCCATCTGTTTGACGAGACCACAGGAAAGCGACTGAACGCCTAAAAAACATAATCAAAATCAAATTCACAGGGGAGGATCTACCATGCACGATTTTACTCGCCGCTCGCTGCTTCAAGGCAGCACTGCTATGGCCGCGGCTGGCGCGCTGACCGGGCCTGCACTGCTGGATTTCGCCAAGGCCTGGGCGCAAGCCTCGCCGTGGAAAGCGGAGCCGGGCGCCAAGCTGACGGTGATGCGCTGGAAGCGTTTTGTGCCGGCGGAAGACGATGCCTTCAACGCCATGGTCGCCGCCTTCAAAGCCGCGACCGGCACCGAGATGAACGTGTTCAGCGAGTCCTTTGAGGACGTGCAGCCGAAGGCGTCCGTCGCTGCGAATACCGGTTCCGGACTGGATGTCGTCTGGGGCCTGCATACGCTGCCGCAGCTATTCCCGACCCAGGTGATGCCGCTGAACGACGTCGCCGATTATCTCGGCAAGAAATACGGCGGATGGACCGAAGCCGCGGCTATTACCTGTAAGCAGGGCAACAACTGGCTGGGTATCCCGGTCGCCACCATCGGCGGCTACATGACCTATCGAAAGTCTGCCGTGGACAAAGCGGGCTTCAGCGAGTTTCCCAAGGACTTCCCCGGCTTCCTTGAACTGTGCAAGGCGCTCAAGAAAAACAATACCCCGGCGGGCTTCGCGCTCGGCCATGCGACCGGCGACGCCAATGGCTGGCTGCACTGGATCCTTTGGGGTCACGGCGCCTATACCGTCGACAAGAGCGACAAGGTGATCATCAACTCGCCGGAGACCCTGAAGGCGCTGGAATACACCAAGGCGCTTTCGGAAACCTTCATTCCGGGTGCAGCGTCGTGGAACGATGGTTCCAATAACAAGGCGTACCTCTCGGGCGAACTCTATGTCACCGCCAACGGCATCTCGATCTATGTCGCGGCCAAGGATGACCCGACCAAGAAAGAGCTCACCGAGGACACCTATCACGCGCTGTATCCGGTCGGTCCGATCGGCAAGCCGACTGAACTTCAGCTGTGCGTCCCGATCCTGGCGTTCAAATTCACGAAGTATCCGAACGCCGCCAAGGCCTTCATCGCCTTCATGCTGGAAAAGGAAAACTACGACAAGTGGCTGACCGGCGCGCGCGGTTATCTGACCCACACGCTCAACGCCTACGACAACTCGCCGGTCTGGACGGCAGATCCGAAGAACGCGGTGTTTGGCCAGGCCAGCAAGCGCGCGCTTCCGGCTTCCGGCATCGGTACCCCCGGCGAGAAGGCGGCGACCGCGATCGCCGACTTCCTGGTGGTCGATATGTTCGCGAACTATTGCACCGGCCGTGAGACCGCCGCCGGTGCGATTGCGATCGCCGAACGGCAGCTGAAGCGCATCTATCGCTGATGACAACAGCTACGGGCGGCACGCAAATGCCGCCCGTTAGTTGCCGGATGCTTCGCTATCGAGGACGAGACGGCGCCACGGCCGTTACACTTGCGGGATTTTGTCAATGGCTGACGTCGCCCTCCAACCCCGGACTGCCAGACGGCCGATTCGCGAGGCGTCGAGGTGGGACCTGATCAAGGCCAACCGCAACTATCTCGGCTTCTGGTTCATGCTGCCCGCGATGGTGTTCCTGGTTCTGTTCCTGGCTTATCCGCTGGGGCTGGGAATCTGGATTTCGTTCACCGACGCGCGCATCGGCAGGCCCGGCGCGTTCGTCGGCCTGGAAAACTATGAGTGGCTGTGGGGCGACTCGATCTTCTGGCTGTCGGTATTCAACACGCTGCTCTACACATCCGTCGCCAGTGTCATCAAGTTCGCGATCGGTCTTTATCTCGCGCTGCTGCTGAACGAGAACATGCCGTTCAAGGCCATGCTGCGAGCCTTGGTGCTGATCCCCTTCATCGTGCCGACGGTGCTGTCGGCGCTGGCGTTCTGGTGGATCTTCGATTCGCAGTTCTCGATCATTTCCTGGTCGCTGAAGCAGATGGGACTGATCACCGACAATATCAATTTCCTCGGCGATGTGACCTGGGCGCGGATCTGCGTGATCTTCGCCAACATCTGGCGCGGCGTTCCCTTCGTTGCGATCACGCTGCTGGCCGGGCTGCAGACGGTGTCGCCGTCGCTTTACGAAGCCGCGACGCTCGATGGTGCGACCAGCTGGCAGCGGTTCCGGTTCATCACCTATCCGCTGCTGACGCCGATCATTGCCGTCGTGATGACCTTCTCGGTGCTGTTCACGTTCACCGATTTCCAGTTGATCTGGGCGATGACGCGCGGCGGTCCGGTCAATGCTACGCACTTGATGGCGACGCTGTCCTATCAGCGGGCGATCATCGGCGGCGTTCTCGGTGAGGGGGCCGCGATCTCGAATGCGATGATTCCGTTCCTGCTGGCGGCGATCATGGTCTCCTGGTTCGGACTGCAGCGCCGCAAGTGGCAGCAAGGTGAAAACAATGACTGATCTGCCCACACAGAGGCTCGACCTCAAAGGGGTGTTGTCGGGATCGTCGCGAACGGCGGCTGCCGACGATCATTCCGTCGGCATGAGCTATCTGGAGTCGCTGCCGCGGCGCCTGGTGACGCTTTATATGCCGCTGGGGATCATCGTGGTCGTGCTGCTGTTCCCGTTCTACTGGATGGCGCTCACCGCCATCAAGCCGGACGAGCAGTTGCTCGACCTCAATACGTACAATCCGTTCTGGACCTGGAATCCGACGTTCAAGCACATCTACAAGCTGCTGTTCGGAAGCTACTATCCGCTTTGGCTGTGGAACACGATGTATGTGGCGGTCTGCTCGACCGTGCTGTCGATCTTCGCCAGCGTGCTGGCGGCCTACGCCATCGTGCGGCTGCGCTATCGCGGCGCGCAGTGGGTTGGCGGGCTGATCTTCCTGTCCTATCTGGTGCCGCCCTCGATCCTGTTCATTCCGCTCGCCACCGTGGTGTTCCAGTATGGGCTGTTCGACACACCGTTCGCGCTGATCCTGACCTATCCGACCATCCTGATCCCGTTCTCGACCTGGCTGTTGATGGGCTATTTCAAGACCATCCCGTTCGAGCTGGAAGAGTGCGCGCTGATCGACGGCGCCAGCCGATGGCAGATCCTGACCAAGATCGTGCTGCCGCTGGCGATCCCGGGATTGATCTCGGCCTTCATCTTCTGCTTCACGCTGTGCTGGAACGAGTTCATCTACGCGCTGACTTTCCTGACTTCGGTGCAGAACAAGACGGTGCCGGTCGCGATCGTCAACGAATTCGTCGATGGCGACGTCTATCGCTGGGGATCGTTGATGGCCGGTGCGCTGGCGGGCTCGCTGCCGCTGGTTATCCTTTACGCCTTCTTCGTCGAGCATTATGTGTCGGCCATGACGGGAGCCGTGAAAGAGTGAGCACGCAGGCCAGAAGCAAGAACTAACAAGCCAACGCTGTCGTCCCGGCCTAGGGCGCAATTGCGCTCCGAAGCAGGGACCCATAACCACCGGCAGCAATCGTTGAAACGAAGTCGTCAACCATTTCGTCTCAGTCACATCGGCCGCGGCGTGTGGGTCCCGGCTCAAGGCCGGGACGACCAATAATGAAAAAGGAGTAGGTCTTGCACATTCTTATTCTGGGTGCCGCCGGCATGGTCGGCCGCAAGCTGACCGAGCAACTGCTGCGCGACGGCCGCCTCGGCAAGCAAGACATCACCCGCATGACGCTGCAGGACGTGGTGGCACCCACCAAGCCGGCCAGCTCGATCCCGGTCAACGTCGTTGCCTCCGATTTTGCCGATGCCGGCGCCGCCGCGCCGCTGATCGCCGAACGGCCTGACGTGATCTTCCATCTCGCCGCCATCGTGTCGGGCGAGGCGGAGGCCGAATTCGACAAGGGCTACCGGATCAATCTCGACGGCACCCGCTACCTGATCGACGCGATCCGTGCGATCGGCGGCGGCTACAAGCCGCGGCTGGTGTTCACGTCCTCGATCGCGGTGTTCGGCGCGCCGTTCCCAGAGAAGATCGGCGACGAGTTCTTCCATACGCCATTGACGAGCTACGGCACCCAGAAGTCGATCTGCGAACTCCTGATCAACGACTACACCCGCAAAGGCCTGCTCGACGGCATCAGCATCCGCCTGCCGACGATCTGCGTGCGGCCGGGCAAGCCGAACAAGGCGGCGTCTGGATTCTTCTCCAACATCATCCGCGAGCCGTTGGCGGGCGAGGAGGCGGTGCTGCCGGTGACCGAAGACGTGCGGCACTGGCATGCCTCGCCGAAATCGGCGGTCGGCTTTCTCATGCACGCGGGCACCATGGACCTCAATGCGATGGGCGCGCGGCGCAATCTCAGCATGCCCGGGATGTCGGTGACCGTCGGCGAACAGATCGCAGCGCTTGATCGCGTTGCCGGCAAGAACGTCACCGCGCGCATCAAGCGGGTGCCCGATCCGACCATCATCAGTATCGTGAGCGGCTGGCCGCGCGATTTCGTCACCGACCGCGCGCTCAAGCTCGGCTTCACCACGGCCGAGAAGACGTTTGATGACATCATCCGGATTCACATCGCAGATGAACTCGGCGGCAAATTCGCGGCCTGACGTGTCGATAAGCGCTGCCGCATGGATGCGGTCATGACCGGGGTAGCCTGCATCGGCGAATGCATGGTCGAGCTGAAACAGGCCAAGGGCGGCCTGTTTTCGCGTGGCTATGGCGGCGACACGCTGAATACCGCCGTTTATCTTGCCCGGCTTGGCGCCGGCACGGATTACATCACCGCGCTCGGCGACGATACGCTCAGCGACGAGATGATTGCGGGATGGGCCGCGGAGGGGGTCGGCACCACGCGTGTGTCGCAGTTGCCAGGCAAATTGCCGGGCCTCTACATGATCCAGACCGACGACAAGGGCGAGCGTCGTTTCTTTCACTGGCGCGAGAGCGCCGCCGCACGCAGCCTGATGGATCTGCCGGAGACAGCGGATATCCTGGAGTCGCTCGCGAGTTACGACATCGTCTACCTCTCGGCGATCACGCTGTCGCTTTACAACGACGCCGGTCGCGGGCGGTTGTTCTCGGGGATCAAGCGCGCGCGGGAAAGCGGCGCGCGTTTTGCCTTCGATACCAACTTCCGCGCCCGCGGCTGGCCGGATCTGGAGATAGCCCGCACCGTTTATCAGGACGCATTCGATCTCGCCGATATCGTCTTGGCCTCGTCCGAGGATTTGCTACCGCTCTATCCCGGCGAAACCAACGAGGATCTGCTGGCGCGCATTCCGGGCGGGGAGGTGGTGCTAAAACTTTCCGAACCCGCGAGCATCCTTCGTCTCGACGGCGTTTTGCATCGGACCCGGGCCGAGCCACTGACGAAACCCGTCGTGGATACCACCGCGGCCGGCGACAGTTTTGCAGCCGCCTACATCGCCGCACGGCTTGCGGGTGCCGGGCCGGTTGAGGCCGCGCGGGCCGGGCACCGTCTTGCCGGCGTTGTGGTATGTCACCCCGGCGCGATTATTCCGCGCAACGCGATGCCGGCCTGATATCGTTGGCACACCAGCAACCTCTCGCAAGGCGTCCCTATGAGCGTGAATGTAACAGCAAGGCAGGAAAAGCTCGCTGACTTGGTGAAGTCCGCCACCGTCATCCCGGTGCTCACCATTGAGCGGCTGGAACACGCGGTGCCGCTGGCCAGGGCGCTGGTTGCCGGGGGCGTGCGCGTGCTGGAAGTGACGCTGCGTACGCCGGTAGCGATCGAGGCCGCCAAGGCCATGATCGCGGAGGTGCCGGACGCCATCGTCGGGATCGGCACCATCCTGAACGGCGATGATCTCAAGCGAACTGAGGCGCTCGGCGCCAAATTCGGCATCAGCCCGGGTGCGACGCCCGAACTGCTGAAGGCTGCTGCGGCCAGCGACCTGCCGTTTGCGCCGGGTATCGCGACTGCGTCCGAACTGATGCAGGCGCTGGCGCACGGGCTCGATCTCGTCAAATTCTTCCCGGCGGAACAGTCCGGCGGTATCAAGGCACTGCGTGCGCTCGCAGGTCCGTTTCCGCATATTCGGGTTTGCCCGACCGGCGGCATTGGCGAGGCCAACGCCGCGGCGTGGCTGGCCGAGCCGAACGTGCTGGCCGTGGGCGGTTCCTGGCTCTGCCCGGCGGCGGATATCCGGTCCGGCAACTGGGCCGGCATTTCAGCCATGTGCGCGCGGGCGATGAAAACGCTGAAACCGGCGTGAAGTATTTTTTCCGATAGGGTACAAAACCGTCCGAACCGGAACAGGGAGAACGACCATGACAGCCAGCATCGTGGGATGGGCGCACACGCCATTCGGCAAGTTCGACGCGGAGACCGTGGAAAGCCTGGTGGTGAAAGTCGCGACCGACGCATTGGCCGATGCCGGCATTTCTGCTGGCGATGTCGACGAGATCGTGCTCGGGCATTTCAATGCCGGCTTCTCACCGCAGGATTTTACCGCCTCGCTGGTGCTGCAGGCCGACCCCAAATTGCGCTTCAAGCCGACCACGCGGGTGGAGAATGCCTGCGCCACCGGCTCGGCCGCGGTGCATCAGGGCATCCGCGCGATTGCCGCAGGCGCGGCCAAGATCGTGCTGGTGGTCGGCGTCGAGCAGATGACGCGCACGCCGGGTCCGGAGATCGGCAAGTATCTCCTGAAAGCGTCGTATCTGCCCGAGGACGGCGACACCGTCGGCGGTTTTGCCGGGGTGTTCGGCAAGATCGCGCAGAGCTATTTCCAGAAATATGGCGACCAGTCCGATGCGCTGGCGATGATCGCGGCGAAGAACCACAAGAACGGCGTTGCGAATCCTTACGCGCAGATGCGCAAGGACTTTGGCTATGAGTTCTGCCGTGCCGAGAGCGAGAAGAACCCGTTCGTCGCGGGCCCCTTGAAGCGCACCGATTGCTCGCTGGTGTCGGATGGCGCAGCAGCATTGGTGCTGACGGATTCGGAGACCGCCAAGACCATGGGCAAGGCGGTGAATTTCCGCGCCACCGCGCACGCGCAGGATTTCCTGCCGATGTCCAAGCGCGACATCCTGCAGTTCGAAGGTTGCACGGTCGCCTGGCAGCGCGCGCTGCAGCAGGCCGGCGTCAGCCTTTCCGATCTGTCGTTCGTCGAAACCCATGACTGCTTCACCGTCGCCGAGTTGATCGAATATGAAGCGATGGGCCTGACGCCGCGCGGGCAGGGCGCCCGCGCTATCAAAGAAGGCTGGACACAGAAGGACGGCAAGCTGCCGGTCAACCCGTCTGGCGGCCTCAAGGCCAAAGGCCATCCGATCGGCGCCACCGGCGTCTCCATGCATGTGATGAGCGCGATGCAGCTGACCGGTCAGGCGCCCGAGGGCATGCAGCTGAAGAATCCAAAGCTCGCCGGCATCTTCAACATGGGCGGCGCCGCGGTGGCGAATTACGTCTCGGTGCTGGAGCCGGGGAAGTAAGTTTGTCGTCCCGGCCTTGAGCCGGGACCCATAGCCACCGAACGTTGTTGGTGCAAAAGGTGTCAGCCACCTTACCCAATCGATAGTACAACGCGGTATGGGTCCCGGCTCGAGGCCGGGACGACCCGAAGTATCGAGCCCCGCCATGCATACGTCCATACGCCGGACGCCCTTGCTCTTCGTTTCACCCTGCCGTTACTAGATGGGGAATAAACGACATCCGGGAGCGAATTGGGCATGGGACCACTGAAAGGCATCAAGGTCGTCGACATGACGTCCGTGCTGATGGGGCCCTTTGCCACCCAGACGCTCGGCGATTACGGCGCCGACATCATCAAGGTGGAATCGCATGATGGCGACGTCACGCGGCAGATCGGGCCGACGCGGCATCCCGGCATGGGGCCGGTGTTCCTCAACACCAACCGCAACAAGCGCAGCATCTGCCTCGACCTGAAAAAGCCGGCCGGCCGCGATGCCGTGCTGCGGCTGATCGCGCAGGCCGACGTGCTGGTCTACAATGTGCGCCCGCAGGCGATGGCGCGGCTGCAGCTCGGCTACGACGTGGTCTCGAAAACCAACCCGCGCCTGATCTATGCCGGCGTGTTCGGTTTTGGTCAGGACGGGCCTTATGCCGCCAAACCCGCTTATGACGATCTGATCCAGGGGGCCACCGCGCTGCCGGCGCTGATGGCGCAGACCGGCGACGGCGTGCCGCGTTATGTTCCGAATGCTTTGGTCGACCGCATCGTCGGTCTCACCGCGGTCGGTGCGATCTGCGCCAGTCTTGTGGATCGCGACCGCACCGGGCGCGGCCAGCGCGTCGACATCCCGATGTTCGAGACGATGGCGAGTTTTGTGATGGGCGATCATATGGGCGGGCTCACTTATGAGCCGCCGCTCGACAAGGGCGGCTACGCCCGGCATCTGTCGCCGGACCGGCGGCCCTACAAGACGTCCGACGGCTACATCTGCGTGATCGTCTACAACGACAAGCAGTGGACGAATTTCTTCGCCGCCACCGGCCGCGACGATCTTCGCACCAATCCCAAATTCGCGACCTTTGCCGGCCGCGCCGCCAACATCGACACGGTGTATGCCGAGCTGGCGCGCATTCTCGAGACCAAGTCCACGGCCGAGTGGACCGCCATTCTCGAGAAGGCCGACGTGCCTGTCATGCCGATGCATGACCTCGAAAGCCTGCTGCAGGATCCGCACATCGTCGCGACCGATTTCGCGCCTGTGACCGATCATCCGACCGAGGGACGTATTCGCAACATGCGCTCCTCGGCGCGGTGGTCGGAGACGCCGGTGGAGATGACGCGGCTGGCGCCGCGCCTCAGCGAACACAGCGCCGAGATTCTGCAGGAAGCAGGTTTTTCGGCAGACGAGATTGCCGCCCTGGTTCGCGACGGCGTCACCAAGGCCGTATCAAACACCTAAGGACTGAGACCATGGATTTCGCGCTGTCGGCCAACCAGGAATCGATCCGCGACGCGATCGGGAAAATCTGCTCGCGCTTTGACGACGCCTATTGGCTGAAGAAGGACAAGGAAGGCGGCTATCCCGCCGATTTCCACCGCGCGCTGGCCGATGCCGGCTGGCTCGGCATCTGCATCCCTGAGGAATATGGCGGATCGGGGCTCGGCATCACCGATGCCGCGATCATGATGCGCACGATATCGGAGTCGGGCGCCGGCATGTCGGGCGCGTCGGCGGTGCACATGAACGTGTTCGGCCTCAATCCGGTGGTCGTGTTCGGCACCAAGGAGCAATGCACGCGCATGCTGCCGCCGATCATCGACGGCCGCGACAAATCCTGCTTTGCGGTGACCGAGCCCAATACCGGGCTCAACACCACGCAGCTGAAAACCCGTGCCGTGCGCAAGGGCGACAAATATATCGTCAACGGTCAGAAGGTCTGGATATCGACCGCCCAGGTCGCCAACAAGATCCTCCTGCTGGCGCGCACCACGCCGCTGGAAGAGGTGAAAACACCGACGCAGGGGCTGAGCCTGTTCTATACGGATTTCGACAAGCAGCGCGTCGCCGTGCACGAGATCGAGAAGATGGGGCGCAAGCCCGTCGATTCCAACGAACTGTTCTTCGAGAACTTTGAAATCCCGGTCGAGGATCGCCTCGGCGAGGAGGGTCGCGGCTTCGAGTATATCCTGCACGGCATGAATCCCGAGCGCATCCTGATCGCGGCCGAAGCCGTCGGGCTTGGCCAGGTCGCGCTGTCGCGGGCGTCGGCCTATGCCAAGAACCGCATCGTGTTCAACCGCCCGATCGGCATGAACCAGGGTATCCAGCATCCGCTCGCCAAGAACTGGATGGAGCTGGAAGCCGCGTGGCTGATGGTGCTTTCGGCCGGCTGGCAATACGACCAGGGCATGTCGTGCGGCCCGGCCGCCAATGCCGCCAAATATCTCGCGGCCGAAGCCGGCTTCCATGCCTGCGAGCAGGCCGTCATGACTCATGGCGGTTTCGGCTACGCCAAGGAATATCACGTCGAGCGTTACTTGCGAGAATCTTTGATCCCGCGCATCGCCCCGATCAGCCCGCAGCTCATTCTCAGTTTTATCGCCGAGAAGGTGCTGGGCCTGCCGAAGTCGTATTGAAGATGAATTCCAGGCCTCTCTCCTCGTCATTCCGGGACGCGCCACTTGGCGCGGGCCCGGAGTCCATCGATCCAGAGGCGATAGCGGCGAAATGGATTCCGGGCTCGCGCTTCGCGCGCCCCGGAATGACGATGGGGCGGTTGTCACCATGAGCTTCATCACCGGCGTCGGACTGACATCCTACGGCAAGCACGAAGGCTCGTCCTCGCTCGATCTCATGAGCAAGGCAGCGGAGATGGCAATTGCAGATGCCGGGCTGAAGCGCTCCGAGATCGACGGCATCCTCTGCGGCTACTCAACGGTTTCGCCGCACATCATGCTGGCGACCGTGTTTGCCGAGCATTTCGGCATCCAGCCGTCCTACGCCCACGCCGTGCAGGTCGGCGGCGCCACCGGGCTCGCGATGACCATGCTGGCGCATCATTTGGTCGATGCCGGTATCGCAAAACATGTGCTGGTGGCCGGCGGGGAAAACCGCCTGACGGGGCAAAGCCGTGACGCCTCGATTCAGGCGCTGGCGCAGGTCGGCCACCCCGACTATGAGGTGACGCTGGGTCCGACGATCCCGGCCTATTACGGCCTCGTCGCGTCGCGCTACATGCACGAATACGGCGTCACCCAGGAAGATCTCGCCGAATTCGCGGTGCTGATGCGCGCGCACGCGCTGACCCATCCCGGCGCCCAATTCCATGAGGCGATCACGGTCGCCGACGTGATGGCGTCGAAGCCGGTGGCGATGCCGCTTAAGCTGCTCGACTGCTGCCCGGTGTCCGATGGCGGCGCGGCGTTTGTGATCAGCCGCGAGCGCACAGGTTCAGCCGGCGTTAAGGTGCGTGGCGCCGCCCAGGCACATACCCATCAGCATGTCACCGCGGCGCCCGCCTTGAGCGAGCTCGGCGCCGAGATTTCGATCGCGAAAGCCAAAGCCGCATCCGGCATTGCGATCTCCGACGTGCGCTATGCCGCGGTCTACGACAGTTTCACCATCACGCTGGCGATGCTGCTGGAGGATCTCGGCCTTGCCAAACGCGGCGAAGCGGCAG
Source organism: Bradyrhizobium sp. AUGA SZCCT0160 (assembly GCF_018130105.1). Taxonomy (NCBI): domain Bacteria; kingdom Pseudomonadati; phylum Pseudomonadota; class Alphaproteobacteria; order Hyphomicrobiales; family Nitrobacteraceae; genus Bradyrhizobium; species Bradyrhizobium sp. AUGA SZCCT0160. The sequence goes on from NZ_JAFCMD010000010.1 coordinate 21,111, forward strand.
CAAAGGTGCGGGCAGGGTATTTTGGCCGCGACGGCGAGGTGCCGCTGAACACCCATGGCGGTCTGCTGAGTTACGGCCATTGCGGCGTCGGCGGTGCGATGGCGCATCTGGTCGAAACCCATCTGCAGATGACGGGGCGCGCTGAAAATCGCCAGGTCCGCGATGCCTCGATCGCGCTATTGCACGGCGACGGCGGCGTGCTGTCGTCGCATGTCAGCATGTTCCTGGAGCGGGTGCGATGAACGCGGATTGGACCAAGGGCGGCGAAGGCATCGTCTACCAATCCTGTGCCGCTTGCGGGAAAGTGCAATATTTCCGTCGCAGCTTTTGCGCAGCCTGTGGCGCGCCTGATCCGGTGGAGAAATCCGCAAGTGGGAGAGGGACGGTCTACGCGACCTCGCTGGTATGCCGCGCCGCAACGCCGGAGACCCGCGCGCACGTTCCCTACAATATTTTGCTGGTCGATACGCCGGAAGGCTTTCGCATGATGACCCATGGCGACCACGATCTGGCCATTGGCGATCAGGTCAGCGCGACCTTTCAGCCATTCGCCGGGCGGCTGGTTCCATATTTTGCAAAAGAGAAATGAAGCTGCAAAGCTCCGAAGCAATCCAGAGTGACGCGGAACGGATGTTTTCTGGATTGCTTCGTAACGCTTCTACACACAAAGCGCGCGGTTTCACCGCGCGTAGAAGATGACGCTGGCGATGACGAGCATTGCCGTCACCGCCAGCATTTGCGCAAGCGCCTCCGAGGCCGCCCTTTTGGTGGCTTGCTTCATGCTTTCTCCCTAGACTCGGGCATGACTCATCGCTGCGTGACAAGCACGCTGGACGGTCTATGATTTTTACTCGGAACACCCCGCGACGAGTATTCGCTTTGATTGAGTCCCCACTCAGCGAATATCGACCGTGCCAAGTTCGAACAGCAATGCGGCGGCATTTTGGCTCAGGCGCAGCCGGATTTTGCGCGCGTGGTGGCGATTTCCGAGCATCGCCTGGTTGATCCGCCGGGAGCCGCAAGGCATGATCCGCCTGCAAAATCAAAGAAAACAAGGTGAGAAATGGCCCGCATCGAATACAGCGATCCCGCTAAACACAACGATCGTACCCGCGAAATCCTCGGCAAGAACCGCAATGCCAATATTTTCAGAATGATGGCGCATTCGCCGAGCTATTTCGAGCAATATTGCCGGCTGGGCGGCGCCATCAGGCACAAGGGTGAGCTCGATCCGGTCGTGCGCGAACTTGCCATCACCCGCACCGGAATCCTGTGCGAGGCGCCGTATGAGATCGTCGCGCACAAGCGCATCGGCAAGAACGTTGGCGTCACCGACGAGCAGAACGAGGCGTTGGAAAACTGGCAGTCGGCCACATGCTTCAATGAGGTGCAGCGCGCGGCGCTCGCTTTCACCGACGAGATCGTCAAGCTGCACAAGCCGACCGATGCGACCTTCAACGCCATCGCTTCGAAGCTGACGCCGGCCGCGCTGGTCGAGTTGCAGCTTTCGGTTGGCTTCTACATCATGACGTCGAAGTTTCTGGAAACCTTTGCCATCGACCTGCAGCCGGTCACGGAAGTGGTTTCCTGATTCCTCCAGGCGCGCTCCAGTCTTTCACATGTGGACGTTCTCATGAGCAACGGATGGGAGCTTTCAGCGCAAGCCTGGATCGACTCCATGGGCGAGCGCGGAGATTGGGGCCGCGAGCACGTGCTCGATCCGGTCATGCTCAGCCGCGTGGCGGCGGGCGGGTTCGGGCGTGCGCTGGATGTGGGCTGCGGCGAGGGCCGCTTCTGCAGGATGCTGAAGGCCGCCGGCATCGCCGCGACCGGGATCGATCCGACCCGTCAACTGCTTGAGGTAGCAAGGCAGCGCGATCCGTCCGGCGACTACCGGTCCGGTAATGCCGAGCAGCTCGAATTCGAGGCGGCAAGCTTCGATCTCGTTGTCAGCTACCTCACGCTGATCGATATCGTCGATTTCAGAACGGCGATCAACGAGATGGCCAGGGTTCTGAAATCCGGCGGCTCGCTGCTGATCGCAAATCTCACCGGCTTCACATCAGCCAGCGCCGATCGGGGGTGGGTGAAAGATGCGGAAGGACGGCATCTTCACTTTCCCGTCGATCGCTACCTCGAAGAGTTTCCATTCTGGTTCGAATGGGCGGGAATACGCATCCAGAACTGGCACCGGCCGCTTGCCGCCTACATGACGGCTTTGCTCGAAAGCGGCCTGCAGCTGACGTTTTTCGCGGAGCCCGGACCGTTGTCCGGCGACCCCGCGCATCAGGAACGGGCTCGACGGGTGCCCTGGTTCGTCGTGATGGAATGGCGGCGGCCTGCGGTGGGATGATTTCAGGCCCGCGGCCCGTAGCGCCGCAGCGCCTCCAGTGTCAGCCCCTTGCCGACCGCGCCAAACGTGTCGCCTTCGACGAGGCGGGCCGCCGGCACCGCCTTCCTGATAGCATTGCGGACATGGGCGAGCTGCACCGAACCACCGGTCAGGAATACAGCGTCGATATCCTCAGGCCCAAGCCCGGCCTGCGTGAGGCAGTTCCTGATGCGGGCGGCGATACGCTCGGCCAGTTGACCGGTATGGCTGACCAGATCGGGGCGGCTGATGCCAGCATTGAGGCCGGGCATCACCCATTCCAGCGGAATGTCGGCACGGTGCTTGTCCGACAGGGCGATCTTGGCTTCCTCGACTTCCATCAACAGCGTGTGGCCGCGCTGTTCCTCGACCACGCGCGCCAGCCGGTCGAGCAATTCAGGCTCGCTGGCCTCGCGCCGGACCTGGCGGATGTCCGCGAGCACGCGCGGCTCATACATGCGGTTGATGCTCGACCAGGTGGCCAGGTCATGGAAATAGCTCGAGGGCACGTCGAGCCCGGCACGGCTCATGGCGCTGCCGAAGCCGAACAGCGGCATCACGACGCCGAGGCTGAGCTGGCGGTCGAAATCGGTGCCGCCGATCCGTACGCCGTCATTGGCGAGAATGTCGCTTGAACGGTTGGCCTTGGCGTGGCGTTCGGGCCCGAGCCGCACGATCGAAAAGTCCGACGTGCCGCCGCCGATATCGGCGATCAGGGCGACTTCTTCGCTGTCGATCTGGCGCTCATAATCCAGCGCCGCAGCGATCGGCTCGAACTGGAAGGTGACGTCGTCGAAGCCGACTTCTCGCGCGATCAGGCGCAGCGTCTCTTCCGCCTTGCGGTCGGCGTCCGGCGCATTGTCGACGAAATGCACGGGGCGGCCGTGCACGACATCGCGCAGTTCGAGGCCGGTAGCCTGTTCCGCGCGCCGCTTCACCGCGCCGAGGTAATAGGCGATCACGTCGCGAAAGCCGGTCCGCTGGCGCCCGAGCCGGGTGGTCTCGTCGATCAGCGAGGTTCCGAGCACCGATTTGAGGCTGCGCATCAGGCGGCCCGGGGCGCCGTCGACATAGGCGGCGATGGCCTTGCGGCCGATCAGGACGGCGCCATCCACCTCATAGAAGATCGCGCTGGGAATCGTGGTGTGCCCGGCTTCCAGCTCCGCCAGGACCGGCGCCTCGCCTTCGATGGTGCCGAGCGTCGTGTTCGACGTTCCGAAATCTAGACCGCAAATGGACATGGACGCTCCCCAGGGAAGCGTCCGTCTACACATTACCGGGCCGTCGATCCACACATATATTGGCCCGCAAATAAGGACTTGACCCAACGATTTCGGCATCCGGGATCGCTGATCCACAGATCAATTTCTTTGCGTTTCCGCCGCCCTGGCGGGTTGATGAATCGATCCGTGGTAGTCCATAAGCGGCGTCCCGCGGCCATCATTCCGCCGCGGCCAGTCTGGAAAGAGGTTGCGTGGCAAACATCAATCGACAGATCGCAGAAGAGCTTGGCGTTCGCGAGCAGCAGATCGAGGCGACGGTCACGTTGCTCGACGGCGGCGCCACGGTCCCGTTCGTGGCGCGCTACCGCAAGGAAATCACCGGCGGGCTCGATGACGCGCAATTGCGCACCCTGGAAGAGCGCCTGACCTATCTCCGTGAGCTTGAAGAGCGCCGCGTCGCGATCCTCAATTCGGTCCGCGAGCAGGGCAAGCTCGATGCCGCGCTGGAAGCCGCGATCATGACCGCCGACAGCAAGGGGCGGCTGGAGGACATCTATCTGCCGTTCAAGCCGAAGCGCCGCACCAAGGCGGAGATTGCCAGGGAAGCCGGGCTTGAACCGCTATCCGAACTGCTGCTGACGCAGCCGCAAAACGATCCGCAGGTGGTGGCCGCCGGATTCGTCGATGCCGAAAAGCAGGTGGCCGACGTCGCGGCGGCGCTCGAGGGCGCGCGCGCGATTTTGGTGGAACGGTTCGCCGAGGACGCCGACCTGATCGGCAAGCTGCGCGAGGAGATGTGGTCGAATGGGGTAATGACCTCGACTGTGCGCAAGGGCAAGAAACTCGAAGGCGAGAAGTTCAAGGACTATTTCGAATACAACGGAGCCCTCCACAAGCTGCCGTCGCACCGCATCCTCGCGCTGTTCCGCGGCGAAAAGGAGGAAATCCTCGAGCTGCAGATATTGCCCGACGCGCAGGTCCCGGTCGCCAACGTGCCGAGCGCGTATGAGCTAAAGATCATGCAGCGCTTCCTGATTTCGGATCAGGGCCGCCCCGGCGACCGCTGGCTGGTCGAGACCGCGCGCTGGGCGTGGCGCACCAAGATCCAGGTGCATCTCAACATCGACCTGCGCATGCGGCTGTGGACCAATGCCGAAACCGAAGGCGTGCGGGTGTTCGCCTCGAATTTGCGCGACCTGCTGTTGGCCGCGCCTGCCGGCGCCCGTGTCACCATGGGTCTCGATCCCGGCTACCGGTCCGGTGTCAAGGTCGCGGTCGTCGATGCCACCGGCAAGGTGGTGGCCACCACGGCGGTCTATCCGCACGAGCCGCAGCGGCAGTGGGACGCGACGCTGGCGACGCTTGGCAAGCTCGCGGTCGCGCACCGCGTCGATCTGATCGCGATCGGCAACGGCACCGCGTCGCGTGAGACCGACAAGCTCGCGACTGAGCTGGTCAAGCTGCTGCCGGACCTGAACATGTCGAAGATCGTGGTGTCGGAGGCGGGGGCTTCCGTCTATTCGGCCTCGGCCTTTGCGTCCGAGGAATTGCCGGAACTCGACGTCACCCTGCGCGGTGCGGTCTCGATCGCGCGGCGGCTGCAGGATCCCTTGGCTGAGCTGGTGAAGATCGATCCCAAGGCGATCGGTGTCGGGCAATACCAGCATGATCTCGGCGAATCCAAGCTGGCGCGTTCGCTCGATGCCGTGGTCGAAGACTGCGTCAACGCGGTTGGTGTCGACGCCAACACCGCGTCCGCGCCGCTGCTGGCGCGGGTGTCGGGCATCGGCGCTGGGCTGGCGCAAAGCATAGTGCAGCACCGCGACGCCAACGGTCCGTTCAAGTCGCGCAAGGGGCTGAAGGAAGTGCCGCGGCTCGGCCCGAAGGCGTTCGAGCAGTGCGCCGGCTTCCTGCGCATCCAGGGCGGCGAGGATCCGCTCGATGCCTCCGGCGTGCATCCGGAAGCCTACCCGGTGGTGCGCAAGATTTTGACCGCGACCAAGAGCGACATCAAGGCGCTGATCGGCAATGCCGAGATCGTGCGCCAGTTGAAGCCGCAAAATTTCGTCGACGACACGTTCGGTCTGCCCACGGTAACCGACATCCTGCGCGAGCTGGAAAAGCCCGGCCGCGATCCGCGCCCGGCCTTCAAGGCCGCGGTGTTCAAGGAGGGCGTCGAGGAGATCAAGGATCTCAAGCGCGGCATGATCCTCGAGGGCACCGTGACCAACGTCGCGGCGTTCGGCGCCTTCGTCGATATCGGCGTGCACCAGGATGGCTTGGTGCACATCTCGGCGATGTCGAAAACCTTCATCAAGGATCCGCGCGAAGTGGTGAAGCCCGGCGACATCGTCAAGGTCAAGGTGCTGGAGGTCGAGGTCTCCCGCAAGCGCATCGCACTGACATTGCGTCTCGACGACGAGGTCGGCGACAAGGGCCCAAAACTGTCGGACACCAAGATGCGCGAATACTCCAAGGCATCGATGACGTCGCAGGCGCCGCGCAAGGCGCAGGATTCCGGCGGCGGCGGTGCGCTCGCCGAAGCCTTGCGGCGGGCAGCGGAGAAAAGCGGGCGGGGCAAGACCTAAGCCCTAATTCGACGTCAGCAAATTCACCTTCGCATTGGCGAGGATCAGGCGGTCGGCGAGCAATTGCGCGAGGTTGCGCATGATCCGCTCGCCGGCACGGGGATGCTGCTCACGAAAACGTTCGAAATCGCGGAGCAGGACCTCGTAAGCGGTCGCCGACATATCGGCGAGCACGTCGGCGGAGCGCCGCGGTTCCAGCAGCGCCATCTCGCCGAACGGCATTCCCGCCGTCAGCGTCGCCAGCCGGATGCCGTCGGGCAGGGTGACGTGAACCACGCCGCTCCTGAGGAAAAACAGCGAGGTGGCGGGATCGCCGGTGGCGATGATCTTTTCGCCAGGCTGATAGGTCGTGATGGCGCAGAGGGACCCCAGATCGGTCAGTTCCTCGTCCGTCAATCCCGCCAGCAGCGGTTGTTCGGACAGTTCCGTGGTTTCGAAAAAATCGATCGAGCCGCCATGGCGAAAAACCACCTGGTCTTCCGCCCATTCGATCGCGGCATCGAGCAGGAAATAGTACCGCATGTTCGGCAGGCTGCCGGTCCGTTCCGCGATCGGCTGCCATTCCGCGTCGGCCCGCTTGATGCCGGACACGATCACGGTGACCTGATAGGCCGCCAGTTCCTGGAACTCCTCAGCCAGCAGGCGGGCACCGGCCAGCGTCATCGACGTGACCCGACGAAAATCAAAGATGACGAATTGCGGGCGCGGCTTGGCCACGAGCCGACGCGCAATATAGTCGACATTCGATAGCGACAGCGTGCCCATCAACTCGATGACGCGGACGTCCTGATAGTGGGCGGCGAGAATGGTTTGCTCGTGCGGGCGGCGGCTGCGCCGCGACGGATTTTCGCCGATATCGTAATCGGCAATGATGGCGTTGCGCGCGTTGTCGCTGCGGTTGAGCATGTGCAGGTCGTAATGCGCCGACAACGCCTCGCAGACCTTGATGCCGCGCACGCTGTTGCCGTGCTTGTCGAGTTTGGGCGAATAGCTGCCGAGCCCGATCCGCGCCGGCAAGGCGGCGAGGATGCCGCCGCCGACGCCGCTCTTGGCGGGGATGCCGACGCGGTAGATCCATTCGCCGGCATAGTCATACATGCCGGAACTGGTCATGACCGACAGCGTGCGCGAGATCGCGTAAGGCGTCATCACCTGTTCGCCGGTGACCGGATTGATGCCGCGATTGGCCAATGTCGCCGCCATCACCGCGATGTCGCGGGCGTTGACCAGGATCGCGCATTGCCGGAAATAGACCTCCAGCACCGAGCTGACATTGTCCCTGATGACCGCGTTGGTGCGCAGGAGATAGCCGATCGCCCGGTTGCGGTCGCCGGTCAGGCTCTCGGACGAATACACGGCGTCGTCGACGCCAAGCTCACGGCCGGCGAAGCGGCCCAGCGCCTGCCTGATGTACCCGAACGCGCCGTCGCCCTTGGCCTCGTAAATAAGTCCGGAGCAGGCGATCGCGCCGGCGTTGACCATCGGATTGAACGGGTGGTTCTCGGCGTTGAGGCGGATCGAGTTGAAGGGATCGCCCGAGGGCTCGACGCCGATCACGCTCTCCACCCGCGCGGCGCCCAGCGTGTCCAGCGCCAGCGCGAACACAAAGGGCTTTGACATCGACTGGATGGTGAAGGGGACCTGCGTATCGCCGACCTCGTAGACATGGCCGTCGAGGGTCGCGAGGCTGATGCCAAAATGGGCAGGGTCGGCCTTGCCGAGCTCAGGGATGTAGTCGGCGACCGCCCCGCCGGTCTCAGGCAGATATTCGGCGTGACAGCCGTCGAGAAACCGCAGCAACGGCGGTTTCGAGCTGGTCCAGGCCGGGGCGCCGGTGGGCGATACTTTCATCACCACCGTTTTGCCGCGCAATCACGGAGCGCGCAACTGGTTCGGCGCCAGACTTTGGCGGCGTATCAAGAACAGCGCAGCCAGGACCGTCGGCGCCAGGATAGCGAGACCGAGCAGCGTGATCTGGATTTGCGACAGCGGATTAATACCGCCGCCGGGTGTCGCGATCACAAAGCCGCCGATCACCAGCAGCACCCGCAACGGCCATTCCAGGGTGCCGGCGCCTCTGAGGTCGCCGACGAAGGCCTGATAACCTTGAATGCCGCCGCAGATGAACAGCGTGCCGACGCCTGCCAGCGCCATCAACCCAAGCCCTTCGAAGTACGGATTGGCGCCTTGCAGCACCAGCGCGGGGTTCATCACGAAGAAGAACGGAATGAAATAGATGATGCTGCCGACCCACATCGATTCCCAGCCCGTTTTCATCGCCGGCGAGCCGGCTATACCGGCCGCGGCAAAGGAGGCGATCGCCACCGGCGGCGTGATCGACGACAACATGCCCCAATAGAAGATGAACATGTGCACGGCCATCTTGTTGAGGCCGACCTTTTCCAGCGCCGGCGCCACCAGGATGGCGAGGAAGATGTAGCAGGCCGTCGTGGTGAGCCCGAGCCCGAGAACGAGGCTGGTCAAGGCGCACATGCCGAGCAGCAGGAAGGCATTATCGCCGGCGATCCGCAGCAGGTCGTTGGCGAGGCTGGAGACCACTCCGGTCATCGAGAACGCGCCGATCAGGAGCCCGCAGCCGGCGAGAATGCCGACCAATTCGACAAAAGTGCGTCCGTTGACCTCGAGAAATTTGTTGATCGTGGTCAGCGTCCAGCGGGTCTCCTTGGAGAACAGCTGGTTCAGCACCAGGAGCAGTGCGGTCGCATAGAACGGCGCGTGGCTCTCGCGTTTGAAATACAACAGCATCACGATCAGCAGCGCGATGACGAAGACGTAGTACCAGCCGTCCTTGATCGTATCCATGACCTTGGGCAATTCCGAGCGCGGAATGCCTTTCAGGCCATGCCGGGCGGCATAAGAGTCCACCTGCATGAACAGGCCGGCATAGTAGAGCACCGCCGGAATGATCGCGGCGACCGCAACTTCGGCATAGCTGACGTTGAGGAACTGGGCGATCACGAACGCGGTTGCGCCCATCACCGGCGGTGCCAGCACTGCGCCGGTCGAGGCGCAAGCCTCGATCGCGGCGGCATAGGAGGCGCGGAAACCGCTCTTCTTCATCACCGGGATGGTCATGGTGCCGGCGGTCAGCACGTTGGAAATGATCGAGCCGGACATCATGCCGAGCAGGCCGCTAGCGAAGATGCAGACCTTGGCGGCTCCGCCACGAAAGGTGCCGCACATCGCAAACGACAGGTTGATAAAGAACTTGCCGGCGCCGGTCATCATCAGCGCCGTGCCGAACACCAGGAAGCCGATCACGGTATCGGCGAACGCCTGAATCGGAATCCCGAGCAGGCTCTCACCTGAAAGCACGTGGTAGGACGTCGCCTGTTCGAGCGTCGACTGCGTTCCCCTGAACGGGCCAAGCCATTTGGCGTCCGCGAACAGCGGATAGACCGTGAACGGCAACACGCTCAGCAAAAGGCTCCAGCCGCCGGTGCGGCGCAGGGCCTCCATGAGCACGGCCCACATCACCAGTCCCGCAACGAAAACGATGGTCGGCGCGCCACCGAACTCCCAACCGGCCTCAGCCGCCTTGCGGACGCTGCGCATCAACACGATGGATGAGGCAAACGTCAGGATGAAGAGCAGGACATCATACCACGGGATCCGCTCGAGCGGAGAGCGTTCCGAACTCGGAAAGATCAGGAACGTGAACGGCAACATCAACGCGATCAGCAGATAGAAATATTCGGTGTTGAGTTGGGTGTATCCGATGAAGAATCTCAGCGTGAATTGCTGGTTGATGCACAGCAGGATCGTCACCGCGGTCGCGACGATCAGCGCCCACCGCCAAGCCCCGCGCAGCGTACGCACGCGCGAGACTTCGGCTTCTTGTAAGTTTCCGATACCGGCATGAGGATCGTCGAATTCGATCCTGGCGGGCGCAGCGGCCGCTGCGCTATTGGCTGCAGAAGGTGACATCATTAGTCCCCAGTATGGTGTTCGCCGTCATCGGAAAGACGGTGGTTACTCGAATCCGTTCTGCATGCCGGCTTTGGCAAGCGCCGCGGCGCGCGCCTTCATCCAGGCATCGAGGAAAGCCTTCTCGTCCGAAGGCGGACTGGATTTGCCGAAGTCGGCCCACGCTGCGGCCAGAACGGCCTGCCGCTTGATCAACCCGTTGTTATGCGTCTCCTGGTCGTCGCTCCACTGGCCGGCTTCCTTCAGCGCCTTCACAGCGCCGGGATGAACGGGCACCGCCCACTTCTTGGTCTGACGGTCGGCCGCAAGGCCGGCCGCGCCGGCGGCGGCATCCTTGTAGATGTCATAGCCCGTGATCATTGCCTTGGTGATCGCGTAGACCTGGTCGGCCGGTTGCGTTCCGTAGGTGACAAAGATCGGGTACGGATAATTTCCGAGCTCGATCGGCTTATCCTTGGAAATGCCGGCGCCGCAGGTGGCGACATGGCGGAAGAAGAAGGACCCGACCTTCTGAACGCGTTCCCAGCCGGCATTGTCGCTGTGCGGGAGCGGCGGCCAGACGATGCCGCGCGGCGACGTCTCGGCTTCCTTTGCCGGTCCGGTGATGGTGGTCGCGAAGGCGGCGTCGACGTCGTTGTTGATCAAGCCCTTCCACATCGCGCCGTAGCTGGAGAATTCCACCGTCTTGACGTCGCTCTGCTTGAGGTCGCCGAACGCGAGGATCGCTAGTGAGTTCTGGTTGAGCGCAGGCGAGCCGACGACAAACCCGACGCGCTTGCCCTTGAGGTCCTTGACCTCTTTCACTCCGGTGTCCTTTGCCACGCCGAGCGAAGCGCCGTTGCAGTCAACCGACGACAGCACCAGTTGCAAGGCCTGCGGGCCCCATTCCTTGGAGCCGAACTCAAACACGCCTTCCTGCGCGAAGTAGCTGCCTGATCCCATCGCAGACGACGCCGCGCGACCGGCGCGCAACGGTGCGAGGCGCGCCACGTCATTGCCTGCGGGGAGAACCCGCAGGTCGGTGCCGTATTTGTCCTTCATCATCTTGCCGACGGCGACCGCAATGTTGAATCCGGCGGTGCCGGTGTCATAAGCGGTGAACGTCATGGTCGGCGGTAGCTTGACGTCCTGGGCCAGTGCCGGCCCAAAAGCCAAGAGTGAGACGCCTGCGAGCGCAACAGGCGCGAAATCCATCAGCCGACGGGTCATGTTTCCTCCAAAATTGTTTCGCTAGATGAAACTTTTTATGATTGAGATGATGTCATCGCAGCATTGCGATGGCAACGTCCGAGCACGGTCACGCCCACCATTATGCCAGTTGCACTGGCGGACAGATCGTCACGCATCAAAAGTATGACGCGAAATGCCTAGGCTTCGACGATCGCGACCACCTGTCCTTCAGCGATCACGTCGTCGAGCTTGACCAGAATTGCCTTGATTTTCCCGGTAATTGTCGAGGTTACCGGGATTTCCATTTTCATCGCTTCGACGAATGCAATCTCGTCGCCGTCACCGACACTCGCTCCGGCTTCTGCGGCCAGCGCGCACACGCGTCCGGCGACTTCAGTCACAATCTTGATCTCTGGCATGCCACCCTCCGGGACCGTGTGACGTGACAATTTCGTCCCGCGAACGGCTTTTTGTTGTGGCTGCAGATTGCCTGAGGTAGCTTGATCTGCAAGTGGAATTTTATTCCGCAGGGCGGAACGGAGCCAACATATGGGAAGACGCTCGGAGCGGCTTAGCAAACAGGGAATGCTCGCCAGCGATCTGGCGGGCGAGGGCGATGTGATTCAGGTGGTGTCGCGGGCGTTCGATGTGCTGCGGTGCTTCGAGGGTCACGAAGCCCGACTCGGCAATCTCGAAATTTCCAACCGCTGCGGTCTGCCGCGATCGACGGTGTCGCGGTTGACGCACACGCTGACCCGAATGGGCCAGCTCGTCTATCTGCCGCGCGACCAGAAGTATCGCATCGGCCCGAGCGCGGTGGCGATGAGCACTTCGATGATGAAGGGCTTGCAGCTGCGCAACCTGATCCGGTTGCGCTTGCAGGATGTCGCCGAGCAATTGCCGGGCACGGTAGGTTTCGTGATCCCCGATCGTTTCCAGCTGGTCTATCTCGAATTCGCCCGCGCCGCGAATGCGCTCGGCCTGCACGAGACCACCGGCAGCCGCATTGCGATGGCGAGCACGGCGGCGGGACACGCCTACACCGCGGCGCTCGACGACGATGTCGGCGATGCGCTGATCGTGGAAATGGAGCGCGAGATGCCGGATAGCGCGCGGATGCTGAGGTCGCGCATCGAAGACAATCGCCGCCATCTGCGCGAACACGGTTATGTCGTGGCCTGCGGTACCTGGAGCCCGCACATCAACGGTTGCGCCGTGCCGCTGTGGTCGCCGCAATATCAAACCTATGTCGTGACGACGATAGGTCTGTTGTCCGCCATGTTCGATGAAAAGCGGGTGCACCGCGACGTGGCGCCTGTCATGGTCGAACTGGCAGCCGCGCTCGGCGGCCTGCTCGAGGGCGCCGACGGCGACATCTTCACCAACCGGCTGGAAAGAAAAGCGCTTCCGGTGTCAGTGCATAACAAGAATAAAATCATCAAGGCGGAGGATACGAATGAACTGGAAGCCGGAACTCGACGATCTCGCCCGGCGCGAAGCGTTCGCGCGGGAGATGGGAGGCGTTGACAAGGTCAGGCGTCAGCATGACCAGGGCCGGCTCACCGTTCGGGAGCGCATCGACAGGATCGTTGACCAGAAGTCCTTCCACGAAATCGGCGCCATCTCCGGCATCGCCGAATATGACGAGCACAGCGAACTCAAGCATCTGACGCCCGCGAACTGCGTGTTCGGCCGGGCCAAGGTCGAAGGCCGTCCGGTGGTCGTCGTCGGCGACGATTTCACCGTGCGCGGCGGCTCGGCCGACGCCTCGATCTCGGCCAAGCCGTTGATGGCCGAAGAGATGGCGCATGATTTCCGCCTGCCGATCATCCGCGTGATCGAAGGCTCGGGCGGCGGCGGCTCGGTGAAGACGATCGAGACGCGAGGCGCCGCCAATCTGCCGGGCGGCGTCGGTGGCACGCGCTGGTACTGGTTCACGACGGCGAACATGGCGCGCGTGCCGGTGGTGGCGCTCGGCCTCGGCTCCGTCGCGGGCCTTGGCGCCGCGCGGCTGGCGGCGAGCCATTATTCCGTCATGACCCGGAATTCGGCGATGTTCGTCGCGGGGCCGCCGGTCGTGAAGCGTCTCGGTCAGGACCTGACCAAACAGGAACTGGGCGGCGCCGACATCCAGACCCGCGCCGGCGGTGTGGACGATGCGGTCGATACCGAGGAAGAGGCGTTCGAGCGCGCCCGGCGCTTCCTGTCCTATCTGCCGTCTTCGGTCTACGAACTGCCGCCGGCCACGCCCTGCACCGACGATCCGGAGCGGGCCGAGGAAGCACTGATGAAGGCAGTGCCGCGCAACCGTCGCCAAGTCTACAAGATGCGCCCGATCATCGACGCCGTCGTCGACAAGGGCTCGTTCTTCGAGGTCAACGCCAATTTCGGCCGCCCGATCATCACGGGCCTGGCGCGTCTCGAAGGCCGCGCGGTGCTGCTGCTCGCCAGCGATCCCTTCCACTATGGCGGGTCGTGGACCGCGGAAGCCTGCCAGAAGGTGGTGCGCTGGGTCGACTTCGCCGAAACCTTCCATCTGCCGGTGGTCTATCTGATGGATTGCCCGGGCTTCATGATCGGGCTCGAGGCCGAGAAGTCGGCGACCATCCGTCACGGCGTGCGCGCGATGGCAGCCGTCAACCAGAGCACGGTGCCCTGGTGCACCATCATCGTGCGCAACGCTTTTGGTGTCGCCGGCGTGGTGCATCAACCGGCCAACCGCTACTCGATGCGCTACGCCTGGCCCTCGGCCTATTGGGGCTCGCTGCCGCTCGAAGGCGGCATCGAAGCGGCCTATCGCGCCGACATCGATGCCGCGGAAGATCCGGCGGCAAAGCTGAAAGAGATCGAGGACCGTCTCAACAAGCTGCGCTCGCCGTTCCGCTCGGCCGAAAAGTTCTGGGTCGAGGAGGTGATCGACCCCCGCAAGACGCGCTCGCTGCTCTGCGAATTCGCACGGCTGGCGGAACGAGTCCTGACCACGGGGCCGGCGACGAATATGGCGATCCGGCCGTAGGTGGTTGCCTCTTCCTTCTCCCTTGTGAGAGAAGGTGCCTTCGCGGAACGCGAGGGGTCCGCGGAGACAGACCCCTCATTCCGTCTCGCCGCCGCTTTGCGGCGTCGCAGTACATCGCCCATCCCGGCGGCGGCGCGTCTGATTCCAACGATCCGCACAGTCAAAGCGCATCAAGGACGGGATGATGGTGGGCGTTCGCTCCACCATCACGTACTAAGCTACGCTGCTGCTACTGCGGTAGCCGGCTTCGGTGCCGGCCTCGCGATCGCCAGCGTGATCAGCGCCGCGACGATGCAGAGCGCGCCGGCGACGAAGAAGGCGGGCACGTAGGTCGCATAGACCGTCCGCGATAGCCCTGCGCCGAAGGCAGCAACGCCTGCGCCCAATTGGTGGCCGGCGAAAATCCAGCCGAACACCAGATTGGCGCGTTCCGCTCCGAACCGTTGCGCGGTCAGCCGCACCGTCGGCGGCACCGTGGCGATCCAGTCCAGCCCATAGAACACCGCGAACACCGACAGGCCGTAGAACGAGAAATCCGTAAAGGGGAGGAAGAGCAGCGACAGGCCGCGCAGGCCGTAATACCAGAACAGCAGCCAGCGATTGTCGTAGCGGTCCGACAGCCAGCCGGACACGATGGTGCCGACGAAATCGAAGATGCCCATCGCGGCAAGCAGGCTCGCGGCCTGCACCTGCGGAATGCCGTAATCGAAACACATCGGAATCAGGTGCACCTGGATCAGGCCGTTGGTGCTGGCGCCGCAGATGAAGAAGGTGGCGAACAGGATCCAGAACACTTTTGTCTTCGAGGCGTCGCGCAAGGTGCCGAGCGCGGCGGCCAGGATCGGCGCATTGCTGGGCGGCGGCGAGACGATCGGCTCGGTGCCCTCATCGCCGTATGGACGCAGACCGAGGTCGCTCGGGCGATCGCGCATGATCATCGCCACGGCAACGGCCGCGACGCCCAGCATCACGCAGATCAACGCCAGCGCGTTGCGCCAGCCATACTGTTCGGTCAGCGTTGCGAGTAGCGGCAGGAAGACGAGCTGGCCCGTCGCCACGCTCGCGGTGAGGATGCCGACCACGAGGCCACGTCGCGCCACGAACCAGCGTGCCGAAATCGTGGCGCCGAGCACCAGCGCGGTCATGCCGGTGCCGAGGCCGATCACGACGCCCCACAGCAGCATCAGGTGCCAGACTTGCGTCATGAACAGCGAAGCGATCAGCGCGGAGGCCACGATCAGCAGCGACAACAGCGACATATTACGCAGGCCGTAACGGTTGAGCAGCGCGGCCGCGAACGGCGCCATCAGCCCGAACAGGATGAAGCGGATCGACAGCGCCGAGGAAATCTCGGCGGCACTCCAGCCGAATTCCTTCTGCAGCGGCACGATGAAGACGCCGGGTGCGCCGACGGTGCCGGCCGAGATCAGCGCGGTGAAAAAGGTCACGCCGACCATCGCCCAGCCATAATGGACTTTGCGGCGGGCGAGGGCGGCGGACAACCAGTTCGAAATCATTGAGCCTGAAAAATTCAATTGGGGCGGTTGGCAGGATGTGTCGGGGCGGTACATCCTGCCACGATCGCCTCTTGACATAAATGCCGAACTTCCCTCGTTTTCGGACATACCGCTAATGCACGATGCGCTCGACTGCGATCGCGGTGGCTTCCCCGCCGCCGATGCATAGCGCCGCGACGCCGCGCTTCAGGTTCTGCGCTTCCAGCGCGTGCAGCAGCGTGACGATCAGGCGAGCGCCGGTGGCGCCGATCGGGTGGCCGAGCGCGCAGGCGCCGCCGTTGACGTTCAGCTTCTCACGGGGAATCCCGAGGTCGCGCTGCGCCGCCATCGCCACCACCGCAAACGCCTCGTTGATCTCGAACAGGTCGACATCGCCGACGCTCCAGCCGACCTTGTCGAGCAGCTTCCGGATCGCCGGGATCGGCGCCGTGGTGAACCATTGCGGCTCCTGACTGTGGGTGGCGTGGCCCTTGATCTCGGCGAACGCCCGCAGGCCTTCGCGATCGGCGAGCGAGCGCCGCGCCAGGATTAGCGCTGCAGCGCCGTCGGCGTTGGCAGAGGAGGCGGCCGGCGTAATGGTGCCGTTGGCGCGGAATGCCGCCTTCAGCCCTGGAATTTTGGCGGGATCGACCTTGAGCGGATGCTCGTCATTGGCGATCACGCGCGGACCGGCCTTCTCGCTAACGGTAATCGGCACAATCTCGGCCTTGAACGCGCCGCCTTCGACCGCCTTGCGGGCGCGCGTCAGCGTCTCGATAGCGTAGGCGTCCTGATCGGCGCGGGTGAACTGATAGGCTTCCGCGGTGGCTTCGCCGAAATCGCCCATCGAGCGGCCGGTCTCGTAGGCGTCTTCGAGGCCGTCCATCATCATGTGGTCGATGATCCGGTCATGGCCGGCGCGATAACCCGCGCGCGCCTTGCTCAGCAGATAGGGCGCGTTCGACATGCTCTCCATGCCGCCGGACAGCACGATCTCGGCCGAACCGGCCTTGATGATGTCATGCGCCAGCATGGTGGCCTTCATGCCGGATCCGCACACTTTGTTGACGGTGGTGGCGCCGGTGGCATCTGGCAGCTTGGCGCCGCGTGCGGCCTGGCGCGCCGGGGCCTGGCCTTGGCCGGCCGGCAGCACGTTGCCCATGAACACTTCGTCGATCCGCTCCGGCGCCAGTTTTGCGCGTTCCAGCGCCGCGCCGATCACATGCGAGCCGAGCTTGTGGGCGCTGAAGGGCGACAATTCGCCCATGAACCGGCCAAGCGGCGTGCGGGCGGCGGACAGGATGACGACGGGATCGGAGGCGGCCATGGCGGAACTCCCAGAGATGTTCGGTTAAATAAGATTATGAACATCATACGATGCGTTGCAAAAATTGCAACGGATGATCTCACGGAAATGAGTGGATCATGCCATGAGAAAATATCGCGATCGGATGAGCTGAATTGATCCGGTGATCGGGCAGGAGATGTGGAGCGGCGTCGCGCTATTCCAGCCCGTCGAGCGCCGTCCGGATCGCGTTCTGGAAGACGGCGATGTCGCCGAGTTCATGCCCGAGCACCAGCGCCAGCCGGGTCAGGAACAGCGCCTCGCGCTCGGGCCCGGCCGAATCGATGGCCGTTGCGAGCGTCTCATAGGCGGTTTCGAAATCCGCTGATGGCATCGTGCTCATGCTCTGGCCCTCCCGAGACACAGGGCGGCGGTCCGCAGCACCTCGTTTGCGGCGATCGTTTTCCATCGCCCGGCGACATGCAGGTCGGGACGCAGCAGATAAAGCGTGCCGGGAGCCGCCGCGTACAGGCGAGCGATCTCGCCGTCGGCATCGCTGACGTGACTGGTTCCGATCAAGAGCGCCGCAAGGCGCTTGTCCGTATTGCGAAGCCGGTCGAGGAGCATGATGTCGTCGGTGGACGGCGCGCCCCGGCAGAACAGGATAGCAGTCAGGCCAATGCCGGCCTGATCCAGCAAATGACTACCGTCGGGAAGCTTCGCGTTCGGCGCAACGCTGCCGCAGGCGGGGCCACCCGTAAACTCGGCATCTCTGATGGCATAAGGCGTCAGCGGGCTTTCAGAATAAGTGTAGGGCTGCATCTGCCTTGGATTGGCGAGGCCGCGCGGAAATTCGTGCTTCAGGCTCAGCGACAGCGCCGCCTCACGCGCCAGCCGCCAGCCGCGCGTCGGCGGCGTCATGAAGCGCGTGCTCTTGGTGGCGTTGGCAAACACATCGAGCGTGGCGCCGCGGCGCTCCGGCGAATAGCTGTCGAGCAGGGCTTCATCCGCCTCGCCGTTGAGGACGAGCGCCAGCTTCCAGCCGAGATTTTCGGAATCCGCGAGGCCGTTGTTGAGGCCGCGCACGCCAAAAATCGGTACGATATGCGCGGCGTCGCCGATGAAGAACACCCGGCCATGCCGGTAGTCGTCGAGGCACAACGTGTTGGCGGAATAGACACTCCACCATTCCAGCTCCCACGGTCTGTCGTGGCCGATATCACCAAGGATGGCGCCGACGCGCGCGCGGATGCTTTCCTCGCGCATCGCTTCCTGTTCGCTTTCGCCTTCGCGAAGCTGGTAGTCGACGCGCCAGATCCTTTCCGGCTGCTTGTGGATCAGCACCGTGCCGCCGGGATTGCCGCTCGGCTCGAAGAAGGCGCGGCGTTCGGTCGGGAAATCGTGATCCATGCGGATATCCGCGATCACGTAGCGGCCTTCGTAATTGTCGCCCTTCATCCGCAGCCCAAGCTGGGAACGGATCGGCGAGCGCGCGCCGTCGGCAGCGAGAACATACTCAGCGTCGAGGCGGTAGTTGCCGGCGGGCGAGGTGACACCGATCGAAACGCCATCCGCGTCCGGCTGGATGTCGGAAAGCTCGCTCTGCCAGCGCATGTCGATGAGGTCGCAGGCCGTCACCGCGTCATGCAGATATTGCTCGATATATTGCTGCTGCAGATTGTACATCGGCAGATATTTTTCATTCGGCGGATGCGGCATCTCGAGCCGAAAGATCTGTTCGCCGCGGTAGTAGCTGCGGCCGTAGCGCCAGCCCAGCGATTTCTGGAGGAAGGGCGCCACCGCGCCGATCCGCTCCAGGATATGCATGCTCGGCCGCGCGATGCAGAGCGCCCGGCTGCCGTCATTAAAAGTATCCTTGCGATCGATCAGCACGCTGCGAACGCCGTACCGCGCCAGCACCAGCGCTGCCGTCATCCCGATCGGGCCGGCGCCGACGATCGCAACGGGATGACGAACGGTCACGCCATCCAGTTCGGGCACGCGCCGCGCCGGAAAGATCGGATAGTGGAAGTAGAGCGAATCCAGCGGCCCCTTGCCGGCAGGTCTCATGCGTTTCCCGCTTTGTTCATCCGGTTCCTTGGTCACGCCGACTACAGCTTGAAAGAGGCGGGATGGCAAGGCAGCCATGTTTTTGCGGCGAAGCGCGCCGGGCTCTCAGATAGCGCCTGAAAACGAGAACTTGCTGACGTCCAGATGCGATTGGCCAAGCGCCATCTGCGCAAGCGTTTCTCCGACAGCGGCGGAATGCTTGAACCCGTGCCCCGAGCACGGCGAGGCGATGATGACGTTCTTCATATCGGGGTGATAATCAATGATAAACCGGGCGTTCTTCACACAGGTGTAAAGGCACACCTTGGTCTTCACGCAATTTTCGTCGAGGCCAGGGAAGAACGGCCCGACATAGGTTCTGAACATCCCAGTGATTTCGTCCGGACCAACGCTCCGGCGAACCGTGTCGGGCGTCGTCGTATCCTCATACTGCTCGGTGGCGATCTTCACCCCCTGTTCGGGGTGGCCAATCAATGGAAAGCCGTAGATGCTCTGGGGTGCCGGAAGTTGCCAGATGTACACCGGAAATCGCTCTGGAAGAAATTCCGGGTATCGGTGCTGGTTTTTCAGGCCAAACCAATAGAGCACCTGCCGCGTTATGCTGAATTGCCGATCAACGCCCAATACCTGGTTGATCCATGGGCCGGCGGTTATGATGAGTTTCCTGGCGCGATAGGTGCTGACGCCTGTCGTCACCTGCACGCCGTCGCCATTGGGTTCGAATTTCAGCACCTTCTCGTAAAAGCGCAGCATGGCGCCCGAGGTGGCCGCGAGTTGAAGCTGTGCCTCGATGCATGACTCAGGTCGAACATAGCCGCTGACCTCGTCAAAATAGGCTTCATCGTCGTCGTTGACATTGAAGGCGGGAAAACGCTGTCTGATCGTTTTGCCATCCAGAATTTCGTATTTGATCTTGGCCTCGTCGGCCGCTGCCACTGTGGTCTTGAGAAATTCCGGATTTTCATGTCCGGCGGCACGCTGGCCCTTGCCGGAGATCACCAGCAGTCCATTTTGGGTGAAAAGATCCCGACCAGTCCGGCTCTCGATGTCGCGCCATATCTCGTGCGACCGCTTGGCAAATGGCGAGTACTCGGGACCCTCGCCGCAGGCGATGCGCGTAATGCGGGTATCGCCGTGCGTCGAACCCAGCTCATGAGGCGGCTTGAGCTGATCGATCCCGAGAACCGAGGCGCCTCGACTGGCCAACTGGTAGGTTGCAGCGGAGCCCATTGCCCCCAAACCGAGTACGATCGCGTCGAACGACCTTTCCATTACTTCTCCTGCGGCTATCGCTTCCGATCGATGAAGCCCTGCATCATCCGCTGCGGTTCGCCGGTCAGGAAGGATTGCCCGAACACGCCGACGCTGAGATTGACGGACTCCTTGAGCGGCAGTTCTTCCCATTGCCGCAGCAGTGCCTTCTGCGAACGCAGCGCCTCGGGGCCGCATTCGAGAAGCGCCTTGACCGTATGCTCGACCGCGTCATCGAGGCCGCCGGCCGGCGCGACCTTGTCGACCAGCCCCCACGCCAGCGCCGTCGGGGCATCGATATTCTCCGCGGTCATCACCAGCCAGCGGGCGCGGCCCCAGCCGATCAGCCGCGGCAAGAGCGCGGCGTGGATCACCGAGGGAATGCCGACCTTGACCTCGGGCATGCCGAAATGAGCGTCGTGCGCAGCAATCCGGAAATCGCAGGCGGCCGCGACCTCCAGCCCGCCGCCAAGGCACCAGCCGGGTAGCCGCGCGATCACGGGCGCCGGAAATTGGCGCACGGCTTCGCAGAGATCGCGGAGCCGCGTGATGAAGGCTTCGGCGGATTTCTGGTCGAGTTTGGCCATTTCCTTGATGTCGGCGCCGCCGATCATGCTCTTCTCGCTTTGGCCGGCCAGGATCACCGCGCGAATGGTCCGATCGGTGGCGAGTTTCTCAAAGCCTTCGCGCACGCCTGATGTGACGGCGGAACTCAGGATGTTCAGCGAGCCTGCATTGCAGATCGACAGCCGCACCACGCCGCGGGAATCGCGGTCGATGCCGCAATGGGGATTGAGCATTTCCATCCGATTTTCTCTGTTGGTCTTGGTTTTTTGGGTTCAGTGGCACGGTTTGCGCCACTTCCCGGACAATGCGCTGAATTGTCAAGGGCTGGCAGGCGAGGGGCGTTGCGCGGCGAAGCCTGTCGGTGTAATATGACGATCGTAATCTAAAAGGAGCCGCCATGAGCGCGATAGAATCCGCCGACCTGTTTTCTTCAGCCATGCGCCGGGAGCGCGTGGTCGATTGGCAGGCGCCGGGGCCGGCCGCGAAGGCTGCCGCCGGGATGACGGGCATGGAGGCGATGTGCGCGATCCGCGACGGTATCCTGCCGGAACCGCCGATGGCCCGCCTGATCGATTTCCGACTTCGCACTGCCGAACCGGGGCGGATCGTGATGGAACTCGAACCGCATGAAAGCCTGGAAAATACCATCGGTCTGTTGCACGGCGCGACCGCGGCAGCTCTGCTCGATACCGCCATGGGCTGCGCGATCTCGACCATGCTGCCGGCCGGGCAGGGTGCGGTGACGCTTGATCTCAAGCTGACCTATCTGCGGCCGCTCTCGGTCAAGTCGGGCAAGATCTCGGCCGAAGGCAAAATCATAAAACTCGGCCGCCAAACCAGCTATACCGAAGGCTTTGTCCGCGACGGCGCCGGCAATCTTGCAGTGCACGCGACCGCCACCTTCTCGATGATCGGCGAGGGTCCTAAGACGAAATAGGTGCAGCTTTTTTCGCGTGCAACTGCTATTATATGACTGCAAACATCTAATGGTTCAGGAATTGCGATGCGCTATTCGAAGGAGCACAAGCAGGAAACCCACGCGCGGATCGTGAAGAAGGCCTCAGTACGGCTTCGCGAAAAGGGCGCGCATGGCATCGGTGTCGCCGACCTGATGAAGGAGGCTGGCCTGACCCATGGCGGCTTCTACGCCCATTTCGATTCCCGCGAGGCGCTTGTCATCGAAGCCTTTGCCTATGCGATGGACCGCTCGACCGAGCGCTGGCGCAAGGTCGCCGACGAGACCCCGCCGGACAAGCGTCTCGCAACCATCGTCGAGAATTATCTGACGCCTGTTCATCGCGACGATCCCGGCCATGGCTGCGCGATTCCGACGCTCGGCGCCGAGATCGCGCGTGAGAGCGCGAAGACGCGAAAAGCCTTTGCCGCCAAGCTGGAAGCGATGATCGACATGATGGCCGATCAGATTCTCGACGTCCCGCGCAAAGTCGCGCGCAAGCAGGCGGTGGCGGCGCTCGCGACCATGATGGGCACGCTGGTGCTGTCGCGGATCGCCGGCAATGGCGAGTTCTCCGACGAGATCCTCGCCGCCGGACGCGAGGCCGTGGTGAGCCGCGCTGCGGCGGCGAAACCGGCCGCGAAGAAGGCTGCGGCGAATTAGCAGCGTCACCCACCGCCGTCGTCCCGGCCTTGAGCCGGGACCCATACGCCGCGACCGTTGTAATTGCAGGCAGCGTCTGCCGGCTTTTTTCTGTCGATAGATCACGCGGTATGGGTCCCGGCTCAAGGCCGGGACGACAGTTTCGTTCACCGCCCACCAAACAACGCCCGCTCGCCTTCCACCGTCTCATAAACGTAATCCGCCACCGCGCGGATCCGTGCCAGATCCTTACTGTCGGCATGCATCAACAGCCAGAACGTCCGCGAGATAGTAATCTCGTCCGGCAGCACCGGTCGCAGCTCGGGATGAGCCCTCGCCATGAAATGCGGCAGCACGGCGATGCCGAAGCCGGCGATGGTGGCGTTGAGCTGCGCGATCAGATTGGCGCTGCGGAATTTCGCGGAGATCTTTGGGCTGACCTGGGGGAGATAATCCAGTTCCGGTGTGAACAGCAGCTCCTCGATGTAGCCGACGAAGCGATGTGCGGCGAGGTCGCTGCGCCCGGTAATCCGGGGCGCGCGGTCGAGATAGGCGGGGGCGGCATAAAGCCCGAGGCTGTAATCGAGCAGCTTGCGCCCAACGATCCGGCCTTCCTTCGGCATCGTCAAGCTGATCGCAATATCGGCCTCGCGCTTCGACAGGCTGAACAGCCGGGCGGTGGCGACCAGCTGCAGGTCGAGATCCGGGTAGCGTTCGACGAATTTGACGAGGCGCGAGGCCAGGAAGTGGCTGCCAAAACCGTCGGGGGCCCCGATCCGCACGGTGCCGGTCAGATGCGCGCGGGAGCCGCCGACCGCCTCCTGGTTGGCGACGATGGTCGATTCCATCGCCTCCGCGCTGTCGGCGACGCGCTGGCCGGCCTCGGTCAGCAAATAGCCGGTCTTGCGCCGATCAAACAGTTTTGCGGACAGATGCCGCTCCAGCCGGTCGACACGCCGGATCACTGTGGCATGATCGACGCCCAGCTGTTTTGCGGCAGCGGATACCGTTCCGCCGCGCGCAATCGCCAGCAGAAAACGGAAGTCATCCCAATCGATCGTGCCGCCGCCTTGATCCAGCATTTCCGCACATCTATGGTGCAATTTATCAGACTTGTATCCTAGGAAATGCGGGTCAAAAAGGGCGGTAAAATTACCCGAGACTCCCAAGGAGAAGATTCATGCGTTCAATCGGACATTTCATCGGCGGCAAAGAGGTCAAGGGCAATTCGGGCCGGACGGCCGACGTTTTCGAGCCGATGACCGGCGACGTCCAGGCCAAGGTGGCGCTGGCCTCCAAGGCCGAGGTCCGCGCCGCCGTCGAGAACGCCAAGGCCGCCCAGGTCGAGTGGGCCAACACCAACCCGCAGCGCCGCGCGCGCGTGATGATGAAGTTCCTCGAACTCGCCAACCGCGATTACGACAAGCTCGCCGATCTCCTCGCGCGTGAGCACGGCAAGACCGTTCCTGACGCCAAGGGCGATATCCAGCGCGGCCTCGAAGTGGTCGAATTCGCCTGCGGCATTCCGCATCTGATGAAGGGCGAATACACTGAAGGCGCCGGCCCCGGCATCGATATCTACTCGATGCGGCAACCGCTCGGCGTCGTCGCCGGCATCACGCCGTTCAATTTCCCGGCGATGATCCCGATGTGGAAATTCGCGCCGGCGATCGCCTGCGGCAACGCGTTTATCTTAAAGCCCTCGGAGCGCGATCCCGGCGTGCCGATGCTGCTCGCCGCCCTGATGATCGAGGCGGGTCTGCCGCCCGGCGTGCTCAACGTCGTCAACGGCGACAAGGAAGCCGTCGACGCCATTCTCGACGATCCCGATATCAAGGCGATCGGTTTTGTCGGCTCGACGCCGATTGCGCAGTACATCTACGAGCGCGCCGCGCAGACCGGCAAGCGCTGCCAGTGTTTCGGCGGCGCCAAGAACCACGCCATCGTGATGCCGGACGCCGATATGGACCAGACCGTCGATGCGCTGATCGGCGCCGGCTACGGCTCGGCGGGCGAGCGCTGCATGGCGATTTCGGTAGCTGTCCCCGTCGGCAAGACCGCCGCCGACCGCCTGATGGAAAAGCTGATCCCGCGCGTGGAGTCGCTCAAGATCGGCACCTCGATCGATCCCTCGGCCGATTACGGCCCGCTGGTGACGCGCGAAGCGGTCGAGAAGGTGAAGAGCTACATCGACATCGGCGTCAAGGAAGGCGCGACGCTCGCGGTCGACGGCCGTGGCTTCAAGATGCAGGGCTACGAGAAGGGATTCTATCTCGGCGGTTCGCTGTTCGACAACGTCACCAAGGACATGCGGATCTACAAGGAAGAGATCTTCGGCCCCGTGCTGTCGGTGGTGCGCGCGCACGACTACAAGGAAGCGCTGGCGCTGCCGTCGGACCATGACTACGGCAATGGCGTTGCGATCTTCACCCGCGACGGCGACGCCGCGCGCGATTTCGCCGCCAAGGTCGAAGTCGGCATGGTCGGCATCAACGTGCCGATCCCGGTGCCGATCGCCTATTACACGTTTGGCGGCTGGAAGAAGTCCGGCTTCGGCGATCTCAACCAGCACGGCCCGGATTCGATCCGCTTCTACACCAAGACCAAAACCATCACCTCGCGCTGGCCGTCGGGTGTGAAGGAAGGCGCGGAGTTTTCGATTCCGACGATGAACTGATCGCGTCGTAATCTCCTTAACTCGTCATGCCCGGGCTTGACCCGGGCATCCACGACTTGAAGGTTTTAGCAGCAAAGACGTGGATGGCCGGGACAAGCCCGGCCATGACGGTAAGAGAAACGCGGGCACCGAGATGCATTTCGCTCTCAATGAGGACCAGATTGCGGTTCGCGACATGGCGCGGGAATTTGCCGCGGAGAAAATTGCGCCGCATGCAATCCGCTGGGACGAGGAAAAGCATTTCCCCGTCGACGTGATGCGCGAGGCGGCGACGCTCGGCATCGGCGGGGTCTATATCCGCGACGATGTCGGCGGCTCGGCGCTGACACGCTTCGACGCCGCGCTGATCTTCGAGGCGCTGGCCCAGGGCTGCCCGACGGTGTCGGCGTTCATCTCGATCCACAATATGGCGTCCTGGATGATCGATGCCTATGGCAACGACACCCAGCGCCAGAAATGGCTGCCGAAGCTCTGCACCATGGAGCTCTTGGCGAGCTACTGCCTGACCGAGCCGGGCTCCGGCTCGGACGCTGCGGCGCTGCGCACCCGCGCGGTGCGCGACGGCGATCATTACGTGCTCAACGGCCAGAAACAGTTCATTTCAGGCGCCGGCAAGGGCGATCTCTATGTGGTGATGGTGCGTACCGGCGCCGATGGCCCGGGCGGCATCTCGACGCTGGTGATCGAGGGCGATACGCCCGGCCTGTCGTTCGGCGCCAATGAGCGCAAGATGGGCTGGAACGCGCAGCCGACCCGTGCGGTGATTTTCGAGAATGCGCGTGTGCCCGTTGAAAATCGCCTCGGCGACGAGGGCATCGGCTTCAAGATTGCGATGGCCGGGCTCGACGGCGGCCGCATCAACATCGCGGCGTGCTCGCTCGGCGGCGCGCAGTACGCGCTCGATAAGTCGCTTGGCTACATGAAAGAGCGAAAAGCCTTCGGCAAGCGCCTCGACGAATTTCAGGCGCTGCAGTTCCGCCTCGCCGACATGGCGACCGAACTGGAGGCGGCGCGGACCTTCGTGTGGCGCGCGGCCGCCGCACTCGACCGCAAGGATGCCGACGCGACCATGCTGTGCGCGATGGCCAAGCGTTTTGGCACCGATGTCGGCTTCGAGGTCGCCAACCAGGCGCTGCAACTGCATGGCGGCTATGGCTATCTCAGCGAATACGGCATCGAAAAGATCGTGCGAGACCTGCGCGTGCACCAGATCCTGGAAGGGACCAACGAGATCATGCGGCTGATCGTGTCGCGAAAACTGATCGAGGGCGCGCGATGACATCGGCTACCGAGGCGCCGGAGGGCGACCTGATCGCGCGGCGCGAGGGTTCTTGCGGCGTGATCCGGCTGAATCGGCCGAAGGCGATCAATGCCGTGACGCTGGAGATGTTTCGCGACGTCGACAAGGCGCTCGATCAGTTCGAGGCCGATCCCGCGGTCGCGGTGATCCTGCTGGAAGGGGCAGGCGAGCGCGGCCTCTGCGCCGGCGGCGATATCCGAGCGCTGTGGGAGAGCTCAAAGGTCGCCGGCGATCTCGGCAAGATCCTCTGGCGCGAGGAATACATCCTCAACGCCCGCATCAAGAAGTTTCCAAAGCCTTATGTCGCCTTCATGGACGGCATCGTAATGGGCGGCGGCGTCGGGTTGTCGGCCCACAGCAGCCATCGCGTGGTGACGGAGCGGACGAAACTGGCGATGCCCGAAGTCGGCCTCGGCTTTTTCCCGGATGTCGGCGGCACCTGGCTGCTCTCGCATTCGCCAGGCGAGATCGGAACCTATTTTGGCCTGACCGGCCAGACCATGAATGGCCCCGATGCGATCAATGCGCATTTTGCCGATGCGGTCGTGCCATCGGCTAAATTGCCCGCGTTGCGCGAGGCGCTGACCAAGGTCCGGCCCGGAGCAACATCAGCCGAAATCAAGACCCTTATTGATGGCTTTGCGACCGGCGAGACTGCCGGCCCCGTGGCCGCCATGCAGACAAAAATCGACAGCTGGTTCGCCCATGACCGGATGGAAGACATCGTCGCCGCCCTGCAGCAGGACCGCTCGGAACTGGCGCTTTCAACCCTGAAGACGCTCGGCGAGAAATCGCCACGCGGCATGGTGGTCACGCTGAAACTGCTTCGGCTGGCGCGGGCGTCGTCCTCGCTGGAAGAATGCCTGGTGCGGGAATATCGCGCCGCGCTGGAAGTGTTTGCCAGCGACGACTTTCGCGAAGGCGTGCGCGCCGCCGTGATCGACAAGGACCGAAGTCCAAAATGGTCGCCGCCGCGGATCGAGGACGTGACGCCTGCGATGCAGGCGCCTTACTTCGCCGAGATCGGCGCCGACGAACTCAGGTTCAACTGAAATAACAAGAACAACTCACGCGGAGGATTCGAGATGGCAAATATCGCATTCATTGGCCTCGGCAATATGGGCGGTCCGATGGCGGCCAACCTGGTCAAGGCCGGCCACAAGGTCATCGCCTTTGATCTGGTCGAGGCGTCCAAGAACCAGGCCAAGAGCGACGGCGCCACCATCGCGGACAGCGCCGCCGCCGCGGTGAAAGGTGCGGATACCGTCATCACCATGCTGCCCGCGGGCAAGCACGTGGTCTCGGTCTGGACCGACGTGGTTCCGGCGATGGCCAAGGGTGCGCTGATCATCGATTGCTCGACCATCGACGTCGAAAGCGCAAAGCAGGCGCATGCGCTGGCGGCGAAGCACGGCATGGCTTCGGTCGATGCGCCGGTGTCCGGCGGAACCGGCGGCGCCAAGGGCGCGACGCTCACCTTCATGTGCGGCGGCGAGGACAAGGCGTTTTCCGCGGCCAAGCCGGTGCTGGAGAACATGGGCAAGAAGATCGTGCATTGCGGCGGCGCCGGCGCCGGGCAGGCGGCCAAGATCTGCAACAACATGATTTTGGGTATTTCCATGATCGCGGTAGGCGAGGCCTTCGCGCTCGCCGAAAAGCTCGGCCTGTCGCATCAGGCGCTGTTCGACGTCGCCTCGACCTCATCGGGGCAATGCTGGTCGCTGACGACCTATTGCCCGGTGCCGGGCCCGGTTCCGACCTCGCCGGCCAACAACGGCTACAAGCCCGGTTTCGCCTCCAATCTGATGGTGAAGGATTTGACGCTGGCGCAGGACGCCGCCAACGCCGCGGGGGCCGCAACGCCTCTGGGCAAACATGCGCAGGAGATCTACAAGGCATTCGACGCCGCCGGCCATGGCGGGGTGGATTTTTCCGGGATTATCCAGCACGTTCGGAGTCTCGCCGGGAAATAACGGAGAGCCGATGACGAGT
Organism: Bradyrhizobium sp. AUGA SZCCT0160; assembly: GCF_018130105.1. Taxonomy (NCBI): domain Bacteria; kingdom Pseudomonadati; phylum Pseudomonadota; class Alphaproteobacteria; order Hyphomicrobiales; family Nitrobacteraceae; genus Bradyrhizobium; species Bradyrhizobium sp. AUGA SZCCT0160. Next base: position 49,662 of record NZ_JAFCMD010000010.1, read on the forward strand.
TTCCAGGAAGCGCGCGCCTTTCTGCTCAAGCACCGCACCGACTACGACACCGCGGTAAAGGGGTTCCGCTGGCCGGACCCTGTTCCGTTCAACTGGGCGCTGGACTGGTTCGACGCCGAACTGGCCCGTAACGTCGACACCAAGGACCGTGCGGCGCTGTGGATCGTCGATGCCGGCAGCGATAAGGAGATGAAGCTTTCCTTTGCCGCGCTGTCGCGCCGTTCCAACCAGGTCGCCAATTTTTTGCGCGCGCAAGGTTTGAAGCGCGGCGATCATCTGCTGCTGCTGCTCGGCAATGTCGTGCCGCTGTGGGAGACCATGCTGGCGGCGATGAAGCTCGGCGTCGTCGTGATCCCCGCAACCACGCTGCTGACGCCCGACGAACTGCGCGACCGGCTCGACCGCGGCCGCGCCAAGGTCGTGGTGGCCTCGCAGGATCAGGTCGCGAAATTCGCGAGCCTTGGTGCCGAGGGCCTGGTGCGCATCGTGGTCGGTGCGACCGCGAAGCACGACGGCTGGTTGCCGTTCGAAGAGTCCGCCAGCGCGTCCGAGACGTTTGCAACCGACGGCCCGACCAACGCCGACGATCCGCTGCTGCTCTATTTCACCTCGGGTACCACGGCAAAACCAAAGCTGGTGCGGCACAGCCAGCGCAGCTATCCCGTCGGCGCGTTGTCGACGATGTTCTGGCTCGGGCTGCAGCCGGGCGATGTGCACCTCAACATTTCCTCGCCGGGCTGGGCCAAGCACGCCTGGAGCTGTCTGTTCGCGCCATGGAACGCCGGCGCCACCGTGTTCGTGGTCAACCAGCCGCGCTTCGATGCCAAGTCATTGCTCGCCACCATCGGCCGCTGCGGCGTGACGACCTTGTGCGCGCCGCCGACGGTGTGGCGGCTGTTCATCCAGGAGAAGCTCGCGGACTTCAAGGTGAGCTTGCGCGAGGTCTGCGGCGCCGGCGAGCCGCTCAATCCCGAAGTCATCGATCAGGTGCAGAACGCCTGGGGCCTGACCATCCGCGACGGCTACGGCCAGACCGAAACCACGGCGCTCGCCGGCAATTCGCCGGGCCAGAAGGTCAAAATCGGATCGATGGGCCGTCCATTGCCCGGCTATCGCGTGCAGATCACGGACAATGACGGCCACGCCACCAAGGAGGGCGAGGTGACGCTGGTGCTCGGCGCGGACCGTCCGGCCGGCCTGATGCAGGGCTATCAAGGCGAGGACGGCAAACTGAGCGGCGCCGATGGCGATCTCTATCGCAGCGGCGACGTGGTGTTCGCCGATGACGAGGGGTATCTGACCTTCGTCGGCCGCTCCGACGACGTGTTCAAATCCTCCGACTACCGCATCAGCCCGTTCGAACTCGAAAGCGTGCTGCTGGAGCATGAATCGGTGGCGGAAGCCGCCGTCGTGCCCAGTCCCGATCCGATCAGGCTCGCAATCCCGAAGGCCTATGTGCTGCTGGTGGCCGGCGTGGAACGCTCGCCGGAAACCGCGCTGTCGATCTTCAACCATCTGCACACGCGCCTTGCGCCGTTCAAGCGCATCCGCCGCATTGAGCTGGTAACCGAATTGCCGAAGACGATTTCGGGAAAAATCCGCCGCGTGCAGTTGCGGCGGCTGGAACATGACGACAACCGCAGCGATGCGCTGCGCGGGACGGAATTCCGCGAAGAACAGTTTCCAGAGCTGCAGAAGGTGCGGACCGCCGGATTGGAGACCTGAGTAATGAATGAAGTCTGGAAGAAGCCGCCGGTGTCGTTCGAAGCCTATCAGGCCATGGTGGGCAAGGAAATCGGCGTCTCGTCCTGGCATCTGGTCGATCAGGCCAGGATCGACGTCTATGCCGACGTGATCGAGGACCACCAGTTCATCCATGTCGATCCCGAGCGCGCCAAGAAGGAGACCGCTTACGGCACAACCGTGGCGCACGGCTTTCTGACGATGTCGCTGCTGTCGATCATGTCCTATGAGGTGATGCCGGTCATCGAAGGCACCACGATGGGTGTGAATTACGGGTTCGACCGGCTGCGCTTCATGTCGCCGGTGCGCGCGGGCTCCCGCGTCCGCGGCCGTTTCACGCTGCTGGAGGCCACGCTGCGCAAGCCGAAGGAACTGCAGTCGCGCACCAATGTCACCGTCGAGATCGAGGGTGAAGCAAAGCCCGCTTTGGTCGCCAACTGGCTCGGCTTGATCTATTTCGCTTAGTAACTCCGTCGTCATGGCCGGGCTTGTCCCGGCCATCCACGTCTTGCTATGCAGCACCGAACAAGACGTGGATGCCCGGCACAAGGCCGGGCATGACGAGAACCAGGAATCTTACGCATGACAATCAGGTTTGACGGACGCGTCGCAATCGTCACCGGCGCGGGCAATGGTCTGGGACGGGCGCATGCGCTGGGGCTGGCCAGCCGCGGCGCCAAGGTGGTCGTCAATGATTTCGGCGGCGCGCGCGACGGCACCGGCGGCTCGCTGACGCCCGCCGAGACCGTGGTCGAGGAAATCCGCAAAGCCGGTGGCACGGCGATGGCCGACGGCGCCGACGTCTCGAAGTTCGGACAAGTCACCGCGATGGTCGAGCGGGCCACGAAGGAGTGGGGCAGCGTCGATCTGTTGTGCGCCAACGCCGGCATCCTGCGCGACAAGTCGTTCGCAAAAATGGACATCGCCGACTTTGCCAAGGTGCTCGATGTCCATCTCGTCGGTACATTTTACTGCTGCAAGGCAGTGTGGGATGGCATGCGCGAGCGCAACTATGGGCGCATCGTGCTGACGACCTCTTCATCCGGCCTGTTCGGCAATTTCGGCCAGGCCAATTACGGCGCCGCCAAAGCCGGCATGGTCGGCCTGATGAACGTGCTGGCCGAGGAAGGCCGCAAGAACAACATCCGCGTCAATACGATTTCGCCGACCGCGGCGACGCGCATGACGGAAGAACTGCTGCCGCCGCAGGCGCTGGCGCTGATGCGCCCCGAGGCGATTACGCCCGCGGTGGAATTTTTGCTGAGCGAGGACGCGCCGACCCGCACCATCATGGGCGCGGGTGCCGGCTCGTTTGCGGTGATCAAGGTCGTGGAAACCGAAGGCATCAACCTGCCGCAAGCCGAGTGGACGCCGGACGCCATCGCGGCGAACTTTGCCGCGATCGGCGATATGTCCACGGCGAAGGCGCTGCAGGGCGCGTTCGAGCAGACGCAGAAATATGTCGGGCAGGCGGCCGCGAAGGCGGGGATCAAGCTCTGACGATGGCTATCGCCGTCATCGGCGCCGGACCTGCCGGGCTGATGGCGGCCGAAGTGCTGGCGCAGGGCGGCGCTGCGGTCACCGTCTACGACACGATGCCCTCGGCCGGGCGCAAGTTGCTGATGGCCGGCCGGGGTGGGCTCAATCTGACGCACAGCGAGCCGCTGGCCGCCTTCGTTGCGCGCTACGCCGAAGCAATGCCGAACCTGAAGGCGGCCATCGACGTCTTTCCGCCACAGGCGCTGCGCGACTGGAGCGAGGCGCAGGGGCAGCCGACTTTCGTCGGCTCCAGCGGCCGGGTTTTCCCGCAAGCATTCAAGGCGTCACCGTTGCTGCGGGCATGGCTGCGGAGGCTGGACTTGCAGGGCGTGCAGTTCGCGCTGCGCCATCGCTGGACCGGTTGGAGCGAAGACGGCCGCCTCCAGTTCCAGACACCGGACGGACCACGCGACATCGAAGCGAGCGCGACCGTACTGGCACTTGGCGGCGCAAGCTGGCCGCGGCTTGGCTCCGACGGCGTATGGGCGGAAACGCTCGCTGCCAAGGGCGTCAACATATCCCCGCTGCGTCCGGCAAATTCCGGCTTCACCGTCGCATGGTCCGATATTTTCCGCGATCGGTTCGAAGGCCAGCCGCTCAAGGGCGTAGCGCTGACGTTTGGAACGCACAGCGTTCGCGGCGAAGCCATCGTCACCCGCACGGGTATCGAAGGTGGCGCGATCTATGCGCTGTCGGCGGAATTGCGCGAGGCGATCCTTGGCGCAGGGCAGGCGACGCTGCACGTCGCGCTGCGCCCCGATCTGGCGATCGAGGAATTGACCGCGCGGCTCTCTGCGCCAAAAGGTAAACAATCCCAGTCGAACTTCCTGCGCAAGGCCGCGCATCTTTCGCCGGTCGCGATCGGATTGCTGCAGGAGGCGGCGAAGACGTCCGGCGTATCGTTGGCTTCGCTATCGCCACCCGATCTCGCGCGACTGATCAATGCTGTGCCCGTAGAACTCAACGGCGTCGCACCGATCGCGCGCGCGATCTCGACCGCGGGCGGCATCGCCTTCGACGAACTCGATGCCGACTTCATGATCCGCCGTTTGCCGGGCGTATTCGCGGCCGGCGAAATGCTGGATTGGGAAGCGCCGACCGGCGGCTATCTGCTGCAGGCGTCGTTTGCGACGGGTGCTGCCGCGGGCAGGGGTGTGTTGAAGTGGCTCAATCGTAGGATGGGTAGAGCGTAGCGAAACCCATCACATCATGTCACGGGGATAGATGATGGGTTTCGCTCCGCTCTACCCGTCCTACGGACTGGATCACCGCAGCTTCCCCCGCGCCGCCACCGGCAGCGTCCCAAGAATCTCCTCGCCGCGGACCATCACCACTTCGTCCATCATGTTGACGACGACGCAGACATGGTTGGGCACGATGCGCACGACGTCGCCGACGTTCGGCCGCGTGTTGCTGCGGGTGAGGTCGAGGAAACCATGCTCCTCGGCAAAGCGCGCGATCTTGGCTTCGGGATGTTCGAGGATCAGGCCGTGGCCTTCGAGCCCGCCGCCGGTGTCCGACGTCAAGGTCTTGGAGCCGGCATCGAGGATGCCGCGATCCGGGCCGGCGCGGCTGACGACCGTCGAATAGATGCTGAGGGCGCAATCGTCCCAACTGGCGACGCCGGCCGCGACCTGCATGCGGTCGTTGTAGATGTAGGTGCCGGGCCGATGCTCGGTGGCGCCCTTGAGCTTGCCGACGTTCTTCATGTTCGGCGAGCCACCGGTCGAGACCATCGTGGCATCGAGGCCGTGGGCGCGGACGCCGGCCAGCGCCTCGTCAAAGAATTTTTGTGCCTCGGCCCAGCCGGTTTCGGTCGGGTACAGCATGAAGCCGGCGAATTTCAGTCCCTTGGAGCCCGCGATCTCGCGTGCCAGCGCAATGGCTTCGGCAGGCGTCTCGACGCCGGCGCGCTTGCGTCCGGTGTCGCATTCGACCACCACCGACAGCGGACGGCCTGAGGCCGCGGCGGCCTGCGGCAGGCCCGCCACCACGACGGAATTGTCGCAGGCGACCGTCATGTTGGCCTTGCCCTGCAGCGCGCCGAGCCTCGCCATCTTCTCTTCGCCGATCAGATTGTAGCTGATCAGGATGTCGTCGATCCCGGCGTCTGCCATCACTTCGGCCTCGCCGAGCTTCTGGCAAGTCACGCCCTTGGCGCCGGCCTTGATCTGCATGGTCGCGAGCAGCGGGCTCTTGTGGGTCTTGATGTGCGGCCGGTTGGCGACGCCAGCGGCATCGCAAGCCGCCTGGATGCGCGCGATGTTGCGCTCGACCCGGTCCATGTCGATCACGGCGGCGGGTGTGCCGTATTCACGGGCGATCTTGGCGGCGAGGGGTGTGGTCATGGTTTCCTCAATTGTAGGATGGGTAGAGCGCAGCGAAACCCATCAAACACTATCCACGGGGCATGATGGGTATCGCTTCGCTCCACCCATCCTACGATTCATGCCTGTTCAATCTCTTCCCGAAGCACTTCAAGCTCCAGCCACTTGTCCTCGGCTTCCTGTAAGTCCTTCTGCGCCTTTGTAAGCGCATCGGAGGCGGAATCAAACTTCTTGCGGTTCTTCTTGTAGAGATCGGTATCGTCGAGAATGCGCTGTTGCTTGGCGATCTCGGCTTGCAGCTTCGCCATGGTCTTGGGCAGCGTTTCCAGCGCGTGCTTCTCGTTGAAATTCAGGCGCCGTTTCGGTCCGGTCGAAGGCGATCCAGCGGCAACCCTCGCTTCCCGCTTCTCTTCGGCGACCTTGACCGCTTCGCGCTTCAGATCCGCGCCGCGCTGCGCCAGCATGTCGGTGTAGCCGCCGGCATATTCGATCCAGCGCCCATCGCCTTCGGGCGCGATCACCGAGGTCACGACGCGGTCGAGAAAGTCGCGGTCATGGCTGATCAGGATCACGGTGCCTTCGTAGTCGCCGAGCATTTCCTCGAGCACGTCGAGGGTTTCGAGGTCGAGATCGTTGGTTGGTTCGTCCAGCACCAGCAGGTTGGAAGCTTTTGCCAGTGAACGCGCCAGCATCAGCCGGCCGCGTTCGCCGCCGGACAATACTTCCAGCGGCGTGCGCATCTGCTCCTGCGCGAACAGAAAGTCCTTCATGTAGCTGACGACATGCTTCGGCTTGCCGCCGATCATGACATGGTCGCTGCCGCCGCCGGTCAGGGCATCGGCCAGCGTCGACTTGGGGTCGAGGCTTTCGCGGTGCTGGTCCAGCGTCGCCATTTCGATGTTGGCACCCAGCCGGATCGTGCCGCTGTCGGGCGGGCTGCCGCCGGTCAGCATATCAATGAGCGTGGTCTTGCCGGCGCCGTTCGGTCCGACGATGCCGATGCGGTCGCCGCGCTGCACCCGGATCGAGAACCCTTCGACGATTTTGCGGTCGCCAAACGATTTGCCGATGTTCTTGGCCTCGATCACCAGCTTGCCCGATTTGTCCGCTTCGGCGGCGGCGAGGCTGGCGTTGCCGGTCGCGCCGCGATAGGTCCGCCGCTGATCACGCAGGGCATGCAGATTGCCGAGCCGCTTGACGTTGCGCTTGCGGCGGCCGGAGACGCCGTAGCGCAGCCAATGCTCTTCATTGACGATCTTGCGGTCAAGCTTGTGCTGGTCGCGCTCTTCCTCGGCCAGCACTTCGTCGCGCCAGGCTTCGAATGCAGAGAAGCCGCGGTCGATCTGCCTAATCTGGCCGCGGTCGAGCCAGGCGGTCGAGCGCGACAGGTTCGAGAGGAAGCGGCGGTCGTGGCTGATGATGACCAGCGCACAGCGGCGGCTTTCCAGTTCGCCTTCCAGCCACTCGATGGTGGTGAGGTCGAGATGGTTGGTCGGCTCGTCCAGCAGCAAAATGTCGGGGGCGGGCGCCAGCACCCGCGCCAGCGCCGCACGGCGGGCTTCGCCGCCCGAGACATGGGCGGGATCTTCATCGCCGCTCAAGCCCAGCTGCTCGATGAGATAGCGTGCCTGATAATGGTCGTCGCCCGGATTGAGTCCGGCCTCGACATAGGCCAGCGTCGTCTTGTGCGCGCCGAAATCAGGCTCCTGCGGCAGATAGCGGATGGTGGCGCCGGGCTGCACGAAGCGGCTGCCGCTGTCGGGCTCGACTAACCCGGCGGCGATCTTCAGCAGCGTCGATTTGCCGGAGCCGTTGCGGCCGATCAGGCACACGCGCTCGGCCGTCGACACGGACAATTCCACGCCCGACAACAGCGGCGTGCCGCCAAAGGTCAGCGCGATATCTTTCAACTGGATCAGCGGCGGCGGCATCGTTCAGCTCAATTCTGGTTCGGCGCAGGCTGCGAGGCCCGCTGACGCTGGATGCGCCGGATGGTCTGGTCGAGCGCGGAGAGGAACGCCGAGCGGTCGCGCGGGGCGAACGATTTCGGTCCGCCCGTCACTTCACCCGACGAACGCAGATCGGTCATCAGATTGCGTACCGCGAGCGTCATGCCGATCGATTGTTCGGTGAACGGCTTGCCGTTCGGTGCCAGCACCTCGGCGCCGGCCTTCACGCAACGGCTCGCCAGCGGAATATCGGAGGTGATGACGATATCGCCCCTGCCGGCGCGTTCCGCAATCCAGTCGTCAGCGGCGTCCATCCCGGCGCCGGCGGCGATCCGCTCGATCAGCGGATCCTGCGGCACGCGGATGAAATTGCCCGCGACCACGCTGACGGGCAGGCCGTGCCGGCTCGCGACCTTATAGATCTCGTCCTTGACCGGGCAGGCGTCGGCGTCGACATAGATGCGGGTAGGATTCAAGTCGGGCACTTCAGTCGGTTTATCGGGGTTGGATTCGGTCTCGTCGTCTCGTCCGCGCGTGGTACTCCATGGGGCGGAAAAAGGCGAGGAAAACAGGCCGGGGAACACGCTTGCCACGACACTTTCTTTGCGTACGATAACGCCCGGAAACAACAAGAAAATAGAGGAAACGGGCATGACAAGCCGCATTGGGCCGTATCGCGTCTCGGCCTACAACACTTCCAAGCATTCCGAGAACAAGATGCACGATGACACGGTGGCGAAGCGCTATGGTTTTAGCGGCGGTCTGGTGCCCGGTGTCGATGTCATGGCTTACATGATGCACCTGCCGGTCGCAAAATGGGGCCGTGCCTTTCTCGAGCGTGGCCTGATCGAGGCGCGCTTCGTCAAGCCGGTCTATGACGGCGAGCAGGCCGATGTCATGGGCGAAGAAAGCAACGGCGTGCTCGAGCTCCAGGTCGAGAGCCGGGGAGATCTTTGTGCCACCGGCACCGCGTCGTTGCCGGCGGCGGCGCCAGCATTCTCCCTTACCGACTTTGTCGAGGTCGCAGCCGCAGGCGAGCGCAAGCCGGTCGATACGTCGTCCTATGCTCTTGGTAAATGGCTCGGCGCGGCGCCGCGCACCTGGGCGACGGACGCGGCAAAACAATATCTGGCGGATATTCGCGAAACCGAAGCGATCTACGCGCAGGAAGGACTCGGCCACCCCGGCCTGCTGCCGCGGGTGATGAACATGGTGCTGGTCGACAACGCCATCATGGGCCCATGGATTCATGTCGGCACAAGGATGCAGCTCCTGTCCGCGGCCCGCATCGGCGATGAACTGACCGCGCGCGCCAAAGTGGTCGGCAATTACGACAAGAAGGGGCACCGTTTCGTCGAACTCGACGCGCTCGTGGTTGCCAACGGCACGACGCCACTGGCGCATTGCCACCACACCGCGATCTACCAGCCGCGCGAACAGGTGGCGGCATAACCATGCCCATCACCATCGACTACTACCTCTCACTCAACTCGCCCTGGACCTACATGGGCAGCGGCCCGTTCGCCGAGATCGCGCGCCGCTATGGCGCCGAGGTCAACGTCAAGCCCGCCAAGTTCGGCCCGATTTTCGAGCAGACCGGCGGGCTGCCGCTACCAAAGCGTTCCCCGCAGCGGCAGGCTTACCGGCTGATGGAACTCAGGCGCTGGCGCGAGGTGCGGGGACTTCCTCTCAATGTCGAGCCTAAATTCTTCCCCAGCGATGACGCGGCGGCGACGCGCCTCGTGATCGCAGCCAAGCTGCAGGGCAAGGACGCTCATAAATTGTCGCTGGAGCTGGCGCGCGCCATCTGGGAGCGCGAGGAATCGTTTGCGGATACCGCGGTGATGGCATCATCGGCGCAACGCGCCGGTCTCGATGCCGCCGCGCTGCGGGCCGGCGGCCCATCGGACGCCGAACTCGATGCGCTGTATGAGAAATATACGCAGGATGCCCTGAAGGCGGGCGTGTTCGGCGCGCCCAGTTACGTCTTGCCCTCGGGCGAGATCTTCTGGGGCCAGGACCGGCTGGAGCTCCTGGAGCGCGCGCTGAAGCTCGCCGCCTAACCGGCGCGCTTCACATCTCGAAGACGCGACCGGGATTGAGGATGTGATGCGGATCAAGCGCGCGCTTCAGCGTGCGCATGGTCTCGATCTCCTCCGCGGTGCGGCTGAGCTTGAGATAGGGCCGCCTGGAGATGCCGATGCCGTGCTCGGCCGAGATCGAACCGCCGAAGTCGCTGGTGAGGCCGAAGACCAGCTTCTTCATCTCCTCATGCTTGTCAGCCGGTGGCGAGTATTTTGTGTTGACGTGCAGGTTGCCGTCGCCGACATGCCCGAGCACGATGGTGTAGGCGTCCTTGTCGACCGCCTTGATCGCCTTTGTGACGGCTTCCGTGAACGGTTCCATCTGGTCGATGGCGAGGCTGATGTCGAAACCGACCGTGGGCGCGGTCGCCCGGCTGAGTTCGACGCTGGAATCGCGAACCCGCCAGATCGCGGCGGTAGAAGCACCTGAATTGGCAATGATCGCATCGAGGATAATGCCTTCACCGAGCGCCTCTTCGAGCAGACTTTCAACGTCGGCGCGGAGTCGCTCGGCATTGCTGCCCGAGGATTCCATCAGCAAATAGAAGGGATGGGTTGCCGGCAGCGGCGCGGCGACGCCTCGCACCAGCTTGGTCACAAGGCGGTAATAGCTGTTCCACATCACCTCGAAGGCGGTCAGTTCGCCGCCAAGCCGCTTGCGTGCCAAATCGAGCATCGCCCGCACCTTGTCGAAACTCGGCAGCGCGCACAGCACCACCTGCTGTTCGGCCGGCGCCGGGAAAATCCGCAATGCCGCGCGCGTCACCACGCCGAGCGTGCCTTCGGTGCCGATGAACAATTGCTTGAGGTCGGTGCCGGTGTTGTTCTTGATGTATTTGCGCACGCCCTTGAGCACGGTGCCGTCAGCAAGCACCGCTTCGAGCCCGAGCACGAGATCGCGCGTCATGCCATAGCGGATCACCCGGTTGCCGCCGGCATTGGTCGAGATGTTGCCGCCGATCGTGCAGCTGCCGCGGGCGCCGAGATCGAGCGGGTACATGAAGCCGTCCTGCGCGACGCGCTCGTGCACGCGCTGCAGCGGCACGGCGGCCTGGGCAATGACGACCCCGCCGCCGGTGTCGACCTCTTCGATCGCGTTCATGCGTTCCATCGACAGCACGATCTCGCCGGCCATCGGCATGGTGGCGCCGACGAGCCCGGTCATGCCGCCCTGGGTCGTGACCGCGACGCGCGCCCGGTGGCAGATCGCCAGGAATCGCGAGACGTCCTCGGTCGAGCGCGGCCGCATCACCGCAAGCGGCGGAGGGACGGGGATGCCGGCCATATCGGTGTAATAGCGCGCATCGATATCGGCGCCGGTCAGGACCGTTGTCGCATCGAACGCAGCGCGGAGTTCACCGATGATGGCTGGTTGCATCCTATGCCGCCTTCCTCGCCTTGGCCTCCTGGATCGCACGCCAGACGCGTTCCGATGTCAATGGCATATCGATCTGCGAAATGCCGTACTCCGACAGCGCATCGATGACAGCATTGACGATGCAGGCGAGGCTGCCGGCGCAGCCGGCTTCGCCGCAGCCCTTGGTGCCGAGCGGATTGGTTTTGGCCGGCGAGGGGTGATCGGCGGTTGCCATCAGCGGGATGTCGCCGGCGCGCGGCATCGCGTAATCCATGAACGAGCCGGTGATTGGCTGGCCGCTGGAATCGTAACTCACTTCCTCCATCAGCGCCTGGCCGATGCCCTGAGCGACGCCGCCATGCAGCTGGCCGTCGACGATCATCGGATTGACGATGGTGCCGAAGTCAGAGATCCCGGTGTAGCACACGATTTGGGTCACGCCGGTGTCGGGATCGATCTCGACTTCGGCGACGTGGCAGCCATTGGGGAAGGTCGACGGCGTGTCCTTGGTGGCGTGGTCGACGTCGAGCGTATCGGGCACGCCCTCCGGCACCTTGCCGTCGCGCAGCCGCTGCGCCAGCTCCATGATGCCGATCGAGCGGTCGGTGCCGGCGATGGTGAAGCGGCCATTGCCGAATTCGATGTCGCCCTCGCTGGCTTCCAGCAGATGCGCCGCAGCCTGCTTGCCCTTGGCGACCACGAGCGCCGCGGCTTCGACGATCGCCTGGCCGGTCGCGGTGATCGAGCGCGAGCCGCCGGTGCCGTTACCGAAACGCACGAGATCGCTGTCGCCCTGTTCGAGCGTGATCTTCTCGAAGGGAACGCCGAGCTCGGCGGACAGCACCTGGGCGAACGGCGTGGCGTGGCCCTGGCCGTAATCGAGCGTCCCCGTCGTGAGCTTCACCGAACCATCAGGCTCGAAATTGATCTTGCCGAGTTCGCCGCTCGGCGGCGCCGTGACTTCGAGGTAGGAGCCGACCGCAATGCCGCGCAGTTTTCCCTGCTTCCTGCTTTCCTTCTTGCGCTTGGCAAAATTGGCGTGGTCGGACAATTCCAGAGCTTTCGCAAACACGCCCTGGAAATCGCCGCTGTCATAGGTGACACCGGAGGCGGCGGGGAACGGCAACTGCGCCGGCTTGATGAAATTGCGCTTGCGCAAGGTGAGCCGGTTGATGCCCATTTCATCGGCGGCGCGGTCGATCAACCGCTCCATGTAGTAGTTGGCCTCGGGCCGGCCGGCGCCGCGATAGGCGCCCATCAAGGTCGTGTTGGTCAGCACCGTCTTGATGTCGACGCCGAGCAGCGGTGTACGATAGACGCTCGCAAGGTTCTTGGCGGTGTTGAGCGACAACGGGCCCGGCGCCACGCCAGTGATGTAGGCGCCGAGATTGCCGTAGCCTTTCAGGCGCACGGCGAGGAATTTACCCTCTGCGTCCAGCGCCAGTTCGCAATGCATGGTCTGCGCGCGGCCGTGGCTGTCGGACAGGAAGCTGGTCGAGCGCTCGTCGGTCCACTTCACCGGACGGCCCAGCACCTTCGAGGCATGCGCGATGCAGGTGTATTCCGGATAGTTCATGTTCTTCATGCCGAACGAGCCGCCGACATTGGCGGTCAGGATACGAACCTTGTCGTTCGGCACGTTCAGGATCTTTGCAAACGTGACCTTGTTGCCGGAAACGCCCTGCGTCGGCACCTGGATCGTGAAGCGCTCGCTGGTCTTGTCGTAGGAAGCCAGCGCCACGCGCGGCTCCATCGACACCACGGCGACGCGGGTGTTGACGACGTCAAGCTTGGTCACATGCGCGGCGCCGGCGAACGCCGCATCGATCTTGGCGGCATCGCCATAGTGATAGTCGAGCGCCGTGTTGTTGGGGATGTGATCGTAGAGCTGCGGCGCGCCGGGCCGTGCGGCTTCCTCGGCATTGGTCACCGCAGGCAGCGGCTCGATATCGAGCTCGACGGCTTCCGCCGCATCGCGCGCCTGCGCCAGCGTTTCGGCGACGACATAGGCCACGGGATCGCCGACGAAGCGCACCTTGTCGGTCGCCAATGCCATGCGGTTGGTCTGCAGCAGCGGCGAGCCGTCGCGGCTCTTCAGCGGCAGGCCGCAGGTGAAGGGGTTGTAGCCGGCGGCGACGAGGTCCTGGCCGGTCCAGACGCCGAGCACGCCCGGCATGGTCCGCGCCGCCTTGATATCGATGCCGCGGATGATTCCGTGGGCGTGGCTGGAGCGCACGATCCAGGCATAGGCCTGGCCCGGCAGGCTGAAATCGTCGGTGTATTTGCCCTTGCCGCGAACCAGCGTGTCGTCTTCCTTGCGGCGCATAGGCTGTCCGACCCCGTATTTTTGCACTGCGATAGCGTTTTCCAGCGACGACGGAGACGTATGATCTTGCATCGAAAAATACCTGAAATGCTTGGATTTCCGCGACTTTCGCGGGCTCGGAACCAAATAACGCACCGATCCCCCAGCGACAACGCCTGTTTGGGCATGGTCCTATGTGATGGGATGTTGCGCAGGCCCTTGGCGCTGCTAAAGTTTCCGTGAACGCTCATTCTTCGGCGGCAGCAAATGCCGCGGAAAGACAGTTTTGATGAACGAGGATACGCGGCTTGCCGATGGCCTTGCGGCCCGCGCAAGCCCGTCAGGGTCTGCTGTGGCAGGGGCGGAAAGCGGCGTCTACGCCGCGCTCGACCTTGGCACCAACAACTGCCGGCTCCTGATCGCCTGTCCGTCTGGCGACGGCTTCCGCGTGGTCGATTCGTTCTCGCGGATCATCCGGCTCGGCGAGGGTATCTCCTCGACCGGTTCCATCAGCGACGCGGCGATCGATCGTGCGATTGCGGCCTTGAGTATCTGCAGCGACAAGATCCGCTACCGCAAGGCCCGGCGCCTGCGGCTGATCGCAACCGAAGCCTGCCGCGCCGCCGCCAATGCCGAGAGTTTTCGCGAGAGGGTGGCAAAAGACACCGGCATCCGGCTCGAGGTGATCGACCGCGAGACCGAGGCGACGCTCGCGGTGATCGGCTGCTCGCCGCTGCTCGATCCCAAGGGACGGGGTGCCATCCTGTTCGATATCGGCGGCGGATCGACCGAACTGGTCCGGATCGAGCGCGATCCAGGGGAAGAAAACGCCGTCCCGCGGATCAAGGCCTGGATGTCGATCCCACTCGGCGTCGTCACCATCGCCGAGCATTTCGGTGGCAAGGACGTCACGGCCGAATCCTATGCACGGATGGTCGCCGAGGTCGCGCAATATGTGGCGCCCTTCGCCGCCGAGCACGGCGGTGATCTGCGGGACATGCATCTGCTCGGCACGTCGGGCACCGTGACGACGCTGGCCGGCGTGTTTCTCAATCTGCAGCGCTACGACCGGCGCCGCATCGACGGCATCTGGATGAACAATTCCGACGTCACCTCGGTGATCCAGCGGCTGCTCGGCATGAGCTATCAGGAGCGCGCCAATAATAATTGCATCAGCGTCGAGCGCGCCGATCTGGTGCTGGCCGGTTGCGCCATTCTCGACGCGATCCGCGACGCGTTCCCGCTGCCGCGGCTGCGCGTCGCCGACCGCGGCCTGCGCGAGGGCATGCTGGTCGAAATGATGCGGGAGGACGGCGCGCTGCGAGCATGATCCGGAAAAGTGGGCACCGGTTTTCCGAAAAGATCATGCTCAAGAAACCGAGGTCGTGCTAAGGCGCGGCAGCGTGTGCTAGATCACATCCGGCTCCTCGAGGCGAATACCGATATGGCGAAAGACACCACCGGCCGGTTGCACGTCACGGTCAAGTCGGGTGGCAAGCGCAAGCTGTCATCGAAGCTCTGGCTGGAACGGCAGCTCAACGATCCCTATGTGGCGCAGGCCAAAAAGGACGGATGGCGCTCGCGCGCGGCCTACAAGCTGATCGAGATCGATGACAAGCACCGCTTCCTCAAGCAAGGCATCTCGGTGGTCGATCTCGGCGCGGCCCCCGGCGGCTGGAGCCAGGTCGCGGCCAAACGCATCGGGGCGGCCAACGGCAAAGGCAAGGTGGTCGCGATCGATCTGCTGGAAATGCCGGAAGTGCCGGGCGTCACCTTTGCGCAGCTCGATTTTCTTAGCCACGATGCGCCGGAAAAACTGCTGGCGATGATGGGCGGCCGCGCCGACGTGGTGCTGTCCGACATGGCCGCCAACACCACGGGCCATCGCAAGACCGATCAGCTCCGCATCATCGGGCTGGTCGAAACCGCGGCGGCGTTCGCCACCGAGGTGCTCAATCCCGGCGGCACCTTCGTCGCAAAGGTGTTTCAGAGCGGCGCCGAAGGCGAACTGCTGGCGCAGCTGAAGCGCGATTTTGCCACCGTCAAACACGTCAAGCCGGCCTCGAGCCGCCAGGACTCGTCCGAGCGCTACGTGCTGGCGATGGGCTTTCGCGGTGGAGCGAAGTCGTAGCCGATACGTTCCGCCGTCATTGCGAGCGAAGCGAAGCAATCCATCGCGCGGCATAACAGACAGGTGGATTGCTTCGTCGCAAGTGCTCCCGTGCGCAAACGCTTTGCGTTTGTCGCAGGCAATGACGAAAAAAGAGGCCGCCCGACTGGGCGGCCTCCTGCCGGTCTGACGCCGCGTTGATCAGAAACGGAACGGACCAAGCGGAATAAACGGAATCGGGAACGGAAACGGGTCGGTCGGAAAGGTCGGGCCGGTCCCGGTCGGAAGCCGCGGGCCGGTCTGCTTGATTGCGCCGCCGGCAACCTTGTTCAGTTCATCGAGGCTCAGTTCGTTCTTGTTCATGTCAGTCTCCTGTTGGTTTGGGATTGATCGTTAGCCGATGGTCCAGCGCGCGAAGACGTCCTTGAACGTCCAGCCGCCGTCCGGATTGATCGGGGGCTTGGGCAGCGGGCGCCCCGGAATGCAGCCATCCTTGACCCCGCCTGCCACCGCTTCCAGTGCGGCGTCGTCGAGCAGACGAACCGACTGATCTGAATTCCTAGAGTTCACCATTGTCGTCTCCCGTGTGTCCTTGAGCGAGACTATTCCCGCCATCCGTGATCACAGGGATACGGCATGGGCCGGCTCCTTGCCGTGACCGACGTCACACAGCAAACCGGGCCATCGCGATTTCAAAATGAGAGCGCCAACGCACCCCCGGGCAAAAAGAAAGCCGCCATGAGGCGGCTTTCCGTATTCCGTCGTTGCGGTGCCGTAACTACCGTCCGCCCTTAGGAAGCGCCGGCGATCCGCTGGGGGAGGTATTGATAGCGGGATTTCCTGATGGATTCCGCGTGCTGTTCGCGCCGGCGGCGGCGCTGCCGGCATCGTTGCTCAAGCCGGTGGTGGAACTGCCTGTCGTCGTGCTGTTGACCGAGGGTCCCGTAGTGGTGCCGCTTGTGGTCGATCCGCCGGTCGCCGTGCTGCCACCGCTGGAGCCGGTTCCGGTCTGTGCGATAGCCAGTGTGCTCGCAAATGTCAGTGCTGCGGCCAATCCGATAGTTCCGAGTTTCATGATGTCTTTCCTTTCCAGGTACGAAAGGAAAACGGTTGCGCCCGGATATGTTTCCGGTGCCGGGATCAACTGGGTGTGACGGATCTACCCCAGCCGCTGATCCCGCGCGTCCTCGGTGCCTTCGCTGGCGGCTTTGGTCGCGGCCTTTTCCGCGCCCTTGCGGCTGGAAATCTCGACCGCCTTGCGGCCCGAGATTTCGTGGCCGGCGTCATCGGGCATCTGCCAGAAGAACCAGCCCGACACCGCCGAGATGATCGCGACCACGATGAAGGCCGGGCCGAACATGGTTGCATCCAGTTCGGCGGCGTGGTGCCACAGCATGGTCGATTCCACCGAGAACGCGCCGACCGCGACGCCGGCCGAGGTCGCCAGCTGCTGGTTGACGCTCACAAGCGTGGTGGCGCGGCTCATCTGCGCCGGTTCGACTTCTGCATAAGCGACGGTGTTTATCGCGGTGAATTGCAGCGAGCGGAAGAAGCCGCCGACCACGAGGATGAGGAAGATCAGCGTCAGCGGCGTCGACACCGTGAACAGGGCGCAGGCGGCGAGAAACACCGAGCTGATGATGGCGTTGACCGCCATCATGTTGCGGAAGCCGAAGGTGCGGATGATGCGCGCGGCCAGCGTCTTCATGCCCATGGCGCCGACCGCGGAGGAGAACGTCACGAGGCCGGACTGGAACGGCGTCAGCCCGAAACCTTCCTGCATCAGCAGCGGCAGCAGGAACGGCAGCGCGCCGATCCCGAGCCGGAACAGGAAGCCGCCATAGATGCTGGCGCGCAGGGTCTGCAGGCGCAGCATGGAAAAATCCAGCACCGGCGATTTCGTCTTCCGCGCATGCACCACGTAAAGAGTCATCGAGATCGATCCGACGGCAATGAGGCCGCCGACGACCGTCCAGGGCAGCAGGTTGAGGCCGGCAACGGACAGACCGAAAGC
Source organism: Bradyrhizobium sp. AUGA SZCCT0160 (assembly GCF_018130105.1). Lineage (NCBI taxonomy): Bacteria > Pseudomonadati > Pseudomonadota > Alphaproteobacteria > Hyphomicrobiales > Nitrobacteraceae > Bradyrhizobium > Bradyrhizobium sp. AUGA SZCCT0160. The sequence continues at coordinate 67,090 of NZ_JAFCMD010000010.1, forward strand.
GATGCCGGCAAGGCCAATGCCCGCCAGCACCAGCCCGTAGAGATCGAAGCGCTCCGGATCTTCGCTGCGGATCGGATCGATATATTTCATCGCGAGGAAGATCCCGAGCAACCCGATCGGGATGTTGATCAGGAAGATCCAGTGCCAGGAGAAATAGGTGGTGATGAAGCCGCCGAGCGGCGGCCCGATCACCGGGCCGATCAGCGCCGGCACCGTCACCCAGGTCATCGCCTGCACCAGCCCGCTCTTGTCGATCGAGCGCAGCAGCACCAGTCGCCCGACCGGCGTCATCATCGCCCCGCCGAGGCCTTGCAGGATGCGCGCGATCACGAAATGGGTCACGTTCTGCGACAATGCGCAGCCGATCGATCCCAGCATGAACACCCCGATCGCGATCGCGAACACCATCCGCGCGCCGAAGCGGTCGGCGGTCCAGCCGCTGGCGGGAATGAACACCGCGAGCGAGAGCAGGTAGGACGTGATCGCCAGTTTCAGCGTCAGCGGGCTGGTGCCGATGTCGGCCGCGATCGCCGGCAGCGACGTCGCAATGACGGTCGCGTCCATGTTCTCCATGAACAGGGCGGTGGCCACGATGAGCGGGATGATGCGCTGTTTGTTCATCGGGAATCAGGGTGCGGGGAAAGCAGGTGGGGGCGCTTTGGGCTGTATCACCCGGCTGTCGGACAAGCCATTGCGGAACCGCGCATACCACCTAAATCCTGCGTGACGCCGCCAACTGGCGCCACCGGAGACCTGACGATGATCTACCTGCTTGCCGCGCTGTTGCCGCCGCTTGGGCTGCTCCTGAACGGACAGCCGTTTTCGGCGATCTTCAACCTCGTTCTGCTGGTGTTTTGCCTGGTTTTCGGCCTGTTTTTCCACGTCCTGCTGCTGGTGCCGTCGGCGCATGCGCTTGTCATGGTTCACATGAAGCGGAAGGACCGCCGGCACCGGGAGGTGGTGGAGGCGATCCGCCAGCATGGCCCGCCGCCCGGATATCAACGTTAAAGTCCTTAACGACGGGGCTTTTCGGGAAAAGCCTGTGCAAAGCGGCCAAACGCTTTGATTCGGCCGTCCGCCATGCTATCGACCACCGTCAACCCCACCGATGGGCTTCGATTCGACGGCAGCGCCGCTCGCGCAGCCGAAGGCGACGTTCATCCCAAATAATATCGCGGCGGAGGCCGCCGAAAGGAGTTGGCAAATGGCGCAGGGACTTCAGGCTATCCGCGAAGCCTACACGTTCGACGACGTGCTGCTCAAACCCGGTCTTTCCGACATCCTGCCCTCGGAGGCGGATATCCGCTCCCGCGTGACCCGCGCGATCCCGCTCAACATCCCGATCATTGCGTCCGCGATGGATACGGTCACCGAAGCGCGGATGGCGATCGCGATGGCGCAGGCCGGCGGCGTCGGCGTCATTCACCGCAATTTCGATCCCGAAGGCCAGGCCGCCCAGGTGCGGCAGGTCAAGAAGTACGAATCCGGTATGGTGGTCAATCCGCTGACCATCGGCCCCGACGCCATGCTGTCGGACGCGCTGACGTTGATGAACGATCACGGCTTCTCCGGCATTCCCGTGGTCACCGGTGCTTCCAAGGGCGTTCCGGGCAAGCTGGTCGGCATCCTCACCAACCGCGACGTGCGTTTTGCCACCGACCCGAAGCAAAAAATCTCCGAGCTGATGACGCATGAAGGCCTCGTCACGGTGCGCGAAGGCGTCAGCCAGGACGAGGCGAAGCGGATGCTGCACAAGCATCGCATCGAAAAGCTGTTGGTGGTCGACGAGCAATATCGCTGCGTCGGCCTGATTACCGTCAAAGACATGGAAAAGGCGGTCGCGCATCCGCTCGCCTGCAAGGACGCGCAGGGGCGGCTTCGCGTCGCGGCGGCGACCACGGTCGGCGAGGGCGGCTTTGAGCGCACCGAGCTATTGATCGACGCCGGTGTCGACCTCATCGTGGTGGACACCGCGCACGGCCACTCCTCGCGGGTGCTGGAAGCCGTCAATCGCATCAAGCGGCTTTCCAACGCCGTACAGGTCATCGCCGGCAATATCGCCACCCAGGAAGGCGCGCAGGCGCTGATCGATGCCGGTGCCGACGCGATCAAGGTCGGCATCGGGCCGGGCTCGATCTGCACCACGCGAATCGTCGCCGGTGTCGGCGTGCCGCAACTGACCGCGATCATGGATGCCGTCGAAGCCGCCAAGAAATCCGACATCCCCGTGATCGCCGATGGCGGCATTAAATATTCCGGCGATCTGGCCAAGGCGCTCGCCGCCGGCGCCGACATCGCCATGGTCGGCTCGCTGCTGGCCGGCACCGACGAGACCCCGGGCGAAGTGTTCTTGTGGCAGGGCCGTTCCTACAAGGCTTATCGCGGCATGGGCTCGGTCGGCGCGATGGCGCGCGGCTCGGCCGACCGCTACTTCCAGCAGGACATCAAGGACACGCTCAAGCTGGTGCCCGAGGGCATCGAGGGCCAGGTGCCGTATAAGGGCCCGGTCGGCAACGTCATGCACCAGCTTGCCGGCGGTCTTCGCGCGGCAATGGGCTATGTCGGCGCGCGCAACCTCGCCGAATTCCACGAGAAGGCGCAGTTCGTGCGCATCACCGGCGCGGGACTGCGCGAGAGCCACGTCCACGACGTCACCATCACCCGCGAAAGCCCGAACTATCCGGGCGGAGTGTAATTTAGGCCGTCATTCCGGGATGGTCCGAAGGACCAGACCGCAGATGTGCAATTGCACATCGTAGTTCGCGTCTTCGACGCGCCGCGGAATGACGCTGCCTTGCCATTGAAAGAAGTTGATTATGGTCGATTGGTCGGACGACAGGATTGCCGCGCTTTCTAATCAGGATTTGAAGAATCTGCTCGTCAACGCCGAGCGGAAAGCCGCCGCTGACATCATCGCGCGGTGCAACGCCGAGCTGCAAAAGCGCAATGCCGCCAGGCCAGGCAAGGCATCAAAGCCGCGCACCGAGGCAAAAGAGTTCGAGCACGCGATGTCGGAGCAGCTCGCCCAAATCGGCAAGGCGATGGCCGCCAAATTCGATCTGTCGGAAGAGACCGCGAAAGCGAAGTCGGTTGGCGTCAAGGGCTTCAAGGCCCACAAGCTGCTCGACTCCAAGGGTTTTGCAAAACTCGGCGGCATGCAGCGCGACGGTTCGGTGGCGGTCGACCGCTACATTTCCTATCGGCGTGGTACCGACATCGTCTCGCTCAGCGTCTTTTTGCTGAAGGATGCGCCGGTCGAAACCCATGAATTTCACGTGATCGCGCCGCTGGCGCTGCTCGATGGCGGCAAGCCGATCGCGGAGGTGCGTCCCACCGCGACGGAAGCCCAGAAGCAGACCGCTGACAGCGGTCTGGCGTTCCCCGATTTGCCAAGCGCTGCTGCGGCGTTTGAGGCCGCGCTGGCAAAAATCGCGACCTGACTGACCGTCATTGCGAGCCAACGGGTCGCGCGCATGCGCGCCCGATGACAGGCTCCGCGAAGCATTTGTCTTTGGCAAGAATGGATTGCTTCCGCCTTCGCTCGTTGAGCTTCGGCAGACAAGTCGCTACGCTCGCGATGACGACAAATAACAATCGGAGGAACCAACCATGTCCCAATCCGCAAAACGCATCGTTCTCGCCTCCCGTCCCGTGGGCGAACCGAAGCCATCAGACTTCCGCCTTGAGGAATATACTGCGCCGACGCCTGGCGAGGGCCAGGTCCTGCTGCGCACCATCTGGCTGTCGCTGGATCCCTATATGCGCGGACGGATGAGCGACGGCCCGTCCTATGCGGCGCCGGTGCCGATCGACGGCGTGATGGAAGGCGGCACCGTCAGCGAGGTGATAGCCTCGAACAATCCCGGTTTTGCGAAAGGCGACATCGTGCTGTCGCGCGCCGGCTGGCAGACGCATGCGATCTCGGACGGCAAGGGTCTCGCCAAGATCGATCCGAAGCTCGCACCGATCTCGACCGCGGTCGGTGTGCTCGGCATGCCCGGCATGACCGCCTATACCGGCCTGCTCGACATCGGCAAGCCGCAGGCGGGCGAGACCGTGGTGGTGGCGGCGGCCTCCGGCGCCGTTGGTTCCGCCGTCGGCCAGATCGCCAGGATCAAGGGCGCGCGGGCGATCGGCATCGCCGGCGGCAAGGACAAATGCGACTACGTCAAAAAGGAACTCGGCTTCGACGATTGCCTCGATCACCGCGATCCGGATCTCGCGGCGAAATTGAAGGACGCCTGCCCGAAGGGCATCGACGTCTATTTTGAAAATGTCGGTGGCGCGGTGTTCGATGCGGTGTTTCCGCAGCTCAATGCGTTCGCGCGCATGCCGGTCTGCGGCTTGATCGCGGAATACAATAATTTCGGCGAGACATCGCCGAAATGGGGCGGCAAGTTGATGCGCGCGGTGCTGACCAAGCGCCTCACCATCCGCGGCTTCATCGTCAGCGATTTTGCGTCGCGCCACGGCGACTTCCTGCGAGACATGTCGGGGTGGTTCCGCGAAGGCAAGATCAAGCACAAGGAATTCGTCACCGAAGGCCTCGACAGCGCCCCCGCGGCGTTCATGGGCCTGCTGAAGGGCGCCAATTTCGGCAAACAGCTGGTGCGCGTCGGGCCGGACAAGGCTTAAGCGCTCTCCGTTTTCCGATCCGGATAAAGCAGCTCGTCCAGGTCGACATCGACCTGGCCGGGCGCTCGCACGTGGCGGACTTCAAAACTGTCGGGCGTAAAGCGGTATTCCACCAGCCCGGTTTCCTTCAGCGCGATCCGCTCCTGCCGCGCATCTGAAATGATGAAGCCCACCGATGGCGACCAGACATGGCGGACACGGCCATAGGTGAAATCGCGGCGCTGGTGGACATGGCCGGAGGCCACTAAACGCAGATCGACCGCGCCGAACATCTCGATCAGCCGCTGTCGCGCCGGCTGCGGCACGTAGCGGATCGCCGATGATTCCAGTTCGGGATCGTCAGGCGCGTCGAGATAGAGCGGCTTGTGCAGGAACAGCGCGACCGGCTTGCCGCCCGTGCGTGACAGTTCTGACGCAAGCCAGTCGAACTGCTCGGCCTCGCTGGCAAGTCCGGTGTTCATGATCAGCGAGTTCAACCCGACAAAACACCAGCCGGCTTCGTTGAAGCGCCAGCGGTCCTCGCCGATCACGGCGCGAAAGTTTTGCAGGTGCTGTTCGCTCGCGGGATGTGATGGCACCGGTCCAACCGCGGTCGGATTGTCGCCGATGTCGTGATTGCCGGGCAGGTAGCGGCAGGCCACCGGAAGTTCGGCGTGCAGGCTTTTGGCGAATTCGAGATCGGCGCGGCTGGTCGGCCCGTCGAAGGCGACGTCGCCGCTGTTGACGACGAGATCGGGCCTGGTCGCATCGATATGTTCCGCTACGCGATGAAAATTGTCGGTGAGCTTTGCGAGGCGGCGGGCGAGGTGGGTGTCGGAAATCTGGGTCAGGCGGAATGAGCTCATGTGGAAATCCTTTCGTCCCTGATTATAGATTTGTCGGCGACGGAATGATGAAATTTGAGTCGTGATCGCCCGCACAATAAACCGCGCGCGCAAGGTTGTTTGAAGGATTGCTTGAAAAGATGTTTGAATCGAGAAGACCGGATCTTCCTTCCCTCTCCCCTTGTGGGAGAGGGAGGCTTCGCGAAGCGAAGACGGGTGAGGGGTTCTATCCTCACTGCACGAGTTGCGATGAGGATAGAGACCCCTCATCCGGCGCTTCGCGCCACCTCAAGAGCGAGCTTCGCTCGTCTCGATCCCACAAGGGGAGAAGGGAAACGAGATCGGCTCACAGCACGCGGTAGCGGATCGCAAAAGCGTTATGCGTCTCTGGTGTCACCGTGTCGCCCTTCGCAAGCGTGATGCCGTCGGCCAGATGCCACGGCCCGAACTTGTCGGAATGCGTCGGGCTGGCCGGCAGCCGCAGCTTGAACTGGGTCTGCGCTCGCCCGGGCAGATTGAGCACCACCATGCGATCGGTGGTGCGGTAGTCGAGGGTGACGGTTCCCTTGAGCACGCTGCGGCCGTCCGGTGTCGAGGCCAGCGCATCCTGCACCTTGGCCAGCTTCTGGTTCCGGTCGGTCAGCAGTTCCACCTGGGTATCGGCAATTGCGGTCAGCGCCGCCTTTGGCAGCCGGATTTCGAATTCCACGGCGGGTTTTGCCGGATTGATTCCGAGATAGGCCAGCGCGGCATGCCGGACGTCATAGACCACGAAGGCGACGAGGGCGATCACGACAACGGCGGCGAGGCCGTGCTTGAGAAGGTCGCGCGGGCTGCGGGTGCCGCTGCGGAAATAGACCGACAGCACGATGGCCACCGCCAGCGCCGCGGCGACACCGGCCAGCGTCGACATCACAATGCCCAGCCCGCCATCGACGCTGTCGTCGAACCAGCCGGTTCCGGCACCGACCATTTTGAGCAGGGAGGTCACGGAATCGCCGGGCGCTTCGGCCACGCGGGCCGCGCCGGTTAGAAGCGGTGAGGTGATGTTCATGGCGCCATCTCGAAGGGCGGAGCCATCAGGACCGGGATGACCTGAGCGCTCCAGCAATTGGTCACGCGGGGGCCGATTGCGGTTCAGCCCAAACGGCGATTTGTCAGGCGGCGGCACCCCCGCTATTGGTGCAGCGGAGGCAAATGCCTCCGGGGAGATTCCCATGGGCGTCCTGATGTCGATTCAACTGGTTTTGCTGCCTGTCTTTGCCCAGGTCGGGCTCACCTTTGCGCTGCTGCTGTGGATGGCCACGGCGCGGACCAGTGCCCTGAAAGCGAGGGAAACCACCCTGAAGGACATCGCGCTGCGGCAGCCGAACTGGCCCGAAAAGGTCACCCAGATCGGCAATTGTTACAGCAACCAGTTCGAAATCCCGGTCCTGTTCTACGTCCTGATCGCGCTGGCGCTGCCGCTGCGCAAGGCCGATTTCTTCATCCTGCTGATGTCCTGGGTGTTTGTCGTGACCCGCTTTGCCCATGCCGGGATTTTTGTCACGTCGAACGACGTCCGGACCCGCTCGCTGGCCTGGTTCGCCGGCGTCCTTGTGCTGCTGGCGATGTGGATCTACTTCGCGCTGAAGATGCTGCTTCTTATCTGAGCGCGACCTTCTCGAACCGAAAGTTTTGAATGACCCCCGCCGCCCGGCTGTCCGCAGCCATCGAACTGATCGACACCATCGACGCCCAGCGTGTTCCCGCTGCCAAGGCGCTGAAGGAGTGGGGCACCGCGCACCGTTATGCCGGTTCCGGCGACCGCGCGGCGATCTCCGGCCTGATCTGGGACGTGCTGCGCCGCCGCGCCTCGAGCGCCTGGCTGATGGAGGCCGACACGTCGCGTGCCCGCATGCTCGGCATGTTGAAGCTGGAACGCAAGCTCGATGCGGACGCCATTTCGGCCCTCTGCGACGGTGGCCGCTTCGCCCCGGAACCGCTCAGCGACGGCGAACGAACAGCGCTGACCTCACGCTCCCTCGACGGTGCGCCGCCGCACATCGCCGGCGATTACCCGGAATGGCTGGATGCGCATCTGGCTGATGTGTTCGGCGACGACCGCGTCGCGGAGGCCACCGCGATGGCGAGCCGGGCGCCGCTCGACCTTCGCATTAACACCCTAAAAGCGAGCCGCGAGAAGATGTTGCCGCGGCTTTCTCATCTCGGCGCGCAGCCGACGCCGTGGTCCGCGATCGGCCTGCGCATCGAACTCGGCGCCGACGCCCGCAACCCCGGCATTCATGCCGAGGAGGATTTTATCAAGGGCGCCGTTGAAGTGCAGGATGAGGGATCGCAGCTGGCGGCCTTGCTCTCGGCGGCAAAACCCGGCGAGCAGGTGATCGACCTCTGCGCCGGCGCCGGCGGCAAGACGCTTGCGTTAGCGGCAATGATGCAGGGCAAGGGCCGTTTGATTGCCACCGACCACGACAAGCGCCAGCTCGCGCCGATCCACGAGCGGCTGTCGCGCGCCGGCATCCATAACGCCGATGTCCGCACGCCGAAGGGCGACGCCGACCCGCTGGCGGACATCCACGCCTCCGCCGATCTGGTCGTGATCGACGCGCCCTGCACCGGCACCGGCACCTGGCGCCGCAACCCCGACGCCAAATGGCGCATGCGCCCCGGCGCGCTCGACGTGCGCTTGAAGGACCAGGCCGAAGTGCTTGATCGCGCGGCTGCTCTGGTAAGGCCGGGCGGCCGGATCGCCTACATCACCTGTTCCGTGTTGCCGCCGGAGAACGGCGCGCAAGTTCGCAGTTTTGTCGCGCGCCATCCGGAGTTTGCGGTGGTACCGCCGGAGCAGACGGCGAGCGTGCTGTGGGACAAGGCGGAGGATTTTGCCAAGGCCGCGCTGCAGTCGCCGGAGGGCTGGCTGATGACGCCGCGGCGGACGGGAACGGACGGGTTTTTTGTGTCGGTTCTGCGTAGGGTGGGTTAGCGCAGCGTAACCCACCATCTTCGTTCTTCGTGTCGGTGGTGGGTTACGGCTTCGCCTAACCCACCCTACGAAACCTCAATCCACAATGAACAGCTTCACCCCCGTCGTCGTCGACGACCTATGCGCCGCATCGCCGAAATCCGACACCTGGTAACTCATCCCCGCCGTCAGCTTGAACTTCCGCCCATCCCGCAGCTCGCTATCGAGCTCGCCCTCCAGCACATAGAGCACATGCCCGCGGTCGCACCAGTGGTCGGCGAGGTAGCCCGGCGTGTACTCGACCATCCGCACCCGCAAGTCGCCGATGTTGAGCGTCCGCCAAATCGCCTGACCGGTCTCGCCCTTGTGCGTCGTCGGCTCGACCTTGCTCCAGTCGGTTACGGTGAAGGGCAGGGTGGGGATTTTCATGTGGGGTCTCGCGCTGTGAACCAGTGACTTTAAATCGGTGTCGGCGTTCAGCTTACCTCGCCCCGCTTGCGGTCCGCTTGCGGGGAGAGGTCGGATTGCGAAGCAATCCGGGTGAGGGGGTACCGGTCCATCGATAGGTCGAGCTGGAGGAGAGAGCCCCTCACCCCAACCCTCTCCCCCGCAAGAGCGGGGCGAGGGAGACGTCCTGCGCACGATCATCCACGCAAACCAGGTCAGCAATACCTACCTAAATACCTCCCTGTCCACCGCGCACATAAGAATGTGAGTCCCCCGTTTGTGCGGTTGCGAGTGCGGCCCCCGTCGCGTAATTCCTGTCCATGACAGCAGCACAGCCCGCAGCAGAGTCGACGCCCTCGGTGGCCTCGGCGCACGACAAGATTCTGATCGTCGATTTCGGCAGTCAGGTGACCCAACTGATCGCCCGCCGCGTGCGCGAGGAGGGCGTCTATTCCGAGATCGTGCCGTTCCAGAAGGCGGAGCAAGCCTTCAAGGAGATGAAGCCGAAAGCGGTGATCCTCTCCGGCGGTCCGGAATCGGTGCATGAAGCCGGCTCGCCCCGCGCGCCGCAGCTGATCTTCGATTCCGGCGTTCCCGTGCTCGGCATCTGCTACGGCCAGATGACCATGGCCGCCCAGCTCGGCGGCGAGGTCGAGGGCGGCCACCACCGCGAATTCGGCCGCGCCGATGTCGAGGTCAAGGCGGCGAGCCAGCTGTTCGAATCCATTTGGGGCATGGGCGAGAAGCACCAGGTCTGGATGAGCCATGGCGACCGCATCACCAAAATGCCGCCGGGCTTTTCGGTCGCCGGCGTCAGCGCCAACGCGCCGTTCGCAATCATCCAGGACGAGAAGCGCAAATATTACGGCCTGATGTTCCACCCCGAAGTGGTGCACACGCCCGACGGCGCCAAACTGATCCGCAATTTCGTCCGAAAGGTTTCCGGCCTCACCGGCGACTGGACCATGCGCGCGTTCCGCGAGGAGGCGATCGAAAAGATCCGCGCCCAGGTCGGCAAGGGCAGGGTGATCTGCGGCCTCTCCGGCGGCGTCGACTCGGCGGTCGCCGCGGTGCTGATCCACGAGGCGGTCGGCGACCAGCTCACCTGCGTGTTCGTCGATCACGGCATGCTGCGGCTCGATGAAGCCAAGACCGTCGTCGACCTGTTCCGGCACCACTACAATATTCCTCTGGTGCACGTGGACGCGTCAAAACAGTTCCTCGGCGAACTCGCTGGCGTCACCGATCCCGAAGTAAAACGCAAAACCATCGGCCGTCTGTTCATCGACGTCTTCGACGCCGAGGCGAAAAAGATCGGCGGCGCGGACTTTTTGGCGCAGGGCACGCTCTACCCCGACGTGATCGAGAGCGTCTCCTTCGCCGGCGGACCTTCCGTCACCATCAAGAGCCACCACAATGTCGGCGGCCTTCCTGATCGCATGAACATGAAGCTGGTCGAACCCTTGCGCGAATTGTTCAAGGACGAGGTCCGCGTGCTCGGGCGCGAACTCGGCCTGCCCGAAATCTTCGTCGGCCGCCATCCGTTCCCCGGTCCCGGCCTCGCGATCCGCTGCCCCGGCGACATTACAAAAGAAAAGCTCGACATCCTCCGCAACGCCGACGCCGTCTATATCGACCAGATCCGCAAACACGGCCTCTACGACGCCATCTGGCAGGCTTTTGCGGTGCTGCTGCCGGTCAAAACCGTCGGCGTGATGGGCGACGGCCGCACCTACGAATACGTCGTCGGCCTCCGCGCCGTCACCTCCACCGACGGCATGACCGCGGATTTCTACCCCTTCGAGATGAAATTCCTCGGCGAGACCGCGACGCGGATCATCAACGAGGTGAAAGGGGTGAACCGGGTGGTGTATGACGTAACGTCTAAGCCGCCGGGGACAATTGAGTGGGAGTAACATGACGCACCCGGTGATTAGCGATCTGCTGTTCAAGAGGATCGCGTCAGCGGTTGCTTCTGCAGATACTGTGAAAGGCATTTCTCATTTGGGCTTGCGTGGTCGTGCACGCGAGATTTTTGTAAACGAACTTCTCTTGCCGCTATTGTTACCAGGGCAAATTGTCGGAACCGGAGCTGTAGTCGACTCGATGGGAAACCAGTCCGGTCAGTCTGACATCATTGTTTTCGACAAATCGATTCTGCCACCTGAGCTTTTTAGCGAAGGGGAGGGCTTATTTCCGATCGAAGCTTGCGCATACGTGATTGAGGTTAAGTCGAAACTCACGGCTCATGAACTTAAGGCTGCGCACGAAAACGCTGGCCGACTTTGGTCACTTCAGCCCCTAGTGGAGGTATTTCGTCCGTTCCATGTGGTATTTGCGTTCGGTTCGGATTTGAAGGGTGATGAAATAGTTGACGAACTCAATCGATACCGAAAGCTGGACCTACGAGCCAGGGAATTTCCACAAGTGCGCGTTTTCTGTGTTGCCGGAAAAGGCTACGCATATTTCGACGATCGTAGTCGACCTCCACACTGGCGTTATCTGAAGGCTAACCGCGAATTTGAAGAGATCGCCAACTTTCTCGGAGGCTTTGCAAATACACTTCCTGATTTTCGAAGAAATCGGATTTCAATTTCCATTCCGTACGGCAACTATTTGCTTCCTGGTAGAACCTTTGAGCGATTTGAAGCCTCGTAGGCGGATTGCGTATTCGTTGATCAGAGCCCGTAGGGTGGATTAGCTCGTAGGGTGGATTCGCTAATCCGCCAACGGGCTGCCATCCGCAGTTTCCAATTCCTCCGTGTATGTTAGAAGCCTCCGCACAGGGGACGCCATGTTTCGTACCGCAAATGATGCGCAGTTCTGGGACCGTATCGCGCGCAAATATGCCACCGATCCGATCGCCGATATGCCGGGCTATGAGCGCACGCTGGAGCGAACGCGACATTATCTCAACGGCAATGAGACGGCTTTCGAGTTCGGATGCGGGACGGGAACGACGGCGCTTAGACTTGCGCCATCGGTCGGGCGCATCATGGCGACCGACCTGTCCGGCGAAATGATCGCGATCGCGCGTGAGAAGGCTCACGCCGAAGGCTGCGGCAATATCACGTTCGAGGTGGCGCGGCCCGAGGCGGCGCAGTGGCCCGACGGAAGTTTTGACGTCGCGTTCGGCTTCAATGTCCTGCATCTGGTGGGCGACCGCGCCGCGGTCTTGCGAGGCATCCATCGGCTGCTGCGGCCTGGCGGGCTGTTCCTTTCGAAGACGCCATGCCTGAAGGAAATGAATCCGCTGCTGCGGATCGCGGTGCCGTTGGCGCAGCTCATCGGCAAGGCGCCCCATGTGACGTTCCTGTCCGCGGAGGATCTGGCGCGCGAAATCGCGTCGGCGGGATTTGAAATCATCGAACTTGCGCGCCACGCCTCGCGCGGCAAGGACGCGCGGCCGTTCGTTGTGGCGCGAAAGGCGATGATTTGAGAGCCCGTAGGATGGATTAACGGAAGGGGTAATCCACCGCGTCGTTCCAAGATGACGCATTAGTGGCTCGGCGGGATCCGCAACGGGGCGCACGTTTGTTCAACGCGAAAACGCGCATCCCGCGCTAGCTTGCTCCCAACCAAAGGGAGGAAGCCATGGCAACGACTGCACTTGCAAAAAAACACACAGCCCCGCTTCAGGAAGTGTTCGAACGCTATCACGTCGGTTGGGAGACCAAGAACCCCGATCTGATTGCCTCGCTCCATTCGGACGATACGGTCTTCCATGTCCATGACGGATCCGCCGCCGTCCATGGGCGCGAGGCCTTGCGGCAGCGCTGCACCGATACGTTCGCAAAATTCGACTTCTCGTTCGAGATGGGCCGCAGGTTCTATGGCGATGAACACTGGGTGTTCGAATGGACGATGGTGCTTGCGCTCAAGGAGCCGGGCGGCGCGCCGTTCACGGCCAGGGTCGAGATGCTAGACGTGGTGACGGTCAATTCGCGCGGCGAGGTGACGCGCAAGGACGTCTACATGAACGGCGGCGAAGCGCAGGCGGCGTTCGCCCGGGCCGGCATCCAGCGCTAGGAAATCAGATGCATCCGACCGTGCACGCCAAAACCCGTCCCGCGCGTGCCGCCTACATCATGGCGGGCAGCGGCGAGACGGTGACGTACCAGCAGCTCGATGAGCGCTCCAACCAGGGCGCGCATCTGTTCCGGTCCCTCGGCCTGAAGACCGGCGACGTCATCGCCATCTTCATGGACAACCACCCGCGGTTCTTCGAGATCGCCTGGGCTGCCCAGCGTGCCGGCCTCTACTATGCCTGTATCTCCTCGGCGCTGACAGCGGGCGAGGTCGAGTACATCGCAAGGGATTGCGAAGCGAAGCTGCTGATCGCCTCGCCGGGCGTCGGCCCGGTGGCTGACCAGCTGCCGGCCCTGCTGCCGGGGGTGAGGCTCTTCATGGTGGGCGAAACCCGCACGCCCTTCGAGCGCTTCGAGGCTGCCCGCGCCGCCATGCCCACCACGCCGATCGCCGACGAGAGCGCGGGCTCGGACATGCTCTACTCCTCCGGCACCACCGGCCGGCCCAAGGGGATCAAGCCCCCGCTGACGGGCGCTCCGATCGACGGACCCGACGTCCTGACCATGATGGCCCAAAGCCTGTTCGGCTTCCATCAGGACTGCATTTATCTCTCTCCGGCGCCGCTCTATCACGCCGCGCCGCTGCGTCTGTGCATGAGCGTCCATCGCATGGGCGGCACTGTCGTTCAGATGGAGAAGTTCAACCCGGAGCAGACCCTTGCACTGATTGAGAAGCACAAGATCGACGCCGGCCAGTTCGTGCCGACCCACTTCGTGCGGATGATAAAGCTGCCGCCCGAGGTGCGGGCGAAGTACGACGTCTCGTCGATGAAGTCGGCGGTCCACGTCGCGGCGCCTTGCCCGGTCCCAGTCAAGGAACAGATGCTGTCCTGGTGGGGGCCCGTGATCCACGAGTACTACGCCGGAAGCGAGGGCAACGGCGCCAGCTATGTCAGCCCGCAGGACTGGCTCAACCACAAGGGCACCGTCGGCAAGGCGGTGTTCGGTGAACTGCACATTGTCGGTGAGGACGGCGAGGAGGTTCCGCCGCGGACCGAGGGTACGGTCTATTTCGGCGGCGGCGCGCCGCTCACCTATCATAACGCGCCGGAGAAGATCGCAGAGAACACCAACATATACGGCTGGTCGACGCTTGGCGACGTCGGCTGGGTCGACGAAGAAGGGTTTCTGTACCTCACCGATCGCAAGAGCTTCATGATCATCTCCGGCGGCGTGAACATCTATCCGCAGGAGATTGAGAACCTCTTGATCACCCACCCGAGGGTCGTCGACGCCGCGGTGGTGGGCGCGCCCGACGAGGAAATGGGAGAGAAGGTGGTCGCGGTGATCCAGCCCGCCGACTGGGCGGACGCCAATGACGAGCTGAAGGCGGAGCTCGCCGCCTTCTGCCGCAAAAACCTCAGCCACGTAAAGTCGCCGCGCCTGTTTGACTTCGTGCCGGAGTTGCCGCGCCATCCGAACGGCAAGTTGTACAAGCGCCTGGTCCGCGATTCCTACTGGGGCAAGGAAGGCTCCAGGATCGTCTAGCTGATCGGGGATTTGCGCCAAACCACAAAGTCGCCGATGATGTGAACCATGCCGTCAGCGCAATCGCCGTTCACCAGCACGATCTTGCCCATCGGGGTCCCACGCCTCGCGGCGCATCCGAACGTCGTGACGGCGGTGCTGGTGGGACGGACCGATCCGATTACACTGGAACATGAGGGCGAGAGCGTAACCGGCGACGTCCTGCTGGTCCGGCCAGGGATCGTGCACGCTGTTCGGGTCTCGGAACGGGGTGCCGACGTCATCTTCCTCAACGGACTGGCATTTCCCTTCGATGCCCCGCTGGCGGTCGTGCTGAAAGGCAACCACGAAAGGCTGGCGCGCCGTTCGCTCGGCGGCGATCCCGGCGCGACGGAGGAGTTGCGGGCGAGACTCGCCTTTGCGACCGCGCCGCTGCCTCCGAAAATTGTCGAGATCGTGCGGACGATGCAGGCTGATCCGATGCGGCGCGTGACGCAGGGCGAATTGGTCCGATATCTCGGCATGGAGCGTACGCGGGCGCTGCGCTGCTTCAAGGCGTCGACAGGGCTGACATTTCGCCGGTTCAAGCTGTGGTCCGCGCTTCAGCATGCTGCGGTGAGCATGGCCGGGCGCGAACTGGTGCGCACGGCTGCGATCGATGCCGGTTTCGCGGACACGGCGCATTTGTCGCGCGTGTTCAGCAGCGTGTTCGGGCTGCCGCCCAGCGTGGCAATCGCCGCGCTCGGCGAGCAGGGCGCGGGGACAGCCAGTAGGGTGGATTTGCCGACCTGTCCGCCGTAGCTCGCAGAGCGAAGGCGGAAGGCGTAATTCACCGCATTGTCTCGCCGTGCCGAGATGGCGGCGCGGCGGGTTACGCTTCGCTAGCCCGCCCTACAGACACGTTTTAGCGATCGACACCCGCGAGGTGCGGAGCCGGTTCACAATACTCAATCAGCAATTCGGTGAGGACCCGTATCTTCCGTGCGGGATGCTGGCCTGGCGGGCGGATGACATATGCGCCCGCCGGAGGTGGGGGATAATTTGTCATGACCGGCACCAGCGCTCCGGAGGCGACATATTCATCGGTGAGACCGTCGGGGAGATAGGCGATCCCGAGTCCTGCCGTTGCGGCGGCTACTAGAGCTGTGCCGTTGTCTGCCTTGAAGCGTCCTTGCGGACGAACCGTGATGATCCTGTCGCCATCCATGAGTTGCCAGGCTTCGGTGCCTTGCATGAGAGCCTCATGCGCGACGAGTTCCTCCGGCGTCTCGGGCGACCCATGCGCCTTGATGTAGTCCGGGCTCGCGACGAACTTCCCATGGATCGGTCCGACCCGTCTTGCGATCAAGTTGGAGTCCTGAAGATAGCCAACCCGTATCGCGCAATCATAACCCTCTGTGATGAGATCGACGAAGCGATCACTGTAGCAGGTGTGGATTTGGAGCTTGGGGTGGCGGCGCGCCATTTCCGCGAGGATGGGAGCGAAGTGAGTCGGGCCGAAAGAAACCGGCACAGCAACTCGCAAGCGGCCGCGAAGGTCACCGGCGGGTAGGATCGTTTCTCTGGCCACGTCGATCTCGGCGCAGACTCTGGCCGCATAATCTCGGAACGTGGCCCCTGCTTCCGTGAGAGCGGCGCCCCGGGTGGTCCGTGCAAGAAGCTGGACACCAAGTTCCGCCTCAAGCCGGAAGAGCCGCCGACTGACGATTGACTTGGAGACGCCGAGCCGGAGCGCAGCAGGCGAAACTCCTCCGGCATCAGCCACTTCAACGAAGGTCTGCAGCTCTTCGATATCCATTTAGCGTTCCCCTTACCGCGACACAGCTTTCCATAATGGGGTGCTACCGCATCTCGAATAGCAACGGCAAATACTGACTCCAGGCAACGTCGCCCCTGGCGCATGTCTCCCGGAAAACCAATGCCGCTCACAGCGGCAGCAAAGGATGTAGTAATGACCTTTCGTAACGGCCTTGCTTCTCTTCTTCGTCCCGAAGACTCGGTACTCGTTCTTATCGACCACCAGCCCTACCAGCTCGCGAACCTGAACAGTCATGATCCGCATGCGGTGGTCAACAATTCGACGGCCTTGGCAAAGGTCGCTAAGGCCTTCGGCGTCCCCACCATCCTGACGAGTGTCATCGCCGAGCGCGGCGGCCTGATCTTCCCCCACATCACCGACGTGTTTCCCGGCCAGGAGGTCATCGACCGGACGTTCATCAATACCTGGGAAGACAGGAAGGTCGTGAATGCAGTCAAGGCGACGGGCCGCAAGCAACTGATTATCGCCGGCCTGTGGACCGAGATCTGCGTCGCCATGCCGGTTATTCAGGCGCTGGGCGAAGGCTGGGACGTCACGGTCATCACCGACGCCTCGGGCGGCACGTCAGTCGAGGCGCACGAGGTGGCCATCCAGCGCATGATCGCGGCCGGTGCGAACATGATGACCTGGCTGGCCCTGGCATCGGAATGGCAGCGCGACTGGGCGCGCACCGAGCACGCCGGCGAGCTGACGGAGGTGCTCAAGCAGCACGTCGCTGGCAGCGGCATTGCGTTCCTCTGGGAACAGCAGCTGCTCAACACGCCGGTGCCGAGCAGCGCAGGCTGAGCTGAGCGGGGTGACGAGAATCTTGCTAGATAGGTTGCGATAAAAACCGACTGTTTATCGAGCCTCGTCATCCCACACTTCAGCGAGATTGCTCAAATCTTAAAGCAATTTTCGCGATGCCACCGCAAGAAGTGTGGGTGAGGCTGATCGGCGGTGCGGACAGGTGGCAGAATCCGCCCCGTCTTGTTGATGATGGCACGCACGCCGGCTTCATCGTTCACGTGTCTTGAGATCAGTATCTCACGATTGTCCGCGATGCTGATCAAGCCGCGGTCAAACATCCAGTGTGCTGTGCCAGAGAGGGCCAAACCGTTGCTAACGATGTCCGGCCCATTTGCCTCGACCGGCCTGATGTGGGCGGCTTCGACCTCGGCCCGTCCATGGCCGTTGATTAATTTCAATGAAGTGATCGCACAGCGGGCGTCGTAAGCACGCAGCACGACGCGACGAAAGATGCGGTCTCTGACTATGCGGGAGGTCAAATAAGCGACGCGGCTCCGTTCCTGCTCATATTGGAACGATGACTGTGTCTCCTGCAAACCCGGGAGAGCGGAGGGCGGATCGACGCGCGGCAGAAGGCCCGTCTCCTCAGCGAGCCCGCGTTCCGTAATCCGGTTGAAGTCTGCCGGAGAAATTGGTCGTACGGCGGACTGGGCGCGCCCGGAAATCTTGCCCTGTTCGTTCAGGAGGCCCCGCTCAACCAGTCCGTTGGCATCACGGAACGGAACCAAACTGGCGAAATCCAGATAGCTGTTTGGTTCAATGATGGCGATATACATGCCCGATTTGCTTGGATCGGAAATGACTTGCTGGACCCTGGCGATTGCAAAATAGCCGCGTGATTCCTGCGCTTTCGTTGGCTCGTAGTAGATGATCCAGTCGCCGATGCATGACTCTACGCGGGCGAGGTACTGACTTGGGAACTGGTAGCGTTCAGCAGGGCTGTCTTCGTAGATTGAGTCGGATCGGTGGATGAAGACGCCGAATGCCACGAATCGCTCCCTAAAAGTGTCGCCGCCCAATGTATACGTCCTTGAGCTGTCTGACTTCATGCGGGCTGTCCGCGTCATTGCCCTTGCAATAAGAGGCGCTTGAGCATATATGACTACAGTGGTCATATAGAGGTTGCTTTGATGCGCGAGATTCAACTTCGTGACGCAAAGGCTAGCCTGTCTGCAGTCGTGGATGAAGCGATGCGGGGAGAGCCGGCTGTCATCACCCGTCACGGCAAGCGGCAGGCGGTGGTTGTGAGCTACGCGGAGTGGGAGCGGCTATCGACCGTTCCGAGCTTCGGCCGGCTGCTGATGGCGGCGCCGTTGACGGCAGCGGATTTGCCCCGCCGCAACAAGTCGCCTTTGCGGAAATCAGGTCTCTGATCTCGCGGTGTACCTCGTCGATACCAATGTGATCTCCGCCGCCGCGCCATCCCGGCCGGTGCCGCTCACACTTGTCGAATGGATGGATGCGCATTCAGCGGCACTGTTCATATCGGTCGTTACCGTGGCAGAGATCGAAGATGGAATAGCCAAGTTGCGCCGTGAGAAGGCGATACGCAAAAGCGCCGGCCTGGCGGCGTGGCTCGAAACGGTTTTGCATCTCTACGATGATCGCATTCTCACCTTCGACGCGGCAACCGCGCGGGTCGCCGGTGCGCTGTCGGATCGCGCGCGCGGCCTTGGACACGCACCGGGACTTGCCGATGTCATCATTGCCGCAACAGCGCAGCATCGCGGTCTGACAATCCTGTCGCGTAACCTCCGGCATCTCGAGCCATTGGGCGTCGCGGTGATCGATCCATTCGTGAAACTGCCGCCGAGCTGAACTGCGGGCGAAGCGAAGCAACCCATATTTGCCCGATCCGTGCCATGGATTGCCTCGCGGAGCCTGTCATCGGGCGCGCATTCGCGCGACCCGTTGGCTCGCAATGACGACGTGGAGACAGGAGTGCGACAAATTAACCCGACGGGCAAAATTCCACTTTCCTCGTCGGGCAAATCATCTCTACGAATTTGCCCATCCCGTCCTGCCATGAGGGGCGTCGGCCATCGTCACGAACGTTGGGCGGGTCGCGATGGACGCCGATGTTGCGCTTGACGCGCGCGGCAGAGGCGTACGGCAAAAGCGTGTGGTCCTGGCGCCCGTAACGGCGTCAAGCTTTTGGGAGGCTAACGCTGACCAGAGGCGACGGTGGCAATAGAGGCCGTCTCACCGGGGAGAGCGCGTCATAAGCCGTAAAGCCATTGCGCAGGGAAGGCTGGGTGTTCCCCGCTGCCCTGTATGCTCGTGTGCACCATCTTGTTGCACAATCGCACACGAGACCGCGGGTGCAGCGCGCACCCGGCCTTCCCTGCGCCCTCTGTCATCAGAGGGCGAAACCAAAGCAATAGCTCGGGCATGTCGTGCCGCGAGAATACGGACCCATGCCACCGTAGGCCGAACAGGCATGAGGTCCTTTACAAAAAAATCCCGGACCCTATGTCGGCTCGATCAAGCCTCGTTCGTCCTGAGTGCACCAACCTGCAATCCAAGAAGGTCCATCAGCATGCCCAGCACCATCCGCTTGCACCGTGTCCTGACAACCAGCCCACAGAAAGTCTATCGCGCGTTCCTTGAAGCGGATGCGCTTGCGAAATGGCTTCCGCCGAACGGCTTTACCTGCACCGTGCACCATCTGGAACCGAAGGTCGGCGGTACGTTCAGGATGTCCTTCCGGAATTTCACGACGGACAAAAGCCACGCGTTCGGTGGCAAATATGTCGAGCTCGTGCCTGGCGAACGCCTGCGCTACACCGATACGTTCGATGATCCGAACCTGCCCGGCGAGATGCAGGTGACCGTGACGCTGAAGAAGGTGTCGGTCGGCACGGAGGTGAATATCGAGCAGGCCGGCGTGCCTGATGTCATTCCAGCCGAGGCTTGCTATCTCGGTTGGCAGGAGTCGCTGCGAAACCTGGCGAAGCTGGTCGAGCCCGAGATCAACGAGTAGCTTGCCGGCTGGATTCCGGGTTCTCGCTTCGTGAGCCCTCAGATGCGCGATTGCGCATCGGGGAATGACGAGAGAGAGGCGCCTCAACTGTCGAAAAATAATCGCCGGACAATGTCGGTTTCCCAAGACGCCGTTCGTCCTCGCAATGAGGTGCCAAAAGGGCGGCTCAAGCGAGGAGACAGACGATGCGGGTGATGGTGTTCGGAAAAGCCACTGACTGCGGCGGAAAAAGCGCGCCCCCAACGAAAGAGGCGTTCGCGGCGATGGACCGGTTCACCGAGGAACTGGTCCAGGCCGGCATCATGGTGGCCAGCGCCGGCCTCCAGAACAGCGCCGAGGCCAAGCGCATCACGTCAGATGGTTCGCGCGCCGAGGTCATCGACGGGCCGTTCGCGGACACCGGCGAGCTGGTCGCCGGCTTCATGATCTGGCAGGTCAGGGATATGGACGAGGCCGTGGCCTGGGCGAAGCGCAATCCCATGCTGGGCGCGAGCGGGGTCGAGATCCGCCCATTCTACGAGGCGGCGGATCTGGCCGAGTTTCTGACATCAGAGGAACAGCCCCGTGACGGCGAGCGCGGCAAGCTCGGCGTCGCCTGATACAGGGAAATCACCATGGCGAAGATCGTATTTGGAATGAACCAGTCGCTGGACGGCTACGTCGACCACGACAAATTCGGGCCAAGCCCGGCGCTCTTCGATCATTTCGTCGAGCAAGTGCGCGGCTTGGCGGGGAGCGTCTATGGTCGGCGGATATACGAGGTGATGCGCTATTGGGACGAAGACCATCCCGAGTGGAACACCGCGGAACACGCTTTCGCAGCGGCCTGGCGGAACCAGCCGAAGTGGGTGGTGTCGCGCTCCCTCAAGTCGGTCGGCCCCAACGCCACGCTGGTCGGGGATGACCTCGAGGCGGTGATACGAAAGCTGAAGGCTGAGCGCGTCGGCGAGATTGACGTCGCCGGACCGGACCTGGCGCGAAGCCTGACCGATCTCGGTCTTGTCGATGAATATCGGCTCTATCTCCATCCCGTCGTGTTGGGTCGCGGCAAGCCATTCTTCGCCGGCCCCCGGCCGCCGCTCCGTCTCGTGGCCAGCGATCGAATGGACGAGCAGGTGATCAGGTTGACATATGTGCCGGCATGACGACGGGACTGGCCGACGGGGAAAATCAAGCTGCATCGGGCAATGACGGGGAGGGCGGCGAGCATGCGAATGCATAACCATCAGCCGCAAACGCGGGCTGCCTCCCGTGCGGCTCCATGTTACGAATCCTCTATCGCCCTCCGGAGCCCGTCCTCATGTCCGTCGCCACCGCAGCCGCCCAGCCAACTCCAACCGCCGCCGAAACCGATCCGCAATCCCTCGGCTGGATGCAGGGCTTCCCGCCGCCGCCGGACAAGACCATCACGTTCCACGACGGCTCATTCCGCAGCTTTCCCGAACTGCGCTGGGCATGGAGCAACATCCGCCAACTGGTGCCGACCGTAAACGTCTGGCGCGGGGCAGGGCCGGCGTCGGTGCTGCCGCGGGCGGATCACGATATCGGCGCGTCGGCGTCGGTCACGATGGATGGCCGGCCGATGGCGTTTGAGCGCATGCTCGAGGAGACCTATGCCGATGGCATCGCGGTGCTGCACCGGGGCAAGCTGATCTACGAGCGCTATTTCGGCGCGCTGAAGCCGCACAAGCCGCATATCGCGATGTCGGTGACGAAATCGTTCACCGGCACGCTCGCCGGCATTTTGATTGCGGAGGGCAAGATCGATCCGAACGCGCCGGTCACGGACTATGTGCCGGAGTTGAAGGCCAGTGCGTTCGGCGACGCGCGGGTGCGGGAGGTCATGGATATGACCACGGGACTCGAATACACGGAAGTCTATACCGACAGGAATTCCGGCGTGTTCGCGCTGCGGCGCGCCAACGGCATGGCGCCGATCGAGCCGGGTTATGAAGGCGCGACCAATATTTTCGATTTCCTGTGCACGCAGCGCAAGCAGGGCGAGCACGGCAAGACGTTCGCCTACAAGACCGTCAATACCGATGTGCTCGCCTGGATCATCCGGCGCGCGAGCGGGATGACGCTGTCTGATCTGCTCTCCGAGCGCATCTGGGCGCCGATGGGCGCGGAAGAGGACGCGCATTATCACGTCGACCGCATCGGCACCGAAAGCGGCGGCGGTGGTCTTTCGACCACGCTGCGCGATCTCGCCCGCTTCGGCGAAACCATCCGCAATCACGGCCGCTTCAACGGCCGCCAGATCGTGCCGTCAACGGTGGTGGAAGACATCGCGCGCGGCGGCGATCCCGAAAAGTTCAAGCCGGCCGGCTACACCACCTTGCCCGGCGCGTCCTACCGGAACCAGTGGTGGGTGACGCACAATGCCCACGGCGCCTACATGGCGCGCGGCGTTCACGGCCAGGGCATCTATATCGATCCGAAAGCCGAAATGGTGATCGCGCGCTACGCCTCACACCCGGCCGCCGGCAACGCCGCCAACGACCCCGTCACGCTGCCGGCCTACATGGCGCTGGCGAAGGATTTGATGGCGGGTGGGTGAGGAGGCGGGGCGCTGCGTGCGACAGATCGCACACGAGACCCCCGCGAACGCCGCTTGCGCCGCGGGGGGGCAGTCTGGAAAATGAGTTCAGTTCGGGCGGTCGGTCGCGCGGCGAAGATCGCCGTCTCCTTTCAAACGGCGAACGATCCAGCGACCAATGTCGCCGAAGATGTTGCCGCCGCTGATCGACTCGAGCTCTGCATCGGTCAGCTCGCGGATTTCCGAGGTCTTCTGTTCCATGTTCTGCATTGTCGTCCACTCCTTGTCAGGTCGGGCGGACCATTCCGCCGTCGATGGGAGGACAATGCCGCAGGGCCCCTCGCGTCGCTGTGACGGACGTCACACGGCGTCGCTCGGGCGCCGACGAGGTTCGAAAACGCTGTGAAGAAATCTCAAGCCTTATCAGCCGCGGCAAAATGCGCCATCTGGTCAGCGTGCGCCTTCACGAAGGATGGTCGGGCCGTGGCGCGCGCGACATAGTCGCGACAGGCGGGATATGTCGCCAGGCCGTCGAACCGGGCGACGAGGCGCAGCACATCCGCCATGAGTATGTCGGCGACGGAGAATGTCCCGGCGAGCCATTCGCGTCCTGCCAGCACGGCCTCCATGTGTGTGAGCCGGTGCTGGTGGAGGAACCCGTCAAAGAGTTTCCAGGCCGGCGTGTCGCCGGTGTTGCCGGAAAACATGAGCAAGGACCAGGGCAGGCTGGCCATCTCGACGGAGTTGAGCGCCGCGAACAGCCATTGTTTCGTTTCGCTGCGAGCGCGCGGATCACTGGGCATCAGCGCGTCGCTGCGCTCGCCGAGATGCAGCAGCATCGCGCCGCTCTCGAAGATCGAGATGTCGCCATCGGTCAACCACGGCACCTGGCCGAACGGCTGATGAGTGAAATGTTCGGCACTCCGATTCCGAAACGGCACGCCCTCGACGCGATAGGGCAGTCCTGCCTCTTCCAGCGCCCAGCGCACCCGGATGTCACGCACAAAGCCGCGCGGCGGTTCGGGAACCCAGTCGAAGGTGGTGAGGATCAGGTCGTTCATTGGGCAACTCCAAGGAAAATAGGCAGCTTGTCGAGCAGGCCGCTCCAGCCGTGCTCGTGACTCTTGCGCATCTCTTCGTCGGGAAGATGCTCGTGCAGCAGTGTCAGCCTGGTGCCGCCGTCTTCAGGCTCAAGCAGAAACGTGACCAGCGACTCGCGTTCCTTCGTTCCCGGCAAGTCCCAGGTGAACACCAGCTTCTTCTCGGGAATCACTTCCTGATAGATACCGGTGGGATTGTGCTCCTCGCCGTTCAGCAACCGGAAGACGACGCTGAAGCGGCCTCCGGGTCGCACGTCCGCCTCGGCGCGCAGCGTCGGCCCGGCATCGGGACCCCACCACTGCATCATCAGTTTGGGCTCTGTGATTGCTGCCCAAACCCTGGCGGGCGAGGCCTTTATTCTGCGCACGATGGTCACGCCCGGCAGGCTGCTGGTCATCGCTCGCCATCCTCTTCCACGAGCGCAACCAGGCGATCGAGGCTGACTGTCCAGAGCCGCTCATACCGTTTGAGCCACTCCATGGCCTCCCGCATCGGCCGGACCGAAAGATGGACCGACACGGTGCGACCGGTTTTTGTGCGCTTGATCAATCCCGCATCGGACAGCACGTCCAGATGCTTCATCATTCCCGGAAGCTTCAGCGAAAACGGCCGGGCGAGCTCGCTCACCGAAAGCCCGGGTTTTTCCTTCAGCCGTAGCAGCACGGCCCGCCGGGTAGGGTCGGCGAGCGCGGAGAACGTGCGGTCCATCCGGGAAGCTTGATACTTCACCATGTAGCGAAGTATTGCTTCTGTCGCTGGCGGAGTCAACTTCGCCGTCGGACTGATGAGGTTTCCATTCGATCTGACTGAGGATAATGTGGACGCGATGAAGCCAAGACCCGCCGACTCCTCCGAAACCAGCGTGCTGACGCGCCTGTGGTATGACGGCTGGCAGGATGCCCATGCGGCGATCCTGCCGCCGGCGCTGGCGCGTGCGCGCACGTTTGAAGATTTTGCCGAACGGATGTCTGCCGCGCTTGCCGATGTGCGGGTGATTGGCCCGCTGGGCGCGCCATTGGGCTTTGCGATGCTGAAGGGCGATGAACTCAATCAGTTCTACGTCACATCGGCAGCGCGCGGCACGGGTGTCGCGGCCACGCTGATCGCGGACGCGGAGGTGCAGATGTCGCAGCGCGGCGTCGAGACGGCCTGGCTCGCCTGCGCGATCGGCAATTCGCGCGCCGCAAAATTTTACGAGAAGAGCGGATGGCATCTCGCCCGGACGATGGTCAATCGCCTCGATACCGTTGACGGCCCGTTCGATCTCGAAATCTGGCGTTATGAGAAATTGCTCGCGCGGCGCTGAAGTTGCCGTGACTATCGCGACGTCATTCCTCGATCTGCAGCAACCCGACCGCAAGATACCGGAACGCCGCGACCGCCTTGGCAAGGACGGCGCGGGGATCGTCGGCCGCCGCAATCCACAGCGCGGCGCTGAGCGCTGCGCCATTGAGCAGCCGCGCGGCAGCTTCCGCATCCACCGATCTTACCGTTTTCGCATCGATCAGCGCCTGGATGGTTTGGGTCGTAGTGCGCAGGCACTCGTTCTGGTTCGGCCATCGCGAGGGATCGCCGAGCACGGCCGGCCCGTCCAGCAGCATGATGCGCTGGATCTCCGGCTCCAGCGCCATCTCGATAAAGGCGATGTTGGCGTCGAGAAATCCGATCCACGCGGTCTTGGCCCGGTCCTGGACGGCGCGCATCCGCGCCACCATTTCGGCGTCGATCTGGTCGATCACCGCTTGCAGCAGGCCCTTCTTGTCGCCGAAATTGTGATAGAGCGCGCCGCGCGTCAGGCCGGCTTTCGCGGTCAAATCGTCCATCGACGCCGCCGCATAGCCCTCCGCCGCAAACGCCTTGCGGGCGGCCCTGATGAGCTTGGCCCGGGTCTTCTCCACCATCTGCGCCCGCCGCTTTGCGACCACCGCCAAACTCCTAAAAAACATACGCCGCGTATGCCATTGACATACGGCGCGTATGAACCGATATAGCGGCATACGGGGCGTATATCAATGCTCCCGCCGGCCGCGACCGTTGCAGCCGGGCCTTGCCTTGTTCGAATGGAGTGAAACCATGACAAAGCGCGACGCGATCTTCCCTGCCGGCCGGCAGGCGCTGTACGAAATCAACCGCTATTCGGCGGCGATCCGCTCCGGCGACCTGCTGTTCGTCTCCGGCCAGGTCGGCAGCCGCGATGACGGCTCGCCCGAGCCTGACTTTGCAAAGCAGGTCCAGCTCGCCTTCGACAATCTCGCCGCCGTGCTGAAGGCCGCCGGCTGCAGCTTCGACGACGTCATCGACGTCACCACCTTCCACACCGACCCGGCCAGGCAGTGGGAGACGATCGGCCCTATCAGGCTGAAGGCGATCGGCGAGGCGCCTTATCCGAACTGGACCGCAGTGGGCGTGAACTGGCTGGCGGGCTTTGATTTCGAGATCAAGGTCATTGCGCGCATTCCGCAGTGATCGACTGGCGGGAGCGTGAAGGCGGAGCACCGCCTTCACCTCAACCCCGCGACAGCTTCTCGAACCGCTTGATCAGCCGCTCGCGCTTTAGCCGGGACAGCCGCCTGATCCAGAAAATCCCGTTGAGCTGATCGATCTCATGCTGGTGGCAGACCGCGCGCAGGCCTTGCGATTCCTCGGTTCGGGCATGGCCGTCGATGTCGTGATAGCTGATCCGCAACCGGGCATGGCGCTCGATGTCGTCGTTGACGCCGGGCATCGAGACGCTGCCTTCCTGGTGCATGATCATCTCGGGCGATGTCCAGATGATCTCCGGATTGACATAGGTCCGCGCGCCATCGACCGGGTCGAGATCGAGCACGACGACGCGAAGCGAGACGCCGATATGCGGCGCGGTGATGCCGATGCCGGGGGCGGCGTGCATGGTTTCCAGCAGGTCCGACGCAAGCTCGTGCAGCGCATCATCGAACACGGTCACAGGCTGCGCGAGAAGCGCCAGCCGGGGATCGGGGTAACGGACGATAGGGCGGACGGTCATGAATGTTCCACCGCTTCAGGCGTACGCAATCCAGCCGCGCCAGGTGAAGGCGGCGTAGAACAGTTCGACTCCCTTGAAGCCGGCTTCGCGCAGGATCTGCGCGTCCTGTTCCGGGCTGAACAGGTTCAGATTCTTATCGACCGCCGCACGGGCGCCGTTGGCCTTGTCGGGATCGGCGCCGGAAGCGATGCCAAAAGCAGCGTACCGCGATAGCCATTGCGCGCGCGCCCCTTGCGGAAAGCTGGAGTGTGCGGCCACAAAGGGCGCGCCGGGCTTGAGACGGCGATGGATTTCGCTGGCCGTCCGCCGCCGTTCATCTGCATCGAGAAAATGCAGCGTGAGCAGGCACGTCGCCGCATCGAACGGGCCATCGGGGGCATCGTCGATATAGCCTTGCTGGAGCTGCACGCGCGCGCTGAGCGGACCCAGTATCCGCTCCGCCAGCTTCAGCATCTCCGCCGCCGGATCGACTCCGACGAAGGTCCAGCCGGCTGCGGTCTCCGCCATCGACTTCAACTCCAGACCACCGCCGGCGCCGAGCACCAGCACGCGCGCGTCTTGCGGCGCCTGTTCCGCCAGCAGGATGCTGGTCATGCGGTGAAGGTCGGCAAAGCCGGGCACGAAGCGCGGCGGTCCTTCCGCATAATTCTTCACCGCCTCGGGATCGAAGAAATGATCCAGCATTGCCTGAACGGCGGCATCATTTCGCATGCGCGACCTCCAGGCGATGGCCTTTGCCGCGGCCAATGAGACGCTTGTGAAAATCGGCGCTCAGCTGCGCAAGCGTCACGTCGGCCAGGCGCGACAACAGCAGCGCTTCCGCATCGTCGAATGCGCGGGTGAGGGCGGCATTGACGGCCTGCTCGACAAGGCAGCCGGGTTTTTCAGTCCTGTTGCCGATCGCCAGCAATGAAGGCTCGCCGAGCGCCTCATAAATGTCGCGCAAGGAGACATCAGCCAGATCACGCGCCAGCGTCCATCCGCCGCCATGGCCTTTTTCCGATCGCACATAGCCCTGATCGCGCAAGCCCGCCATGACGCGGCGGATCACCACCGGGTTGGTATCCATGGCTTTTGCCAGTGCCTCTGAGGTCACCGGCTCATCACGCTCGGCCATGTGCAGGAGCACGTGCAACACGCCGGACAATCGACTGTCTCGTTTCATGTAACTATTGATATTACATGAATGATCGACAAGTCAAGCCCGCGCGTGACCGCGCCCACGCCTGACAATACTCAGCGCGGACAGGGCTGCTATTCTCGGCAAGCTGCGCCAAACCTGCTCGGATGTGGCAGGATGGCGGCAATCAGCGGATCATCATTCAGGGAAAGCCCATGTCACGCGTGTCAATCAAGACCAAGAACGATCTCCCGCCCGAGTTGCAGCCGCTGTGGGACAAGATGACGACCTATGGCGCGTTCGAGAACCAGGCGGGCGTGATGGCGCACCGGCCGCCGATCTTTGAGCATACCTGGTCGCTGCTGGTCGATCTCGCCGAGAGTGGCACGTTGTCGAAGCGCCATCTGGAGATCGCGCTGGTCGCGGTGTCCCTGTTGAACAAGTGCGACTATTGCGTTTCGCACCACGCGCCGAAACTGGCGATCCAGGGCGTATCGGAGGAGGGCGCCGAACGGCTGCTCGACTACCAGGACCATCCGGAACTCGACGTCATTGACAAACTCGTGGTCGAATATTCCGTTGCGGTGAACAATAACTGGAGCAAGACCCGCGACGAAATCTTCACCCGCCTTCGCGAACATTTTTCCGAAGCCCAGATCGTCGAACTGACGTGGCGCATCTCGCTGTGTGGCGCGTTCAACCGCTTCACCGATATCCTGCAATGCGATATCGAGCCGAGCGTCCCCGCGCGTGAAGCGGCTGAGTAGGCCGCGCGATGTCCGACGATTTGAACTGGCTTTCCGCCCGCGAGATGACCCGGCGCTTCGCCAAGGGCGACCTGTCGCCGGTCGATATATTGGAAGCGACGCTGGCGCGACTGCATGCGGTCAATCCGGCTCTCAATGCGACCTGCCTGCTGGATGAGCCGCAGGGGAGGCGACTAGCTGCGGACTCGGCGGAACGCTGGCGTCGCGGTGAGCCCATGGGACCGCTCGACGGGGTGCCGGTCGCGATCAAGGACACCGGACATGTCGCGGGCTGGCCGATGCGCATCGGCTCGCACTCGACCGCAACGGCGCCAAGCACGGAGGATACGCCCGGCGTCGCCCGCCTGCGCGAGGCCGGCGCGGTGTTCTTCTGCAAGACGACGACGCCGGAATTCGGCTGGAAGGGGATTACGCACGGCCCGCTCACCGGCATCACGCGCAACCCCTGGGATGTTTCCCGCACGCCCGGCGGCTCCAGCGGCGGCTCGGCCGCCCTGGTTGCGGCGGGCGTCGTGCCGTTGGCCACCGGCGGCGATGGCGGCGGCTCGATCCGCATCCCCGCGGCGTTCAGCGGCGTGTTCGGGTTGAAGGCGAGCTACGGCGTGGTGCCGAATTTGCCGGGGCCGATGGGGACGCTCGCGGTCTATGGCGGCCTGTCGCGCGACGTCGCCGACAGCGCGCTGCTGCTGAACGTGCTGACGCGGCCGGACGCGCGGGACTCCTTCGCCATTCCCTATCGCGGCATCGACTATCTCGATGGCCTCGACCAGGGGGTGGCGGGAATGAAAATCGCATGGTCGCCAGATCTCGGCTTCCCGGTCACCGAGCCTGCAATCGTCGCCGGCATGCAGCCCGCCATTGATGCGCTGGTGAAGGCCGGCGCCGATGTGAAGAGCGTCGATCTGGATCTGTCCGCCGCGCAGCCCGCACTGGAGGTGATCTGGGGCGCATCGCATGCTGCGGTGGTGCGGGGCTTCGACGGTGAGCAATTGGCGGCGCTCGATCCGGGCCTGCTGCGGCTGGTGATATCAGCCCAGGATATTTCGGCGAGCGAATTGCAGGCGGCCCATGCCGACATGCGCACGCTCAGCCAGCAGATGCATCACTTCCATCAGCACTACGATCTCTTGCTGACGCCGACCATCCCCATCACAGCCTTCGCCGCCGGCATCGACACACCGGATCCGGCGCGCTTTCCGCAATGGTTCGATTGGACGCCATTGACGTGGCCGTTCAATCTTACCCGGCAGCCCGCGGCCTCGGTGCCGTGCGGCTTCGTTGATGGTTTGCCGATCGGCCTGCAGATCGTGGGGCCGATGTTCAGCGAGGAGAAAATCCTCCGCGCCAGCCGCTGCGTCGAACAGGCCTGCGCCAGCGGCGCGCGGCCGAGCCTTGTCTAGGAAGCCTTGCCCATCAAGCCTTGCCGATCAACCGAACGTAAAGCTGTAAGCGCTCAGGCCGGCCTTGGGCACCTTCAGGCGCAACACATGCTCGCCACTGCTGCCGCTGTAGATGGGATAAAGCCGGCTTCGATCGATGGTGACCGGCGGTTGCGGCGTGCCGTCGACGGTGACGGAGACCGCTTGCGGCAACGCACTGCCCGCGACCAGATTGATCTTGGGCGCGTTGAAGCGGAGCACGATCTCGCTACCGTCTGCCGAGGCGGTGGCGCTGTCGCCGACGAGCTTCCAGCCGCCACCGAGCGCGAAGCGGCCTTGCGGCACGCTGTCCGGCAGCGCGTAGGATCGCTCTCCAGCCGCGGAATCCTGCGACGCCACGATGGCGCCGTCATTCTTCTCCGACCCGAGATAGAGTTCGGGCGTTTCGACGCCGGCGAGATCGGGATCACTGGCCTGAGCGGACGGCGTGGCTTCGCCGACGAGGCGGGCGATCGTGTTCTCCATCTGCTGGTAGCCGCCTTCGCCGAACTGCGTCGCGACGATGGTGCCGGATTTATCGATCAGATATCCGGCCGGCCAATACTGGTTACCGAAGGCGCGCCAGGTGCGGTACTGATTGTCCTGCGCAACCGGGTATTTGATGCCGAAGCGCTTGATGGCGGTCTCGACATTCGCCGTCTCCCGCTCGAAGGCGAATTCGGGCGTGTGCACGCCGACCACCACGAAACCCTTGTCCTTGTAGGTGTCGTACCACTTCGTCACATAGGGCAGGGTGCGCACGCAGTTGATGCAGGAATAGGTCCAGAACTGCACCAGCACGACCTTGCCGCGCAGGCTTTCCAGCGTCAGCGGCGGAGAATTCAGCCAGGCCGAAATCCCGGCAAATTCCGGCGCGGTGCGGCGCTCGCTCGAAGTGGTTTGCTCGCCGCGGGTCAGCGACGGGCTGAACTGCATGGCGACGAGGAAGCCGACAATCAGAAGCACAACGAGGGTGAGAAGCTTTCGCATGGTCATAGTCCTGTTTGGTGGTTCGGGTAGAAGTCCGAGAGCCACACCGTGATGATGGTGTCGTATTGCGTGTAAAATGCGAACGCGACGAGCAGTACTGCCGCGCCGAAGCCGCGCTGCAGGGCAGGCGTGTAGGGCGCCAGCCTGCGTATCTGGGTGGTGGCGTATTGCCCGCCATAAGCGATCAGCAATATCGGGATCGCCGCGCCGATCGCGTAGGTGACGAGCAGCATGCCGGCGCGTGCGAGGTCTTCCGACGTCGCGATCAGCGTGAGTATGGAGCCGAGCACCGGACCGGCGCAGGGCGTCCATAACACGCCGAGCGAGAGGCCGAGAACGAGGCCGCCGAAATTACCCGGTCCGGCAGCCCGCACGGCGCCATCCGCGTGCGCGAGGAGACCGCTCAACCGCGCCACCAGCCATTCATAGGGTTGCGGCCAGAGCATCAGCACGCCGAAGCCGCCGAGCAGCACGATGGAAATCTTGCGCAAGCTGTCATGCGACAGCCCGAGCACCGTTGGGAACGCGCTGAACAGCAGCGCGAAGCCGGAGAAGGCGATGACGAAACCGCCCACGATGAACAGTGGCCGCAACCGGCCGTGCTGGCCGATCGACGTGCCGAGCAGGATCGGAAGCAGCGGCAGGATGCACGGCGCTGCCGCCGTCAGCACTCCTGCCGCGAGGGCGAGGGCTATGTCGATCATCGCAGTATTCCTCGTGGGAAGCGCTCGCCGTCACTTCTTCAACGTCAGAAGCGGCTTGCCCTTTTCGACGATGTAGGTCGCAAGCTCGCTGCCGGTGACGCTGCCGACATTCTTGGCCGCGTGAACGGTACCGGCCGGAATGAACAGAACATCGCCCGCCTTAAGCGTGACCGGTGGCTTGCCCTCGACTTCGTATTCGAGCGTGCCTTCGAGCACATTGACGATCTCTTCGCCGGGATGGCTATGCTTGCCGAACGCCGCGCCCGGCGCGAAATCGACCCGCACCTGGACGACCTCGCGTCCGGGGATGCTGAGATCATGCCGCTGCAGGTCGGTTCGCGTGATGCCGGACGGCTGTGCCTGCGCTGCCGGCAGCGCCAAAACGCTTGCCGCGATCAACGCCGCGCTCGCCACAACTCGCATCGTCTTCAACAGATGGTTGCTCATATCGATTTTCCTTCGTGTTTGGGAATTTCACAGCCCCGCCCGTACCGGGCCGAAGCCCGGTCGGTACGCAAGGCAGACTTGAGGTTGTTTGACTTAGAGCGGCAGCGGCTCGCCGGCCTGTTCCTTGGCGATGTACTCGGCGTACCAGTCCGGCCAGTTCACATCGTGCTGGCCGCCGTTGCGCTTCTCGTGCTCGCCATGGGCTGCCGCGGCGCGGCGAAGCGCGCTGGCGATTTCGGCCGACGACGAGAAATTCGTGTCGCCTTCGACGCGTCCGGGGGCGCGCGCGGTGACTTCCTGGAACAGCCAGCCATTGCCATCAGGGTCGCTAAAGGAAGCATAGGATTGGTAGGTGCGATGCTCCGGATCCGGGCCGCTGGCGCGATCGCGTCCGAGCAGGAAGGGTTCATGTTTGCCGGAGTACTCGCCGTCGGCGGCGTGGAACACTTCGCTCACCTCGACGCCGCGACCCTGCAATTCCTTGCGCGCGGCTTCGATGTCGGAGACGACCAGATAAAGTCCCTGTGCGGAGCCGGGGGCCGCGGCGGTAACGTTCTTGCCGAAGATGACAGAAGCGTCGGAGCCGGGCGGGGTGAACTGGATAACGCGATAGTCCTTGCCGTCGGTGAAGTCGGCATCGAGCCGCCAGCCGAGGCTGCCGTAGAACGCCTTGGCGCGATCGACGTCGGAAACCGGGATAACGACGACCTCGAGCTTCATGGCGGGGGTCGCGGTCTTGCTTGCATTGGTCATGGTCCTTCTCCCTTTGTGAATTAGATCGGATGCGATCTATTTGCGTACGCGCTATAAAGGCCCGAAAGCACCGAAAGTCAACGCGTCCGATTAAATCGTATACGATATATTATTCACGTCTTCGTGTCCGGCAGGCGGGTGCCGGCTACGGTGAAAGACGGCCTCCAGGGCCGATCCCCAGACAATTCAAACGAGAAGCGGCGCGGCATGCCGGAAATGCCGGGCGATGTGTAAGTTGGCGGCGGCTGGTGCCAGTGCTGGCTGGGGCAATTTGGACGACAGCGACGAAGGAAGCAGGGCAGGCTGCGGACATCCACCGTTCCTGAGGCCCGGTGGTTGTGCACGATGATAGAAGCGTTCAACTACGCATGATTCTTCGATCAAAGGTCCGCCGGTGGCACCCGTTAAAATCAATCCCGACAAGATCCGCGAATTCAAGGACGCCGAGAGCTTCTACAAATGGCTCGGCAAGCACCACGACAAGGAAGCCGAGATCTGGATCAAGATCCACAAGGTGGATTCAGGATTCAAATCGATTACGCCGAAGCAAGCCATCGATGTCGTGCTGTGCTGGGGCTGGATCGATGGTCAGCGCAAGGGTTTTGACGACAAGAGCTATATGCAGCGCTATACGCCGCGCACGAAGAAAAGCATCTGGAGCCGGATCAACGTCGACAACGTCGCGCGCCTGATCGAGGAAGGCCGGATGACCGATCACGGCTTAAAGGAAGTCGACGCGGCCAAGTCCGACGGGCGCTGGGCGCGCGCCTATAACAGCAAGGACATGAAGATCCCCGACGATCTGCAGGCCGCGATCGATGCCGAGCCCAGGGCAAAGGCCATGCTGGCGAAACTCAGCGCGCAGAACCGCTTCGCGCTGGCGTTTCGGACGCACAATATGAAAACCGAAGCCGGACGGAAGAAGAAGGTCGAAACGTTCGTCGCGATGCTCAAGCGCGGCGAGACGATCTATCCGCAAGGCAAGAAATGAGCCCTGGTAGAAGTGGGCGGTGGGACTGAGCGCATGATCACCGCGCGACGAAGAATGATCACTCTGTCGACCGGACGCCATCAATCTCGGCTCGAAGCCAATCTGCGGCGGCCGTTATGACGTGACTCATCGGCCGGTCTGCTACCGTCAACATGTGGTAGGTCAGGCCCTCGACGACGGGTCCAAAGGGTTGGATGAGCCGGCCGGCCATTAGCTCATCCTCCACGAGGCTCAAGCTGAGCAACGCCACTCCCTGGCCGGCCACTGCGGCCTGGATGGCATGGCTTTCGTCTGAAAATCTCAGCTGGGACCTGGGATCGTTCGCAATCACGCCTGCTGCTCTAAACCAACCCGCCCAGGTCGGATTGACCGGATCGGAGCGGTGCCACTCGAAGTGGATGAGCGGCACGCGGTCCAGATCGTCGGGGGTGCGGACGCCCAGATGGGGATTTACAACGGGCGCGAACCGATCGGTAAACATCGCTTCGGCACGAAATCCGGGATAAGGGCCTCGACCGTAGCGGATCGCGAGGTCGATGGCATTGCTCTCAAGATCAACGGCCGCGTCCGAGGCATGTAGGTGCAGGTCAATGTCCGGATGAAGCGCCTGAAATCTCGTAACCTTGGGCACGAGCCACTTCGCCGTGAAGGCTGTGGTTGCGGTGATTGTCACGGTCGGTCGGAGTTTTGTTTTGCGCAGGCGGTCCAGCGCTGCAGCGAATGAGTCAAAGCCTTCGCGCAGCACGGGATAAAGCAGCTGCCCGGCCTCGGTCAGGATGACCTGGCGAGTTCGGCGCTCAAACAGGACGAGCCCGGTATGATCCTCAAGCGACCGGATTTGGTGGCTTATCGCCGTTGGCGTGACAGCCAGGTCGATGGCGGCCTGCTTGAAGCTCCCAAAACGTGCGGCTGCCTCGAAGGCGCGAAGGGCGGAAAGTGGCGGTAGCTGACGCATTGGCTCATACAGATGATATTTGTTCATCTAATGCCTGATGATTTCGAGTTTGTCGAGCGCCAAAGGATTTCTCATATTGCTGCGAACCGGTCGCGTGTATGCCGTTTGAGATGAATTTTTCTCAGCTGCATGTCCGCGATTCAACAAATGGAGAAGTTCATGTTGCAGCGTGTGATCACCCAACCCGACCCCTATGAGCCCTATCTTCTGTCGCAAGGAATTAGGGTTGGCGAACTGCTCTTTATCTCCGGCCAGGCCGGTTACGACGACGATGGCAAGATCGTCCAAGGCGGGTTCCGCGCTCAGGGCGAGCAGGCTTTCGCCAATTTGCGCCGTGCGCTCGAGGCGGGCGGATCAAGCCTGCAGAACGTCATCAAGGTGACGATCTTCCTCACCGCGATGACTCACTTCAAGGAGGTCGTCGACCTTCGCCGCACGTTCTTCAGCGCTCCTTATCCCGCCGACTCCATCGTCGAAGTCAAAGCGCTCTACACGCCGGAAGCCATGATCGAGATCGAAGCGATCGCTGCGGTCGCGACGGCGGGGAGGTCGTGACATGGCGTCTGATGAAGTAGGGAGCCGAGGACTCGAGCAGTCCGCAATCGAGCGCCTTTTCGTCCCTCTGCAGGTTGGCAGCCTCACACTGGCAAATCGGCTTGCCGTCGCGCCGATGACCCGCGTCAGCGCCGATCAGCGTGGGCGCGCAACGCGGAGCATGGCGGACTACTATCGCTGGTTCGCCGAGGGCGGTTTCGGCATGATCGTGACCGAGGGTATCTACACCGACAAGGCGTTCTCGCACGGCTATCTGTATCAGCCCGGTCTGACCGACGCCGCTCAAGTCGACGCCTGGCGTACCGTCGTGGACGGCGTACATCAGGCGGGCGGCCGGATCATTGCGCAACTCATGCACGCGGGCGCGCTCTCGCAGGGCAACCCATATCGTTCGCAGACCGCCGGACCCTCGGCCATTCGGCCGAAGGGAGAGCAACTGGCGTTCTACCGCGGCTGTGGCGCGTACCCCATGCCGGTTGCGATGACCGAGGCAGAGATCGCGGAGGCCGTCGAAGGCTTTGCGCGGGCAGCCCTGTTCGCGAAGGATGCAGGGTTCGACGGCGTCGAGGTGCATGGCGCGAATGGCTACCTGCTCGACCAGTTCCTGACCGAACACGTTAATCTGCGCGCGGATAAATATGGAGGCGATATCGCCCGTCGAATTCAGCTAACCGTCGAGGTGGTTCGCGCAGTCCGGTCTGCGGTCGGCGGCAAGTTCGTCGTCAGCGTCCGCATCTCGCAGGGGAAGGTCAATAACGTCCTCCATAAATGGTCAGGGCATGAGGACGATGCCGCAATCATATTCACGACGCTCGGCCGCCTGCCGCTCGACTATCTCCACACAACGGAGTTCGAGGCGTGGCGTCCTGCCTTCGGTGAAACCGGCGCAAGCCTTTCAGCGCTTGCGAAACGACATGCGCGGCTTCCGGTTCTGGCCAATGGATCGCTTCACGACCCGAAGCGTGCGGCCGCGCTCCTGGCGAACGGTGAGGCAGACTTCGTCTCGCTTGGGCGGGGCGCTCTGGCACATGCGGACTGGCCGGTACGGGCGCGGGCGGCAAACCCCATGGCGGAGTTCGATCGTGCGCTGCTATCGCCCATCGCTGATCTGGCTAACGCGGAACGGTGGCGAACGGCCAGACAGGAGCAGGACGTCCCGAACGGCGACCTCGCATCGGGAGAGGCCGCATAATAGCAGGTCCGTCATCACTATGATCGGGACCTTCTCGACCTCGCTAGGCTCGCCGCCTCTTTCCGAACGCCGCGATCACTCCGCCAGCGCCTCCTGCCTGCTGCGCCGGATCGCCGGGAATATCATCAGCAGGAACAGCACCGCGACGAGGGCGAGCAGCGTGGCGCTGATCGGGCGGCGCAGGAAGACCGAAAAATCGCCGTCCGCCAGCAGCATCGCGCGCCGGAAATTTTCCTCAAGCTGCGGGCCGAGCACGAGGCCGAGCAACAGCGGCGCGGGCTCGACGCCGACCTTGATGAAGAAGTAGCCGATGACAGCGCAGCCGAGCATCAGCCAGACGTTGAACAGATTGTTGGCGATGCCGAAGGTGCCGATGCAGCAGAACAGCACGATTGCCGGGAACAGCAGACGATAGGGAATCTTCAGCATCGAGACCCACACGCCGATCAGGGGCAGGTTGATCACCAGCAGCATCAAATTGCCGACCCACATGCTGGCGATGACGCCCCAGACCAGTTGGGGTTGCTCGCGCATGATCTGTGGGCCGGGCTGGATGCCTTGCATCATCAGTGCGCCGATCATCAGCGCCATCAGGGCATTGGCGGGGATGCCGAGCGTCAATAGCGGGATGAAGCTGGTCTGCGCGCCGGCATTGTTGGCAGCCTCGGGCCCCGCGACGCCCTCGATCGCGCCCTTGCCGAAGCGGGAAGGATCGCGGGCGAGCTTCTTCTCCAGCGCATAGGAAGAGAACGGCGGCAGCGCCGCTCCGCCGCCCGGCAACACGCCGAGGACCGAGCCGAGCATGGTGCCGCGGAGCATCGCCGGGAAGGCGGCGCGAAGGTCGGCGCGACTGGGGATCAGGCTGCGGATCGACTGGCTGACGACGCGCATCGTCGCCGGGCGCTCGAGGTTGGCGATGATCTCGCCGAGACCGAACAACCCCATCGCGACCGGCACGAAGTCGAGTCCGTCGGAGATTTCAGGAACACCAAAAGTCATCCGCGGCGCCCCCGAATTGACGTCGATGCCGACAAGGCCGAGCAGGATACCGAGCAGCACCATCGCGAGCGACTTGGCGACGGAGCCGTGCGCGAGCACGACGGCGGCGATCAATCCGAGCACGAGCAGGCTGAAATACTCGACCGCGGTGAATTTCAGCGCCAGCGCCGCCAGCGGCAGGCTGAGCACGGCGATGACGACAGTCGCGACGGTGCCGGCAAAGAACGACGAGATCGCGGCGATGGCGAGGGCGGTCCCGGCCTTGCCCTGTTTGGCCATCTCGTGGCCGTCGAGGCAGGTGACGACCGAAGACGTTTCGCCGGGCACGTTGACGAGGATGGCCGTGGTCGAGCCGCCATATTGCGCGCCGTAGAAGATGCCGGCCAGCATGATCATGGCGGAGGGCGGCGACAGGCCGAAGGTGAACGGCAGCAGCAGCGCGACCGCCGGGATCGGCCCGATGCCGGGCAGCACGCCGATCGCGGTGCCGATGACGACGCCGATCAGGCAGAACAGCAGATTTTTCAGCTGCAGGGCGGTCGAGAGCCCCATCAGCAGATTGTCGAACAGCTCCATGTCAGAACCATGCTCCAGGCCAGATCGGCACCGGCAAGGCCAGCGCCTTGACGAAGAGCAGCACCGCGGCCGCCGAGAGCCCCAGCGCGAACAGCAGGGTCTCGATCGGCCGCGCTTCCCGCGTCGCCAGGCTGGCGATCAGGATTGCGGCAAAGGACGACAGCGCAAGGCCGAAGCGCGTGGCTGTCAGTGCGAACACGGCTACCGACGCCGTGATCGCGAGCAGGGGTTGCAGCCGGACTGGCGCGATCCCGACAAAGGGGCGGCGAAGGCCGCGGACGGCGAACCAGAGCCCGAAGCCCAGCAGCATGATGGCGATGGCGCGCGGCATGTAGCCAGGCCCCATGTCGGCGGCGGTGCCGCCCGACAAGGTGCGCGTCGCCGCCAGCGCGATGCCAGCGACAGCGATCAGGAACAGCCCGAAGAGCAGGTCCTGCCAATCCGTTCGGCGGGCGTTCATCGCAAGCCTCGCTTCGCCGGTATCGATCGCGTCATTCGCCCTTGATGCCGGCTTCGCGAATGATGTCGCCCCAGCGCTTTGTTGAATCCTTCAGCCAGGTTGCCATCGCATCCGTGCTGCCGGCGCGGACCTCGCCGCCCTGTTCGGCGATCTTTGCCTTGATCTCGGGTGTCTCCAGAATCTTGCCGATCTCGGCATTGAGCCGGGCAATCACTGCCGGCGGCGTACCGCTGGCCACGACGATGCCTTGCCAGGTGCCGAACTCGCCGCCGGGCAGCTTGGCTTCCTTGAACGTCGGCACGTCAGGCGCGGAGGGGACGCGGTTCTCGCCGGTGACCGCCAGACCGATCAACTGCTTGTTGTTTACGAAGGGAAGGGTGGCTGAGGCACCATTGATGAGGGCGCCGCTTTCGCCGGCGACGACGGCGCGGGTGGCGGCAGCACCGCCCTTGTAGGGCACGTGCTTGAACTGGATGCCGAGTTCCTTCTGCATCACCACGGCGGTGATGTGATTGGCACCGCCGACGCCGGAATTGGCCACGGCGAGTTTGCCGGGATTGGCCTTGGCATAGGCGATCAGTTCCGCCGCCGTCTTGACCGGGATCGATTCATGCACGGCCAGTACATAGGGGCCGAACATCACCATCGTGACCGGGGCGAGGTCCTTTTCGAGACTATAGGTCAGGTTGGAAAACAGGCTGGGCGCCGTCGTGAGCGAACCGAGATCGGTCAGCAGCAGGGTCGTGCCGTCAGGCGTCGCCTTGGCGACGGTGTCGGCGCCGAGGTTGCCGGACGCGCCGGGCTTGTTCTCGATCACCACGCTCTGGCCGATCGCCGCCGACAGTTTTGGGCTGATCAGCCGCGCCAGGATGTCCGAGGTTCCGCCGGGCGCGAACGGCACGATAATGCGCACTGGCCGGTCGAAATTTTGGGCGGAAGCTGTGCCCGGCAGTTGGCTGAACAGGATGGCTGCGGCGGCGGCGAGGGCGGCACGGCGCCCGAAACGTGGAAGCATGGTTTCTCCTCCGGTCGAATTCGCGCAAGCGCTCTGCGGCGTCGCGCATCGCGGTCTTTGGCCGCGCTGATGGCACGATAGGCGATGACCGATCCAATAGCGAACCAGAATGAGGATGGTCCGATACCAATTTTGGATCAAATCGCGGACTTGCGCTAGGCTGGCGAGCTGGGAGCCGGTATGCGGCAAAGAATAAAGGGAGTGGAATGTTCGAACTGAGTCAGGTGCGCTGCTTCGTGGCCGTGGCAGAGGAACTGCATTTCGGCCGCGCCGCTGCCCGGCTGAACATGACGCAGCCGCCGCTCAGCCGGCAGATCCAGATTCTCGAACGGATCCTGGGTGTAAAACTGCTTCAGCGCGGCAATCGCCTGGTCCGGCTGACGCCGGCCGGACAAAGTTTCCTGACCGAGGCGCGGCTGATCCTGAAGCTGACGGAGAGCGCGGCGCTGCTGGCGCGGCGCGTAGCGGATGGCAAGGCCGGCTCGGTCAATATCGGCTTCACCGCCGCATCTTCCTATAGTTATGTCCCGGAGCTGGTCGCGGCCTGCCGCCAGCAATTGCCTGACGTCGAGCTGATCCTCAAGGAAATGGTCAGCGGCGACCAACTCAAGCGTCTCGGTGCCGGCGAAATCGATATCGGCCTGTTGCGGCCGCCGATCCCGCGCAGCGGCCTGCAGTTTTTTCGGGTCAAGGCCGAACGGATGATCGCGGCCGTGCCGGCCGGGCACAAGCTCGCCGGGGCGGCGACGATCGATCTGGCTGATCTCGCGGCCGAACCGTTCATCACCTACGCACCCTATGAGGCCCGTTACTTCCACGACCTGCTGGTGGAGTTGTTTTCACGCGCCGCATTGGCGCCGGTCTATGTCCAGCACCTCGCGCAGA
Source organism: Bradyrhizobium sp. AUGA SZCCT0160 (assembly GCF_018130105.1). Taxonomy (NCBI): domain Bacteria; kingdom Pseudomonadati; phylum Pseudomonadota; class Alphaproteobacteria; order Hyphomicrobiales; family Nitrobacteraceae; genus Bradyrhizobium; species Bradyrhizobium sp. AUGA SZCCT0160. The sequence goes on from NZ_JAFCMD010000010.1 coordinate 107,575, forward strand.
TCCATTCGATCCTGGCCATCGTGCAAGCCGGCGTCGGCGTGGCGCTGGTACCGGAAGCGGCCGAGAAATTGCAGTTCAAGGGCGTCGCGCTTCGGCCGCTGGCGGACGACCAGCAACGGGCGGCCGAACTCTACTTCGTCTGGCGCGACGACAATGACAATCCGCTGTTGCCGGTGATCGCGGCGATCGCCCGCGACCTGGCCGGCAGAGCGTTTTCCAGCGAAGTGGACACCGGTTCGCGTTAAGAAAACGCGTCAAATCAAGAAGCCAGAGCCCCGTTCCGATGCATCGGAACGGAAAAGGCTCTGGAGCCTGAGCCATCCAATCAATGGATCATTCGATCCAGCAATTGGTCTGCGGCGGCATCAGTCCCGGTCTACTCCTGAGGTCTTCACAGCGAGGACCGCAGCGATGAGCAGAATGACCCCGAAGGAAATGGCACTGACGATCGGCAACGGGCTGCTGTCGTTTCCCGTCACGCCATTCGACGCAGCCAACAAATTCGACGCGGCGCGCTATCGCTCCAATCTCGACTGGCTGTGCAGCTATGAGGTGGCCGGTCTGTTCGCGGCCGGCGGCACCGGCGAACTCTTCTCGCTGACGCCGGCGGAAGTCGTCGACGTCGTTACAACTGCGGTGCAGCAGACCGCCGGTCGCGTACCGGTGCTCGCCGGCATCGGTTATGGCACGGCGATGGCGACCGAACTCGCTGGCGCCGCAGAGCGGGCCGGTGCGGACGGCATCCTGCTGCTTCCGCCCTACCTGGTGTTCAGCGAACAAGCGGGGCTGGCCGCGCATGTCGAGGCGGTCTGCAAGTCGACCAGCCTCGGCGTCATCGTCTATAACCGCGACAACGCCATCCTCACCGAGGACACGATCGCAAGACTTTGCGAGCGCTGCCCGAACCTCGTCGGGTTCAAGGACGGCGTCGGCGACATCGAACAGATGACGCGGATCTATCTACGCATGGGGGACCGCCTGACCTATGTCGGCGGATTGCCCACCGCCGAGACCTTCGCGCTGCCTTATCTCGAAATGGGCGTCACGACCTATTCCTCCGCCGTGTTCAATTTCGTGCCTGAGTTCTCGACCAAATTCTACGCGGCCGTGCGGCGGCGCGACCGCGAAACCGTCCAGGCCGGTTTGCGCGATTTCATCATGCCGCTGCTTGCGATCCGCAACCGCAAGCGCGGGTATGCGGTCTCGATGATCAAGGCAGGGATGAAAGTGATCGGCCGTGATTCCGGCCCGGTGCGCTCGCCGCTGACCGATCTGACAGCATCGGAGGTCGAGGAACTTTCGGCGCTGGTCAGCCGCCTCAAAGCGAGCGAGTTTACGAGGCGGGTGACCGCGTATTCAAATCTGACCGGATGAAGAACACCAACCAGGACGGGCTCACTAATACGCATGCATGAGGATGTGAAATGAGAGTTTGACACCCAGATCATCCCGTCGGACCGGCAGGAATCTGCGCCAGAATCCATTTATATGATCGACCAAATGTGCTACCCCTACGTGTGTTAGGGGGCCGCGCGATGTGGAATAAATTTTTCGGCAAGGGTAAGCAAAGCGGCGCTGCCGAGCCTCGCCAGAATCTCAATCCGGAAGAGATGATTTTGATCGATGCCCGAGCCAATCTCGCGGCAACGGGTAGTCTTACCGCAATTCTTGTTCATCTGTTTGAGGCCAAGGCCAATTTCGAAGCCAAAGCCAAAGAGGCAAGCCCGGAAAATGCGCCGTGCTACGAGGCAATCGCAGCGTGGAGCGATGAGTGCATGCGTGCGATCTACACTACAGCGACCGAGATCATCAAGCGGTGCCGCCCCGTTGTCGACGGTGGGGGGAGCTATGATCCATACGCCGGGATGGCCGTGACCGACTGTCTTGTTGTCCTGGAGAAGCTCAAGGAAATCCTGGATGGACAGATTGCGCTCCCAATCAGCCAATGGGACCGAGAGTTGGCGATCGACGCTCTCGAACGTCAGCACTTCCCGGCACTTTGGCAGCTGTGCGTTTGGCTGAGCGCCGCGTGGCATCAACTCGAAGATGTCATGGAACTTCGACAAGCCATGATGCGGTTCGTGAGCATGGGAGAAATCTTTGAGAACCGGCGTGGGGCCGGCGAGCAACTCAATCGAATGGGCATTATCAACGCCCTGCATGTCTACCGGGATGCACGCCTGCGTGGATTGACGGAGCCGGATCAGGGAATAATCGCGGAGGCTTGTGCCGAAGGACTGCGGGACTTCGGACATGAGACCGAAGATCGCGCCAGGCGCGCCGTCAACGCCGGCGATCTTACGCCTGATGCGCGATACCTCGATGCCAAGGATGTCATGCACCTCGGCCTGCATTCGCAGATGCGGCGGGTTGGAGGCGTTTTTCTTAGCCATCGTGGTCCGGACTGCAAACGGGCGTTGATGGATCTGTATGGCAAGCCCCGGCCGACGATATTCCTCGATATTTGGGCACGTCCTCGGGGCGATACAAACCGCCGTTTCTTGTGGCGTAATCTCGGCGCCTCGGAAGAGATGCACGCGTTCGTCACCAGCAACTACGCAGCATCGAACTATTGCCTGAAGGAGGTGGAGGCTTGGGGATTGCTAAGTGCTGCACGCGGTCATTCGCCGGAAGCCACGCCGGGATCCTTTATGGTTATTAATGACGCACCGTCGACCTTTGTTGAATCCGGCGGCGCCGGTTCACCATTGTGCGCCTGGGCACTGCGTCGTCGACGTAACGAATCGACCATCGAGTCGGCACTGCGCTTCAGTCGTGAGGCGGTCGACATGGCTAAAGCTCCACTGGGTGTACGCCTCGGCGAAAGCGAGGCCGAGGCGTCGGTTTCAGATGAATGGAATCGGGGGATATTCGCAAGCGCAATTCTGTCGCCACGCCCCGGAGAAACCACTGCCGATATTCCTGCCATGATGCTGGCGCACGAACCGATCGCTGCGCTTTTGACTCTCATGAATCGTGCAATCGAACTTCTGAAGACCGACGCGAGTGCGACGGACGAACTTCGGCAAGTCCTGATTCAAATCGAACAGATAATTCCCGAACGGTCGCCGGACCACACTTCGCAGTTTCGAGCGCTGCTGCGGTCGGTTATCGAACATCTCGCGACAGCAATCGAACTGAAGCGCAGGACGAGAACCGAGCCATTCTATTATTGCCTTCTTCATGTGTTGCAGGCGGTCGTGATCATGACGGATCACATTTCAACGGGCCTGGAAGACTCTGATCCCGGTGTATTCTCCCGTAGCCTTGTTTATCTTGGAAAATTTGGAGCGAGTCTTGACTCGGTAGTGTCACAAATCGGAACGCTGAGTCTTACCTTGACGAGGGCCGGCTTCTACCTCGTCGATCAGGATGCGCTGAGCGGCGGCCTCTTGCTAGGCCTCCTTCCGGTCAATCATGAGTCGGACAGGCTGGAACTACGTATCGATTCGACATTTGAGCCGGCAATGTCGGCATCCATGGTCAACACGATAGTTCAAGCAGGACTGGATTGCCGCACGGTGCAGGTTGTGTGCGAGGTCGAACCTTATTTTTGGCAGTGTGTGGTTGTGATTGCTGCGGTCGCTTCGTTTCCCAGCCGCAACTACCTTTTCATCGATGCAGAGGGTGGGCGGTCGCTTGAAACCCAAATCGGAGGGGTGAAAATGGAAGACTTCGCCCATGTCATCGTTGCTTGCATCGAAGACCTGCCTCAGCCGCTGATAAACCGACCTGACATCGGGTGAGTCGAGGAACTCTCGGCGCTGGTTGGTCGCCTCAAAGCGAACGAGTTTACGACCCGGTGGCTCGCGGCGGCGTAAGTCGGCGCGGCTGCGCGCCTAACGGATCCCTTGTAGGCTCGTCCCCAACTGATTCTTGGTTGCGGAGGGGACGCGTATGGCGTTGCGGTCGATCAAACGAATGGCGCTCGCGCTGCTGGTCTGTGGCGCAGGCCTCAGCAGCGTCGATGCCGCCGAGCCGATCCGTGTCGGCGCGGTGCTGCCGTTTTCCGGCGGCGTCGAGCTTTACGGCCAGCAGGCCAAGCTCGGGCTCGACCTCGCGGCCAAGGAAATCAACGCGGCGGGCGGCATTCTCGGCAGACCCGTTGAGGTGATGTACGCCGACGACAAAACACGGCCGGCCTCCGCCGAGGCCGCGATGCGCAAACTGATCGAGAGCGATGGCGTTGTCGCGGTGGTCGGCCCGATCACCTCGGCAAACCTGAATGCGGTCGTACCAATTGCCGAGAGCTCGAAAACGCCGCTGCTCTACGCCACCAATTATGAGGGCGGCAAATGCAGCCGTTATGTCTTCTCGTTCTCGACCGTACCCAACCAGGACATGGGCCAATTGCTGCCCTATATGAACCAGAGCTTCGGCAATACTTATTTCCTGCTGGGCGCAGACCGGGTCTGGCCGCATCAGATGTTCGACATCGCAAAGCCGCTCATTGAAAAGCTCGGCGGCAAAATCGTCGGCACGCAATATACGCTGGGCACCGAGACGGATTTCACCCCGCTGATCGCGCAGGTCGCGGCGGCCAAGCCGAGGGTGCTGCTGTTTGCGCTCAAAGGCGACGGCATCGATTTCATCCGGCAGGCCGACGACAAGGGATTGTTCAAGGAGACGACGGTCGCGTTCCTCGGCTTGTCCGAAATCGACCTCGGCATCTTTCGCGGCAAGGGCCAGAACATGCACACGGCGGTGCCGTCGGTCGCGACCAGCGATGACCCCGCCCTCAAAGCGTTTGTCGCCAAGGTTCGCGCCGAGGGCGGCGCGGACGTTCTGGTGTCGAACTACGTCATGACGCACTACAACACGCTGATCGCGCTCAGGGGCGCGATCAAGAAGGCCGGCAAGGTCGACAAGGAGGCCATCATCGACGCGATGGCGGGGCTCGTCTTTCCATCGCCGACCGGGCCAGTGACGATCGACCAGAACCACTACGCGACGATGAACATGTTTATCGCCAAGACGCAGGGGAGCGAACTCGTCACGGTCCGTGCGCTGGGCCAGATCGCGCCGCAGCCGGGATGCAAACTGGCGGATCGCTGATGCGGAGGCGCTCCATCGGGCACCTCCGTTGCCTCTACTGGCCGTAGCCCACAAGCAGTCTCGGTAGCCACAATACCGTCGCGGGAAACAGCGAGATGATGATCAGCACCGCGACCCCGGCGCCCAGGAAGGGGCCGAGTTCACGGCTCTCTTCTTCCAGTTTCACGCCGGCGAAGTTGGCGCAGATATAGAGCAGGATGCCGACGGGTGGCGTGATCAGCCCGAGGCAGAGGTTGAACACCATCACCAGCCCGAAATGGACGAGGTCGATGCCGACGGCCTGGACCACCGGCACCAGCACCGGGATCAGGATGAACATCGCCGGCAGCGGCTCCATGAAGATGCCGATGATGAGCAGGAAGACGTTGATCATCATCAGGATGATCGTCGGATCCGAGGAGAGGGAGCCGATCCAGCTCGCGAGCGCGCGCGGCGTGCCCGACACCGCGAGCAGCCAGCCGAAGCCCGATGACAGCGCGATGACGAACATCACGAGCGCGGTGTCGAGGGCGGTCTGGATCAGAATCGGCCAGATCGTCCTGAGGCTGAGCTCCCGGTAGATGAAGAAGTCGATGAACGCGGCGTAGACCACGGCGATGGTGGCGCTTTCGGTGACCGTGACGATGCCGCCGGTGACGCCGATCAGGATGATCACCGGCATCATGAGCGCCCAGCTTGCCGGCAGGAACAGCCGGGGAATCTGCCGGATCGGCACGGCTTCCGAGACGGGGTAGTTACGCTTCACCGAGATCCAGTAGGCCGCGACCATCAGCGACAGCGCAAGCAGGATGCCCGGCACGATGCCGCCGAGGAACAGCGCAATGATGGAGACGCCTTTTCCCGCGGACAGCCCGTAGATGACCAGCGGGATCGAGGGCGGGATGATCGGCCCGTTGACGCAGGCCGACGCCATCAGCGCCGCGGCGAAACCGCCGCCATAGCCCTGTTTCTTCATCGCCGGGATCAGCACCTTGCCGAGTGCGTCCCAGTGGGACTATCTGCAAGTCGCCGAATTCTGCCGCTTGCACGGGCGAGAGGAAGAGGCCGTTCGCCGTGCTGAGGAGGGACTCTGGGTGTTCGAGGATGAGCGGCCGGACGAGCGGCTCGTACTCTTCGCAGCGGACGCCCTTTCGAAGGCAGGTCGAAGCGCAAATGCCGAGGCGCACCTGTGGCGTGCTTTCGAAAAGACGCCGTCGCTCCATCTCTACTGGCGGCTGCGCAAATTCGGCGGCGAGGAAACCCGCGCTCGCGCTGTCAGCTTCCTGGAGGCCAAGCAGGCCTCAGGCGCGCGATTCCATTGGTTTCAGCCGTCCGATCTTCTCATCCGAATATGGATGCAGGAGAAGATGTTCGATGCAGCCTGGGCGGTGGCGCGGAAACACGGCTCGTCGCCGGCCTTGAAGGACGAACTTGCCAGGGCGAGCGAGGCGACGCATCCGCGTGAGGCACTTGAAGTTCATGCCGAACGCGTTGTTTTGCTTGTCAATACTGGTGGCAATGCAGCTTACGCGGAGGCAGCAAAATTGATCGCGCGCATGGCGACCATGCGCAGCAAAAAAGAGCAGGCGGATTATGTCCTGGGGCTCAAAGCGCGTTTCGATCGCAAGCGCAACTTCATGAAGTTATTGGATTGACTTGGCGCCGGCACGCGACGCGGCGCTCTACCGGCGGGTGTCAGCCGCCTGCGCTCGGCGCTTGATCTTCCCAAGCCAGTCGCTTGACGAGGATGACGCGGGGTGAGCCGTCACGCCGGCTTGCGCGTGCCGTTCGGTCCCCAATCAGGACCGGGATCGCGGCCGGCGGCGACTGATGTCAGCCGGCCGAGGTAATGCGCCCAACCCTTGTCATGGCTGGCGCAGGTGGCTTCATTGGGAAGACCGCTATGGGTCATGCGCAGCAGCGTGCCGCCATCCTGTTCGATCAGATCGATTTCGATCAGGCTTGATCCCGGCGGCACCTCGTCGTTGGTTTCCCAGCCGAAACTGTAGGCGAGGCGGTGCACCGGCACGACTTCGCGAAATGCGCCGCGCGCCGTAGCGCTGCCGACGCCTTTCAGGAGATAGAGCCCGCCCGGATGCATCTCAGTCGTCGCCTCGGTGCCCATCCATTGCACGATCTTGTCGGGATCGGTGAGGAAGGCGAACACGCTGGCGCGGGGCGCCGCAATGTGGGTCTCGCGCTGGACGACGAACGCTTCAGTCATCGAAAACCTCGTTGCTCGTTGGCATGAAGAAGGTGCGACCGATGCGAACATATGCCCGCGCGCGGATTTACCAAGGGCGGTTGATGACAATGACGCGCCGCTGCCACATGATCGGCCCATGCAACTCAATTCGACGCTGACATGGCTGGTGGATGCGGCGGGCGCTGCACCGGGTGCGGACCGGTTCCTTGCCGAACTCGGTGCGCATTTGATCGCTGATAAATTGCCGCTCGCCGGTGGCGCCCTGACGCTCGCGGTCCCGCATCCGATCATTGCCCGTCGTACCTGGCTATGGCGGGCCGACAACGGCGAGGTGATCGAGGCTGTAGGTTTCGCGCCGGCGGGATTCGCAAATGCAGGACAGAAGGATTCCGCTGGTGATGCCGGCCGCCACTGGCTGGCCGGGCTCGCGGGCGGAATGGTGCACGAAGACGTCGTGGGCCCGGGACCGGATGGACCTGTGCTCTCATGGATCGGGCCGCGTCAGTTCACGGAAGCGGAGATCGCCCGGTTGCGCGAGGCCGCCCGTTTTGCCGCCGCACCACTCGCCGCCCTTTCAGCGCGCGCGACGCTGACCGCAACGCTCGAGGCCTATCTCGGCCGGCGCAGTGCGGCGCGCGTTCTGGCAGGACCATTGCGGCGTGATGTCGGCGAAACCATCCGTGCCGCGTTGCTCTATGCGGATCTACGCAGTTTCACCGCGCTGTCCGAGACTTCGCCGCCGGCTTCCGTCATCACCGCGCTCGATGCCTGGTTCGATTGCATGGCCGGTGCCGTTCACGCCTTCGGCGGCGAAGTGCTGAAATTCATCGGCGACGGCATGCTGGCGATCTTTCCGGTTATCGGCGACAATCCCGGCGATGCCTGCACCGCCGCGCTGCGCGCGGTCACATCAGCCCAGGCCGGAATGGCACATCTCGATGAGACGCGGCGAGAGCAGGGGCTGCCATCTCTCAGCTTCGGCGCCGCGCTGCATCTCGGTGAAATTCTGTGGGGCAATATCGGCGCGGCGGACCGGCTGGATTTCACCGCAATCGGTCCCGCCGTCAATCTGGTCAGCCGGCTCGAGGGGCTGTGCCGGCCGCTCGGCCGGACGGTTTTGATTTCCGGCGCGGTCGCTCGCGAGCTCTCCGCAAAACTAATCCCGCTCGGAACGCATCCGCTGCGCGGCATCGCCGCTCCCTGCGACGTCTACACCGTGCCGGGCGGCTAGACCTTCGGAACTCGATCACAAAGAAGTTAAACCGATCGGTTGACAATCCGGACTGCACGACTATGTTAAACTACATGGTTGAACAAGAGACCCATCTCGATGCCGTCTTTCATGCCCTCGCGGATCCCACCCGGCGGGCCATGCTTGGCCAGCTCGCGGAACGCGAACTCACGATTGGGGAACTGGCGACCCCGTTCAGCATGAGCTTTGCGGGTGCGTCGAAACACGTGCGGGTGCTGGAGGACGCAGGGCTGGTGAAGCGCACGATCCAGGGCCGCACCCATCTGTGCCGCCTGGAAGCGGCGCGGCTAGCAGAAGCCAATGAGTGGCTGCGGCGTTATGAGCGCTTCTGGACTGAAAAACTCGACGCGCTGGAATCCCTGCTGCGCGCCGAAGACGAAGCGGCGGCAAAGAAAAGCAAGACGTGAAGGAGTAGAACGATGGATGCGAAGACACCCGATGCCTACGGCACGCTGATCGAACCCACCACGCTGAAGATCCAGCGGCTGTTGCCCGGTCCGATCGAGCGCATCTGGGCCTATCTCACCGACAGCGACCTGCGCCGCAAATGGCTGGCGGCAGGCGTGATGGAGATGAAGGTTGGCGCGCCCGTCGAATTCGTTTGGCGCAACGGCGAGCTCAACGATCCGCCAAGTCCGCGGCCGGCCGATTTTCCCGAAGAACACCGCATGCAAAGCCGGATCACCGAACTCGATCCGATGCGCAAGCTTTCCATCGCCTGGAACAACAGCGGCGACGTGACGTTTGAACTGGAGCCAAAAGGGCAGGGCGTGCTGCTCACGGTGATCCATCGCCGTCTGCCCGATCGTTCGACCATGCTCAAGGTCAGCGCCGGCTGGCATATGCATCTCGACGTCCTTGTCGCACGCGCATCCGGCAATGAGCCGGCGCCGTTCTGGGAAGGCTGGAGCAAACTGCAAAAGGAATACGACCGGCGGCTGCCGGCCTGACGCCGCAGCACGACGCCGACCGCAACAAGCATCGCACCAAACAGGAGGCTAGCCATGATTCAGGCAATGAAGACGCATGTCGTTTCGGCAATGGAGTGGGAAGCTGCGCGCCAGCAGATGCTCGTGAAGGAAAAAGCCAATACCCGTGCCCGTGACGCGCTGGCGGCCGAGCGCAGGCGGATGCCGTGGATGGCCGTGGAGAAGACGTACGCGTTTGAAGGACCGGGTGGCAGAGCGAGCCTGGTCGACCTGTTCGACGGCCGCCGCCAGTTGATCGTCTACCGCGCGTTCTACGAGCTTGGCGTGCATGGTTGGCCCGAGCATGCGTGCCGCGGCTGCTCCATGGTGGCCGATCAGGTCGCCCACCTCGCTCATTTGAACGCGCGCGATACCACGCTCGTTTTCGTTTCGCGCGCGCCGCAGGTGGACATCGCGCGGCTGAAAAAGCGGATGGAATGGGATATGCCCTGGTACACCGTCACCGACAGCTTCGACAAAGACTTCGGCGTCGACGAATGGCACGGCACCAACGTGTTCATCCGCGACGGCAACAAGGTTTTCCGGACCTACTTCATCAACAACCGCGGCGACGAGCAGATGGGCGGCACCTGGAACTACCTCGACATCACGCCGCTTGGCCGCCAGGAGATCTGGGAGGATTCTCCGGAAGGTACGCCGCAGACGCCAACCTACAAATGGTGGAACTGGCACGACAGCTACGTCCCGAACGCCGCGCCCGATAAAAAGTGGGTCGAGGTGTCGGACGCCGGCGAGGCCGCCATGCGCAAGCAAAGCGGCTAATCCGGCGACGTCAGCCACCGCTCGCGCAGTGCTGCGCGAGCGGGAGCAGCCAGCTAGCAGTAACGCAGGAGAAGGACATGAGTGAGACGCATGCCGTCGCACGCAGCACCGGTGCGATTCCTCGCAACAACGGCAATGCGGCCGCGACCGGCGCCGCCGAATTTCTATACCTCGCGGCCGCGCCGACCTTCGCGATCATGGCGTTGCTCACGTCCGTTCTTGGCGGCGGAGCGGTGGAGGCGTTGTGTTCGCCGGCGTCACCGCTGAGCGGAATGGTTCCGATGTATTTGCTGATGAGCGCCTTTCATCTGGCGCCATGGCTGAAGCTGATTTCTCATCGGTGAAATGGTGTTGACCGGTGCTGATCCTGCTTTCGAAATCCAGATTACCTCGCATCACCTCCACGAAAAGGAACAACATGAGCAAAGTTTTTACCGGTGGCTGCGCCTGCGCCGCGATCCGTTATGAAATTTCCAGCGAACCTGTCTTCATGAACCACTGCCAGTGCCTGGACTGCCAGCACAGGAGCGGCACCGGGCACGGCTCCTATCTGACCTTCATGGACAGGAAGAACGTAAAACTCGAAGGCAAGGCGGCGCGTTGCGACGTCGTTGCCGATAGCGGCAATGTGAAGACGCACAGCTTCTGCCCGGCCTGCGGGTCACCGGTCCATCTGACCTACACGGCGATGCCGGATGTCATTACCGTGCACGCGGCGAGCCTCGACGATCCCGCCCGGTTCAAGCCGCAGGCCGTGACCTACGGGATACGCAGCCATGCCTGGGATGATCTCGATCCGGCCTTGCCGAAATTCGACAAGATGCCACCTGCTGCCAGTTCCTGAACTGGCCACGGGTCTTTAAAAGGCGTGCCCTTAAAAAATTATCCTGATCATGTCGCCTTTGGCGCTTCTCGTACGTCTTGAACAAAGAAGCGCCAAAACGGAGATTTGCAATGGACCATTCCCGCTATCGATGGGTGATTGTCGCGGCCGGCGGCACGCTGGGCTGTGTCGCGATCGGGGCGATGTTTTCACTGCCGGTGCTGTTGCAATCGATCACGCGGGATACCGGCTGGTCGGTCGCCGGCGTATCGAGCGCGATGACGGTCGGTTTCCTGGCGATGGCGTGCTGCAGCATGCTCTGGGGCAACCTGTCGGACCGGTTCGGGCCGTTGCCGGTGGTGCTGACCGGATCATTGGTGCTGGCGGCAAGCTTGTTGCTCGCAAGCCTAGCGACTTCGCTTCTGGTGTTCCAGTTCGCATTCGGCGTTCTGGTCGGCGGCGCGATTGCTGCGATCTTTGCGCCGATGATGGCCTGCGTCACCGGCTGGTTCGATACCCATCGCAGCCTCGCGGTGTCCTTGGTGTCGGCCGGCATGGGGATCGCGCCCATGACCATGGCGCCGCTGGTGGCCTGGCTGGTCTCGTTCCATGACTGGCGAACGACACTGCAGATCGTGGCTGCGATTGTTGCCGTCATCATGATTCCAGTGTCGCTCCTGGTGCGACGCCCGCCGGCGCTCGCGGCGGCCAGCGCCAGTGTCCCGGCAAACGGCGAGCAGCAAACCGAGATGTCGGTGAGCGAAGCGGTGCGGTCGCCCCAGTTCGCGATCCTGCTGCTGACGAATTTCTTCTGCTGCGCCACCCATTCCGGACCGATCATCCATACGGTCAGCTATGCCGTCAGCTGCGGTATCCCGCTGATCGCGGCGGTTTCGATCTACAGCCTCGAAGGGCTCACGGGGCTCGGCGGCCGCATCGCGTTCGGCATCCTCGGCGACAAACTGGGCGCCAAGCGCGTTCTTGTGGCGGGATTGCTGGTGCAGGCCTTCGGCGCGCTGGCCTATGTGTTCGTCCGCGACCTTGCCGGCTTCTATGCGGTGGCGGCGGTGTTCGGCTTCATCTATGCCGGCACAATGCCCCTATACGCCGCGATCGCGCGCGAGAATTTCCCGTTGAAGATGATGGGCACCGTGATCGGCGGCACGGCGATGGCCGGCAGCCTCGGCATGGCCACGGGGCCGGTGGCCGGCGGCCTGATCTACGATACCCTTGGCAGTTACACGTGGCTTTACGTCGGCTCCTGGGCCATGGGACTGGGCGCGTTCCTGATCGCGATGACCTTCAAGCCGTTCCCCAAGACGAATGCGAACGCTCAAGCGGCGACGGTGCCGGCCTCGGCATAACCAGACAAAACCCGGGCGCGTGTTGGCACGCCCGGGTTCGTTGTTAGATTGATCACCTTGCTGAGGGGATCAGCCGGCAAATGCCTTGTCGAGGTCGGCAATGACGATCTTTCGCATCTTCATCATGGCCTGCATGGCGCGATCGGCCTTCGTGCGATCGGGATCGCCGAGGTAACGGCCCAGCGCCGTGGGCACAACCTGCCAGGACAGGCCGAATTTGTCCTTCAGCCATCCGCATTGCGATTCCTCGCCGCCGTCGGCGGTCAGTCTGCTCCAGAAATAGTCCACCTCTTCCTGGGTCTCGACGCTGATGAAGAAGGAGACCGCCTCGTTGAATCTGTACTTGGGGCCGCCATTGAGGGCGTTGAACTTCTGCCCCTCGAGTTCGAAACTCGCCATGAAGTCATTGACGATTTCGACCTTGGCATTGGGAAACACCGATTTGTAGAAGGCGACGGCCGCGGGGACGTTGTTGTCGAACCAGAGGAACGGCGTGATGGAAGTCATGACGGATGTCCTTGTCGGTTGAGGTGAATCGGCAGGCTCGGTGGCTTTGGAGGGAGAGGATGGTCCGGGCAGGGTCGACAGGCAGATCAGTGAGGATTACTGGGCCGTCGTCGGCGTGGGCTCATGGGGTGGACGAACGAGGGGACAGGATTCCGACACGGTCTGTTTCTTTTTTCGCACGGCCCAATCCACCCCTCCGGGGGCAGGGCTGGTCTGGTAGGCTTCCTCGGTTCGTCTGAAACCGGATTGCCCATGTCCATTGATCTTGAACGCCTTCGCGCTGAGACGCCCGGTGTCATCAGCCGTGTCCACCTCAACAATGCCGGCGCCGGCCTGATGCCCTTGCCGGTGCTGCAGGCGATGACAGACTATCTTAGGCGGGAGGCCGAGATCGGGGGCTACGAGGCCGCCGCCGAGGCTGCAGCACGCCTTGACGGCGTTTACGACAGTGTTGCCGGTCTGATCGGCGCCGCCAGGGATGAGATCGCGCTGACCGAAAATGCCACTGTGGCGTGGCAAATGGCGTTTTACGCCCTGCCGTTGCGCGACGGCGATCGCATCCTGACAGCGCGGGCCGAATACGCGGCGAACTATGTTGCGTTTCTGCAGGTCGCCAAGCGCACCGGGGCGGTGATCGAGATCATCCCTGATGACGCAAATGGCGTGCTGGATGCGGAAGCGCTGGAGCGGATGCTCGACGATCGCGTACGTCTGATCGCGATCACCTGGGTGCCAACGAATGGCGGCCTGGTGAATCCCGCGGCCGCCGTCGGCCGCATCGCACGGGCGCACGGAATTCCCTATCTGCTCGATGCGTGTCAGGCCGTCGGACAGATACCGGTCGACGTCGCGGCGCTCGGCTGCGACATGCTTTCGGCGACGGGACGCAAGTTCTTGCGCGGTCCGCGCGGGACGGGATTCCTGTATGTGCGCCGCGAACTGCTGGGCAAGCTCGAGCCCCCGATGATCGACCATTTCGGCGCGCCGTGGCTGGCGCCCGATCGCTACCAGCTTAGGGCCGACGCCCGTCGCTTCGAGACCTGGGAGAACAACTACGCCGCAAGATTGGGGCTCGGCGTCGCGGTGGACTACGCGCAGGCGATTGGAATCGAGCCGATTGCCGCGCGTTGCCGGACGTTGGCTGGCCTGCTGCGCAACGGGCTTGGCCAGATTCCTGATGTGACGATCCATGACCTTGGACCACACCCGGCGGCGATCGTCACATTCTCCGTCCCGGGCTTTGAGGCCGATGCCGTGAAGACGCATCTGGCCGGGGCGGGAATCAATGTCAGCACGTCGGATCCTGCAAGCACGCTTCTCGACGCGAAGCGGCGTGCATTGCCTTCGATCGTGCGCGCCTCGCCTCACTATTATAATACGGAGGACGAAATCGATCGTCTGACGACGACTGTTCGGAAGCTCAGGGATCGCCAGTGATCGGTTTGCGCATCTCGCCGCTTCAAGAAGGAGCGGTTTGCTTCGTCGCTTTCAGTCGCCCACTTGCCTTCGGACCGCCATGGCGCGAAACTCTGCGCTGAGACTGATCCCCCGCACTCCAACGAAAGCAAAAACCTGATGGCACGCGTGCGCTGTATTACCGAAATGGGCATGGGCGTTGATGTTCATGGCCGCGACGCCACCAAGGCCGCCAAGCGCGCGGTCTCGGACGCAATCCGCCACTCCAGCCTCGGCTTCTTCCGGATGCTGGGCAAGACCGCCAACGATATGTTTGTCGATGTCACCATCGCCGTGCCGAACCCCGAGGCGGTGGATACCGCGGCGGTCGCCAAGGAATTGCCATATGGCACCAAGACCGTGACGGCGATTGCGGGCGGGCTCGAGATCCCGTCCGATCTGGGCAATGATCCTATCCTGATCGCCAACGCTGCCGTGATCGTGAGCTTTGACGACGGCAAAACCGGGTAGACACTCAACGAGCCGTCGTCCAGGCTGCCGATAAGAGCAACACCGGGGAAACAAGGGAGCGCCGCCGCCATGAAGCACTTGGTCAAATCCTTGCTTTTGTCATCGGGGCTCTGTGCATTCACGCTCTGGCCCGCGCATGCCGAGTTGAACGTTCCCGCGCTCAAGGCCGCGATCGAAAAATCGTTCGAGGCGGACTATCCAAAGCTTGATGCGCTCTACAAGGATCTCCATGCCCATCCTGAACTCGCGTTTCAGGAGGTAAAGACCGCGGCAAGACTCGCCGCCGAGATGCGCGCGCTTGGTTTTGAGGTCACCGAGAAGGTCGGCAGGACCGGGCTGGTCGCGATCTATAAGAATGGTGACGGCCCCACCATTCTGGTGCGCACCGAGCTCGATGCGCTGCCGATGGAGGAGAAGACCGGCCTCGACTATGCGAGCCGTGAAAAGACCACCTGGAACGGCCGCGAGACGTTCATCGCGCATAGCTGCGGCCATGACATTCACATGGCGAACTGGGTCGGCACGGCGAAGACACTGGTAGGCCTGAAGGACCAGTGGAAGGGCACCTTGATGTTCATCGCGCAGCCCGCCGAGGAAATCGTGCAGGGCGCGAAGGCCATGCTGGATGACGGCCTGTTCACGCGATTTCAGAAGCCCGATTTCGCCTTTGCCTTGCATGCCGGCGGCTTTCCCTACGGCAATCTCAGCTATCGCGTCGGCGTCGGCTCATCCAACGTCGATGGCCTCTTTATCAAGTTCCGCGGCCGCGGCGGCCACGGTGCGATGCCGCAGCTGACCATCGATCCCGTGATGATGGCCGCGCGTTTCATCGTCGATGTGCAGAGCGTGATCAGCCGTGAAAAGGATCCGACTGAATTCGCAATTGTAACCATTGGGTCGATCCATAGCGGCACGGT
This sequence comes from Bradyrhizobium sp. AUGA SZCCT0160, assembly GCF_018130105.1. Taxonomy (NCBI): domain Bacteria; kingdom Pseudomonadati; phylum Pseudomonadota; class Alphaproteobacteria; order Hyphomicrobiales; family Nitrobacteraceae; genus Bradyrhizobium; species Bradyrhizobium sp. AUGA SZCCT0160. The sequence continues at coordinate 123,355 of NZ_JAFCMD010000010.1, forward strand.
CGGCAATATCATCCCGGACGAGGCAACACTGCTGGGGACGATTCGCACGTTCAAACCTGCGGTGCGCAACAAGTTGGTGGCGGGTATCGAACGGGTGGCGAAGGCCGCCGCGGCGATGTCGGATGCGCCGGAACCGGAGATCAGGATCGCGGAAGGCACCAAGGCCGTGATCAACGATCCCGCCGTGGTCGCGACCGCCGAGAAGGTGCTGAAGGCGGCGTTCGGCGAAAAGCTGAGGCAGACGCCGGCGAACACGACCAGCGAGGATTTTTCCGAATTCGCGGGAGCCGGCGTGCCGTCGATGATGTTCAATATCGGCGTCTACGAGCCGGAACGGTGGATGGCGGCAAACAAGGCCGGGACGCCACTGCCCGGCAATCATTCACCGCTGTTCGCGCCGGTACCGAAGCCGACTATTCAAACCGGCATCACGGCGCTGACGCTCGCGGTGCTCAGCGCGTTCGATCAGCATGCAAGAGGCAAATAAACAATAATGGTTGAAGACAGCAGCACCTACTGGAAGAAAGCCCGCGTCGAATTGCGTGCCGCCGGCTTCGAACCGGACCGCGCCGCGAAGACCAGCGCGGTCGTGACGATCGCCAGCGCCTACACCAACGCGCATCGCTGCAACAATCGTGTGCGCGCCATCACCGATCTGCTCGTCGAAATTCTCGCCGAACGCGGCGGGCAGGGCCTGATCGTGGGGGCGCCGGCGGTGTCGGACGCGCTGACGCAGGGCACGCCGACGGCGGGCTACAGCCTGGCGTCGCGCGACGTCGTCGCTGATTGCTTCGAGATCGGGCACTATGCGCACCATGGCGACGCCATGATCGTGATCTCCGGATGCGACAAGACCGGCGCTGCCGCCTTGATGCCGCTGGCGCGGACCAATGCCTTCGGGCTGGTGCTCTATCCCGGCACCAGTTCGCCGGGCCGGGTGTCGTTCGGTGCCTGGTGCGCCAAGGGCAACAATCTGACCATCATGGATTACGCCGAGGCGCGCGCGGCCAACGATTCCGGCCGCATCTCGTCGGAAGAGTTGACCGAGATCGAGCGCAACGTGATGCCCGGCAGCGGCACCTGCGGCGCGATGTTCACCGCCAACACGATGAGCACGATTGCGGAAGCGATCGGCATGATGCTGCCGCGCGGCGCTTCGCATCCGGCCGACTACCATGCCGGCAGCGATATCCACGCCGACGTCCGTGCACAGGCCCGTGCCTCGGTCGACGCGCTGTACCGGCTGATCGAGGCCGGCATCCGGCCGCGCGACATCATGACCGAGCGCGCGTTCGAGAACGCGATCACCACCGTCTATGCGATGGGCGGTTCGACCAACATGTATCTGCACTTGCTCGCGGTCGCGCGCGAGGCGCAGGTGCCGGTCGGCATCGAGCGCATCCAGGCGGTCGGCGAACGGGTGCCGCTGCTGGCCGACCTGCAGCCGCATGGACCCTTTGCGATGGGAAGCCTGCATGCGATCGGCGGCGTGCCCGTCGTGATGAAGGAGTTGCTGCGCAACGGCCTGCTGCACGGCGACGTGATGACGGTCACCGGCAAGACGCTGGCCGAAAACCTCGCTGATGTGCCGACGCTGGATCAGATCGGCCCGCAGAAGATCGTTTCGCCGGTGGCCAGTCCCGTCGCGCCACCGAACAACCACATCAGCGTGCTGAAGGGCAATCTCGCGCCGGAAAGCTGCCTGCTCAAACTCTCCGGCAAGACGCTCGACAACGGGCAATTCCGCGGCACGGCGCGGGTGTTTGAATCCGAGGCCGCCACGATGGCTGCGATCCGCGCCGGGGAGATCGTGGCCGGCAATGTGATCGTGGTGCGCAATGTCGGTCCGGTCGGCGGGCCTGGCATGCCCGAAATGGTGATGCTGACGATCCAGTTGCAGGGGCAGGGCCTCGGTGAGGATGTCGCGCTCATCACCGACGGGCGCTTCTCCGGCGTCTCGCACGGCATCCTGATCGGCCATGTCTCGCCGGAAGCGGCGCGTGGCGGTCCGATCGCGGCGGTCCGCGACGGCGATATCATCGTGATCGATCCCGGTGCGCGCACCGTCACCCTCGACGTGTCGCCCGAGGAGATCGCCCGGCGCATGGCAGACTGGCGCGCGCCTGACGCGGCGCGGGTGCGGCGCGGCTCGGTGCACGACAAATATATCCGGCTGGTGTCGTCGGCGCATTACGGCTGCGTGCTTTGAGCGGACGTGCGTCGGCAAAACCATGACTCATCCGCTCGATCAGCCCATCTGGAGCGCTCTGACGACCCGGCAGCAGGCGCTGGCGGAGGGCGGCGCCGTGGCGCGGCGCTTTCCGCTTGCGATCGCGCCGTTCGCGGACATGGTCGACATGTCGCCCGAAAGCTTTGCCGCCCTTGGCGCGCTGATGTCCGGATCCGAGATCGCCGTGCTGTTTACATCAGGCGCAGTCACCGCGCCGGATCAATTCAAAACGCTGCTCGCTGAGACCGGGGAGCAGATGACAGGAACGCCCAAGGACAGTTCGGCGCCCGGCGTTGAGATCGTCACGCTCGGCGTGGCCGATGTGCCCGAGATGATCGCACTGGTCGAACTGACAAAACCCGGTCCTTTCAGCACGCGCACCCATGAACTCGGAACGTTTCTCGGCATCAGGATCGATGGCCGGCTCGTCGCGATGACCGGCGAGCGCATGAAGCCCGGCAATTACACCGAGATGACGGCGGTCTGCGTGCACCCGGATCATCGCGGCCGCGGCTACGCGCAGGCACTGCTCGGCGCGGTCGCCCGCGGAATCGTTGATCGAGGCGAGATTCCGTTCCTGCATGTGTTTAGCAGCAACACCTCAGCGATCGCGCTTTATCAAAGGCAGGGAATGGAGATCCGTCGTCGCCTGCATGTGACGGTGCTGCAGAAAAAGGCGTGACGGTTCAATCAGGCGATCGCGAACTCTTGCTTGATCTCCTCGAACGTATGGAAGAAGTGCGTCGGCCCGGCCGCCTGCAGCGCGGCGGGCTGGGCGTAGCCCCAGGCGACCGCACCGGAATCCATCCCTGCGGCCCTGGCGGCTTCGATATCGCGGAGTTCGTCGCCAATGCAGAGGACTTCGGAAGGACTTGTTCCGAGCTGCCGCGCGACGCGCTTGAACTTGTGGTGCTTGCCGAAGAGCGAGGCGCCGCAGTCGAAGCGCGCGATCAGCGCCGCGGAAGGACCGAGGACCTGGCGTACCGATGCTTCGCTGTCGGAGCTGACGATTGCGGCGTGGATGCTGTCGCTCCGCAGGTCGGCCAGCAATTGCGGGACGCCATCGAATAGCGAGATCTGGTTTGCGGCGGCAAGCTTGCGCCGCCGCATGTCGCGCGAGATGGCCGGCAGCTTCCACATCGGCAAGTTGAGGCGGGCGATGATTTCGCGACCCGACCGTCCGCGCAATCCCTCCAGTTCCTCGGCGCTGACGGGCGCGAGGTCGAACTTCGCGATCAGGTCCTGAAAAACGGTTCGAAACCAGGGAAGCGAGTCGGCGAGCGTGCCGTCGAAATCGAAAATGGCGAGGCGATAGCGGGGCATGCGGGATCGACTAGCGCGTCACTTGTCGCCGCCGAAATAATCCGGCTTGCCCGTGGTCCAGGTCTCACCCCAGAGCTGACCGCCGCCGTCGACCGTCAGCGTTTCCCCGGTGACGAATTTGCCGGATGGGGCGGCGAGGTAGACGCTGGCTTCCGCGATGTCACATGGCGATCCCGCGCGCATCATCGGGTTCGAACGCGGATAGGCGGCGCGGGCCTCCGGCGTGTAGACGTTCCAGCCCTCGGTTTCGATCGCGCCGGGCGCCACGCAATTGACGCGGATGTTCAGCGGCGCCCATTCGACCGCAACAGCGCGCGACAGCCCGATCACGCCAGCTCGCGCTGCGACGGAATGCGCGATGCCGTAGAGCCCATGCGTGGTGACGACCACGATGTTGACGATGCTGCCGGGATGCTTGCGGTCTCGCCAGCGTTGCGCGGCTGCCTGCATCATATACCAGGTGCCGTTCAGATTGGTGTTGATGACTGTGCTCCAGCCCTTCACCGAAAAATCGATCGCGGCTTGCGGAAACTGCCCGCCGGCGCTGTTGACGAGAATATCGAGCCGGCCATGGGCGGACCATACCGCGTCGAACAGGGCGTTGACCCCGTCGGGCTCCCTGATGTCGGCGGTGTGGGCCGATGCTTTCAGGCCGCGTCCGGCCATTTCGGCGACAAGCACATCGAGCTTGCCCTGATCGCGCCCGACCACGGCGACATGCGCGCCGAGCCGCGCAAACAGCCAGGCAATCGCCCGCCCGATGCCGCCGGCGCCGCCGGACACCAGCACGACCTGGTTTTTCAGCGCATCGGCCGCGAACACGGTCGGGTGAACCGCGAGCTCCGCGTCGGTCATGCCGAGTTTCTCAGGTGTTGCATGATCCGTCATTGGCGATGCCGCCCCTTGTTATGCGTGGCAACGTTCGTACATTACCGCCGCAACAACAACCACGAAAAGAACGAGTTTCAATGTCCGATCTTTCCGCCTTCCCAATTACAAAACGTTGGCCAGCAAAACATCCCGACCGCCTTCAGCTCTATTCGCTCCCGACACCGAACGGCGTCAAGATCTCGATCATGCTAGAAGAGATCGGGCTGCCTTACGAAGTGCATCTCGTCGACTTTGGCAAGGACGACCAGAAGACGCCGGAATTCCTGTCGCTGAATCCGAATGGCAAGATACCCGCGATCCTCGATCCCGATGGACCCGGCGGCAAGCCGCTCGGCCTGTTCGAGTCCGGCGCGATCCTGCAATACCTCGCCGAGAAGACCGGCAAGCTGCTGCCGGTGGATGCCGCGCGACGCTGGCAGACCATTCAGTGGGTGCATTTTCAGATGGGCGGGATCGGGCCGATGTTCGGCCAGGTCGGCTTCTTCCACAAATTCGCCGGCAAGGAGTTTCCCGACAAGCGGCCGCTCGAGCGCTATGTCGCGGAGTCCAAGCGCCTGCTCGACGTGCTCGAGACCCATCTGGGCGGCCGGCAGTGGGTGATGGACGATGAATATACCATTGCCGATCTTTCGATGCTCGGCTGGGTGCGCAACCTGATCGGTTTCTATGGTGCGCGTGAACTCGTCGCGTTCGATAGTTTTAAACACGTGCCGGCATGGCTGGAGCGCGGCCTCGCGCGGCCTGCCGTGGAGCGCGGCCTGAATATTCCGAAGCGGCCGTAAGCAACTGGATGTTTCGCAACGCGCTTTCCAAAAGCGGGCGGTTAACATCGCTCAACAGCCTTCGAGTGAAATGCCTTTCACGCGGGCCGATGGCCGGTCAAAGTCAATCTCTCGGCGACAAGGCCATCCATCAGTTGCTTCAGCGCCATGTCGTAGTCGGAAAAGTTACCGCCTGCAGCGATGGCGATAGCCGCCCGGTCGAAGGCCGCAGATAGGATATTGGCCACGGCGACGAGCGAGATTTCAGGCGAGGGGCGCATCGCCGCTTCCAGACCATTCAACAAAGTTCGGCGGCCATGTTTGGCATCGATGGCATCCACGGTTTCGAAACCCAGAACGGCGGGCGCCTCGATTAGGATCAGACGAGTTCGTCCTTCCTTCTGCATCGCGCGCAAGTACGCTGAAGCGCCTGTATGGAGCATGTGCATCGGAGCGTCTGCAGGCGAAGCAGCGTCCTCGATCTCGGCGGCAACAGCGGCGGACTCAGCCTCGACCAGGGCGAGATAGAGTGCCCTTTTGTCCTCGAAATGATGGTAGAGCGCCCCCCGGGTCACTCCCGCTTGCGTGGCAATCTCGGGCGTTCCGGTGGCCGCATATCCCTTTGCGATAAAAAGTGTTTTGGCCGCTTCAAGCACTCTCCCACGAGTGGTCGCGCTGCGGTCGACGTTGCTCCTGCGTCCTTTTATCACTTGCATACATGCAGCCTGTATGTTTCTGTTTGCATGCAGATTGTATGTTTTTTAGCAGCGGAGAACAAGGATGCAGATCACGAGCTATTATCCGGTACTGATGGTCGACAATGTCGCCGCGACCTCGGCATTTTATCGAACCCACTTTGATTTCGAGCCGGCGTTCGAGGCGGACTGGTACGTCCATCTGCAATCGAAAGTGCAAGAGAACGTTGCCCTCGCGATCCTGGCAGGCGATCACGACACGATCCCCGCGAAAGCGCGCGGCTCTGCGCGCGGTGTTCTGATCAATTTTGAAGTTCAAGACGTCGACGAGGTATATGGCAGGCTTCGTGCAGCTGGGCTGCCTATCCTGCTTCCGCTCCGCGATGAGCCCTTCGGTCAGCGGCACTTCATCACTGAAGATCCCAACGGCGTATTGATCGATGTGATCACGCCGATTCCACCATCAGCTGAGTACCTGGAGTCTTACGCCAAGAACTGATCCTGATGGCGGCGATTCTGCTTCAAGTTCGGCAAACCGCTACACTCCCCGTTTGAGCAATTCATATACAACCGGGTTATCGGCGCATGCCCCAAAGCCGCATTCCAAGAGCGTCGTCGCCACGTTCGCCGCCGTCAGCGCGATCACGAGCCATACGGCGGCCTGCGCGAACAGGCCGCCGGTCGGCGGCAATGCACCGCCATCATCTTCGAACTGCCGGTCGAACAGCAGCACCGCCGCGAGCAGGACGATGGCGGCGATGAAGCCGATCAGGGCCCACGTGTAATAGTGATAGCCGAGCAAGGCCGAACCGTAGCCCGGGTCTCCCGGCATGATGTGCAGCAGCACCTGCCGCGTCGAGGCGACCGCGCCGGCAACCGCTGCCAATAGCGACAGCGCATAGTGGCTTGGGCGGGGCCCGAAGCGGATGTTCAGGATCGGGCCGATCGCCAGCATCGCGAACAGGATGCGTTGCAGCAGGCACAGCGGGCAGGGCAATTCATGCAGCAGGAGCTGCGCCGCAAATGCCGCCGCCAGCACCAGCGCGACGGCGTAGAGGCTGAGCGCATTCAGGGTGATGGCGCGGGTCTGGGTCATGGGCGGCTCAGAACGACAGTTTCAGCGTATCGGTCGCATGGTGCAGATAGGTCGCGACGCAGGCGATCATGGCGGCCGCGTACAGGCCGAGCGCAAGGGCGCGTGAACCGTGCCAGGCAACCAGCATGACGATGCTTGCTGCCAGAAACAAAAGGGTGAATTCCATGCGGGGCCTCACCTGCGGGTGACACGTCAGTCTATGATGGATTCGCTGATCTGCATTGTATAGAAACCTGCGGACGCCTCGCCAGCAGCGAATGGCGCCAAATCTGGAATGTGTTGAAATGCCCATCACCATCTACGGCATCAAGAACTGCGACACCATGAAGAAGGCCCGCACCTGGCTCGACAGCCACGGCGTCGCTTACGATTTTCACGACTACAAGTCTGCGGGCATCGCCAAGGACAAGCTCAAGCAATGGTCCGATGAACTTGGTTGGGAAACCCTGCTCAACCGCGCCGGCACGACCTTCCGCAAGCTGCCGGATAGTGACAAAGAAGGGTTGAACGAGCGCAAGGCGCTGGCGCTGATGCTGGCGCAGCCGTCGATGATCAAGCGGCCCGTGCTCGATCTCGGCGGCAAATTGCTGGTCGGGTTCAAGCCGGATATTTACGCCAAGGAAGTGGCGTCGAAGGACAAGCGCAAGGCCTAGTCGAGTTAGAAGCCTAGCCCAGTTCGATGACGTCGTCGGACAGCTGCCGGCTTGCGGTGCTCGGCACGAAATCGCGATCGATGATCGCCCGGACCAGGATCACGGGCACGGCCTTCGGCTTGAGACCCATCAGATTCTTGATCTTGAAGCCGCCCTCGATACTGATGCTCTTGTAGGAGCCGACGATGTGTTCGACCCCATCGCCACGACCGAACGGCAGCAGCAGCCGCTCATAGGACACGTCCTTGTTGTCGGCGTCCTGGACCGTTGAAATCGAATAGGCCGGCCGCTTGTGCTTCAGGCAGGCGCGATAAAGGGCAACCACGCGGGCATATCGTTCCGGCCCGATCGCGTTGTCCAGATAGCGATTGGCCGGCTTAGCCGGCTCGAAGCGATCGCTGCCGTAGGTGGCGCTTAGTGTGGTGCCCGCCTGGGTGATCAGGAAGCGAGCGTCGTCGCCGTGGCCGACCACGTCAAGGGTCATCATGTCGGCCAGTTCGTTGCCGACGCGGTTGGGTTGGAAATCATCGATAAGGGGAAGCGGCCGGTGCCTGGTTGCGGCGCGCAGCCACGCGTTCAGGAGCTCGCGCTGCTTGATCGACCTCACGACCGATGGATCGGCACTTTCGAATTCCATTGCCCTAGCCGAATTCGAGCACGTCGCCGGACGGAATGCGGCCGGGCGCGCGATGGAAAAGGTCGCGGTCGATGATGGTACGAAGCTTGGGCACCGGCAGCTTGTCGCTTCCGCGCATCAGATTCCTGATCTCGAAACCGCCATCCTCGCTGATGGTCTTGAGCGATGCGATGATGTGGGTGACGTTGCCGCCGTCGGAGAACGGCAGCAGCAGCCGCTCATAGGCGACGATACGTCCGTAGACGTCATCGATATTGGCGATGGTGTAGGCGGGCAGGCGGCGGGCGATGCATTCGTAATAGACCGGCATCACGATCGGTGCGAGCCTTGCGCCAAGATACTCGTCCAGATAGCGGCCCTTGCCGGTATGGCCATAGGCGCTCGACATCCGCGTGCCGTCGCTCTGGATCGTGAGGCGGGGCAGCGGCGTACTGGTATCGACGTCCAAGAAGACGAGGTCGGGAAGTTCATCCTCCAGCCGTTCCGGCCGATACTGATCCACAGGCGGCAGCGAATGCTCGCGGGCAAAAAGCCGCAGCCAGGTGTTCAGCAAATCGCGCTGCCTGATCGATTTGACGATTGATGGGTCGGCGCTTGCGAAATCCACGGCCGCGATCCCTGCCTGACTAAATCGCGAGATGATCTGCTCCGGGCGGTAATATTCTATGAAAAGGCCCGATTGCAGCAAAACACCGTTAACGGCGGCTTTCCGGTGCGCGGGTATGGCGGGAAGACGCTCCGGCACCCTGCCATTCGCGCAGGCTATGCAATTCGACTAAGGGCGGATTTGGAACCGGCACTAATGCTTTGGCCTAGCCAAGCTTTCCGCCTTGCCTAATCCGTGCCGTTGACGGCATATTCCGCCCGGAGGCGGCAGGTCCGGGACGGTTTCCAAGGCGTCCGGGAGAGCCTGCCCGACAAGGGAAAAATTGGCCGCGCGCGAGGGGATTTCGCAGCGGGCTGATGGGGGAAGTTTGTTTGGCCGATGAGTTCATTCTCGAAACCCACGGATTGACCAAGGAATTCGCGGGTTTCTTCGCCGTTCGCGACGTTGCTCTCAAGGTGCGTCGCGGCAGTATTCATGCGTTGATCGGGCCGAACGGCGCCGGCAAGACGACGTGCTTCAACCTCTTGACCAAGTTTCTGAAGCCCTCGGCGGGCCAGATTCTGTACAAGGGGAAGGACATCACTGCGATGGCGCCGGCCGACGTGGCACGCCTCGGGCTGGTGCGTTCGTTCCAGATTTCGGCGGTGTTTCCGCACCTCACGGCGCTGGAGAATGTTCGGGTCGCGTTGCAGCGCCAGCACGGCTCTTCATTCGATTTCTGGCGCTCCAAGAGCGTGCTCGATCGCTTCAACAATCGTGCCCATGAGCTGTTGAACGACGTCGGCCTGAGCGAATTCGCCACGACACCGGCGGTCGAGATGCCCTATGGGCGCAAGCGCGCGCTCGAAATCGCAACGACGCTGGCGCTCGATCCGGAGATGATGTTGCTCGACGAACCGATGGCCGGCATGGGCCACGAGGACATCGACAAGATCGCGGCGCTGATCAAGAGCATCTCGGCGAAACACACGATCCTGATGGTCGAACACAATCTCTCCGTGGTGGCGAACCTTTCCGATATCATCACGGTATTGACGCGCGGTCAGGTGCTGGCGGAAGGCAATTATGCCGATCTGTCCAAGGACGAGCGCGTCAAGGAAGCCTATCTGGGGGCCGGTCATGGCTGAGGTAAAGATGGCGGAAGCCCCTGCAAAGACGACCGGCGCTCCGGTTCTCTCGGTTCAGAACCTGGAGGCCTGGTATGGCGAATCACACATCCTTCACGGCATCAATTTCAACGTGAACGCCGGCGAGGTGGTGACGCTGCTCGGACGCAACGGCGCCGGCAAAACCACCACGTTGAAATCGGTGATGGGGATCATCGGCAAGCGCACCGGTTCTATCCGCTTCAACAATGAAGACATCACGCGCACCTCGTCCGACAAGATCGCGCGGATGGGCGTCGCCTTCTGCCCGGAGGAGCGCGGCATTTTCGCAAGCCTCGACGTGCGCGAAAACCTGCTGCTGCCGCCGATCGTGCGCCCGGGCGGCCTTTCGCTCGATCAGATCTTCGAGCTGTTTCCGAATCTGAAGGAACGGCTCAACAGCCAGGGCACCAAGCTTTCGGGCGGCGAGCAGCAGATGCTCGCGATCGCCAGAATCCTGCGTACCGGTGCGCGGTTCTTGATGCTGGACGAGCCGACCGAAGGTCTGGCACCGGTCATCATCCAGCAAATCGGGCACACCATCGCGCGGCTGAAGTCGGAAGGTTTTACCATCCTGCTGGTCGAGCAGAATTTCCGCTTCGCCGCGACGGTCGCGGATCGCTATTACATCGTCGAGCACGGCAAGGTCATCGACGGGTTCGCGAATTCGGAACTGCAGGCCAATATGGACAAGCTCCACACTTATCTTGGCGTCTGATCGGTATAGTTCGGCAAACAAAATTCAGGGAGAAAATATGAAACAGAAAATTTCGGCACTGCTTTTCGGCACCGCGCTGACACTCGCCGCGAGCGGCGCGTTGGCGCAGGACAAGAACATCAAGATCGGTGTCCTCACCGACAATTCCGGTCTTTATTCCGACCTCGGCGGCGCCGGCTCCACGCTCGCCGCCCAGATGGCGATCGAGGATTCCGGGCTTGCCGCCAAGGGCTGGAAGATCGATGTGATTTCGGCCGACCACCAGAACAAGCCCGACATCGCCACGACCATCGCGCGCCAATGGATCGACGTCGAGAAGGTCGACATCTTCATGGACGTGCTGAACTCCGGCGTTGCGCTGGCGGTCAACAATCTGGTGAAGGAAAAGAACGCCGTTATGATCAATACCGGCGCGGCGACGTCGGATCTCACCAACGCCCAGTGCTCGCCGAACACGATTCACTGGGTTTACGACACCTACATGCTGGCGAACAGCACCGGGCAGGCGCTGGTGAAGGCCGGTGGCGACACCTGGTACTTCCTGACCGCGGATTACGCGTTCGGCCACGCGCTGGAACGCGACACCGCTGCGGTCGTGACTAAATCGGGCGGCAAGGTTATCGGCACCGTCAGACATCCGCTGAATTCGTCGGACTTCTCCTCGTTCCTGCTGCAGGCGCAGGCTTCCAAAGCCAAGATCGTCGGCATGGCCAATGCCGGCGGCGACACCACCAACACCATCAAGCAGGCGTCGGAATTCGGCATCGTCTCTGGCGGCCAGAAGCTGGCTGGTCTCCTGCTGTTCATCACCGACGTTCACTCGCTCGGCCTGAAGGTGGCGCAGGGCCTGAGCTTCACGGAAACCTTCTATTGGGATCTGAACGACGACACCCGCGCGTTTTCCAAGCGCTTCTCCGAGCGCATGAAGAACAAGGCGATGCCGTCCATGGTGCAGGCCGGCGTCTATTCCGGTCTGATCCACTACTTCAAGACGCTCGACGCGATGGGCGGCAATCCGCATGACGGCATCAAGGTCGTTGAGAAAATGAAGGCGGCGCCGACCGAGGACCCGCTGTTCGGCAAGGGGACGATCCGCGCCGACGGTCGCAAGCTTCATCCGGCCTATCTGTTCGAGGTCAAGAAGCCGTCCGAATCCAAGGGACCGTGGGACTATTACAAGCTGATCGGGACCACCCCTGGCGACCAGGCCTTCCGGCCGCTTTCGGAAAGCGCCTGTCCGCTGGTAAAGAAGTAACGAAGATCGCCCGCCGGCACCGTGCCGGCGGGCTTCCGTTCGCGTCACCACGCGACACCTTCGCGTCACGACGCGAAATAACGTCACCACGAAATCGAGTGCGAAACCGATGCAAGCTCTCTACGCGCAGCTTTTGGTGGGATTGATCAACGGCTCGTTCTACGCGCTGCTCAGTCTCGGGCTGGCCGTCATCTTCGGCATGCTCAACATCATCAATTTCGCCCATGGCGCGCTCTATATGATGGGGGCGTTCTGCGCCTATTTCCTGCTCAACCTGGCGGGCATCGGATACTGGCCGGCGCTGATCATCGCGCCGATCGTGGTCGGCATCTTCGGCATGATCCTGGAACGGACCATGCTGCAGTGGCTTTCAGGCCTCGACCATCTCTACGGACTGTTGCTGACGTTCGGCATCGCGCTGATCGTGCAGGGCGTGTTCCAGAATTATTTCGGCTCCTCGGGCCTTCCCTATGCGATCCCCGATGAACTGAAGGGCGGGATGAACCTCGGCTTCATGTTCCTGCCGATCTACCGCGGCTGGGTAGTCGTGTTCTCGCTCATCGTTTGCCTTGCTACCTGGTACCTGATCGAAAAGACGCGGCTTGGCGCCAATCTGCGCGCCGCGACCGAAAATCCGACGCTGGTGCGCGCGTTCGGCATCAACGTGCCCAGGATGATCACGCTGACCTACGGGCTCGGCGTCGGTCTTGCGGCGCTGGCCGGCGTCCTGTCCGCCCCGATCAACCAGGTCCGGCCGCTGATGGGCGCCGACCTGATCATCGTCGTGTTCGCGGTGGTGGTGATCGGCGGCATGGGCTCCATCATGGGATCGATCATCACCGGCTTTTCGCTCGGCGTGATCGAAGGACTGACCAAATATTTCTATCCCGAAGCTTCAAACACCGTGGTTTTCGTCCTGATGGTGCTGGTGTTGCTGGTGAAGCCAACGGGTCTGACCGGACGGGCGGCCTGATATGAGCGCATTGACTGACGATACACTGCCGGTGTCACCGCGTGCCGTGCGCGACGAGATGATCGTATTCGTGCTGATGGCAGCGCTGCTGGCGATCGTGCCGCTGACCGGGATCTATCCGTTCTTCGTGATGCAGGCGCTGTGCTTTGCGCTGCTGGCCTGCGCGTTCAACCTCCTGATCGGCTATGGCGGGCTTTTGTCGTTCGGCCACGCGATGTTTCTGGGCACGGCCGGTTACTTCACCGCGCATGCGCTGAAGGTCTGGGGGCTGTCGCCGGAGCTTGGAATTCTGGTCGGCACCCTCGGTGCCGCCGGGCTCGGCGTCATTACCGGCGTCGTCGCCATTCGCCGTCAGGGCATCTACTTCTCGATGATCACGCTGGCGCTGTCGCAGCTGCTGTATTTCATCTACCTGCAGACGCCGTTCACCCATGGTGAGGACGGCATCCAGGGCATCCCGCAGGGCTATCTGTTCGGCATCTTCAATCTCGCCAAGCCGACGGTGCTGTATTACGTCATCCTCGTCGGGTTCCTTGGCGGTTTCCTCTTGATCTATCGCACCATCAACTCGCCGTTCGGCGAGGTTTTGAAGGCGATCCGCGAAAACGAACCGCGCGCGATCTCGCTGGGCTACAAGACCGATCACTACAAACTGCTGGCCTTCATCCTGTCCGGAACGATCGCCGGTTTCGCTGGCTCCCTAAAGGTGTTCGTGGCGCAGAACGCCTCGCTCACCGACGTGCACTGGACGATGTCGGGCGAAATCGTGCTGATGACGCTGGTCGGCGGTCTCGGAACCGTGTTCGGTCCCGTGGTCGGCGCATTCGTGATCATTGCCATGCAGCAATATCTGGCCGGTTTCGGCCAGTGGGTGACGGTGATCCAAGGCGTCATCTTCGTCGCCTGCGTGCTGACTTTCCGCCGCGGCGTGATCGGCGAGATCGCGCATTTCTTCCGCCGGTCGCTGTAAATTACCCGTTTGGGCGCATTTTAACGGCCTACAAAGCGGTGGATGACCACTATTCCGGGGTCCGTCGTCGCGCGCTTTGCCTGTGAATGGTCTATGACAGTTTTGTGACAGGCCGCCCCGGGCAGCCGTTCCAGAACGATGGATAAGACCGATGTTGCGCTGGTTTCGCTATTTCCTGCCCAAGGAAGAGCGGTTTTTCGACCTCTTTGCCCGTCACTCCCAGACCGTCGTGCAGGGGGCGCTGGCGCTGCAGGACATGCTGCGCGGCGGCGACGAGACGCCGGTGTTTTGCCAGCGCGTCAGTCAGTTCGAAAACGACGCCGACAACATCACCCGCGAGGTCCTGACCGCGGTCCGGCGCACCTTCATCACCCCGTTCGACCGCGGCGATATCAAAAACCTGATCACCTCGATGGACGATGCCATCGATCAGATGCAGCAGACCGCCAAGGCAGTGGTGTTGTTCGAGGTCCGAACTTTCGAGCCGCCGATGCGCGAGATCGGGACGCTGATTGTCGAGTGCGCCAATCTCGTCGGGCGCGCATTGCCGCTGATGCAGTCGATCGGCGACAACGTCGCGATGCTGACCGCGATCACCGAGGAGATCGGCAAGCTGGAGGGTCGCATCGACGACCTCCACGACATCGGGTTGAAAGAACTGTTTCTCAAGCATCGCGACGCCAACACCATGGATTTCATCGTGGGCGCCGAGATCTACAAGCATCTTGAAAAAGTGTCCGATCGTTTCGATGACGTCGCCAACGAGATCAATTCAATCGTGATCGAACAGGTATAGGGCAGGGACGCGCAGTGGACGCCTCGCTTGGTCTTCCGATTCTGATCTTCCTGATCGCGGTCGCGTTGCTGTTCGACTTTCTCAATGGGCTGCATGACGCCGCCAATTCGATCGCCACGATCGTGTCGACCCGCGTGCTGCGCCCGCAATATGCGGTGCTCTGGGCGGCTTTCTTCAATTTCATCGCCTTCCTCTTCTTCGGGCTGCACGTCGCCAATACGATCGGCAAGGGAATTATCGAACCCGATATCGTCGATGCCACCGTGATCTTCGCGGCGCTGGTCGGCGCCATCGCCTGGAACCTGATCACCTGGGGGCTCGGCATTCCATCGTCCAGCTCGCACGCGCTGATCGGCGGGCTGGTCGGCGCCGGGATGGCAAAGGCCGGGATTTCGGCCGCGGTCTGGAGCGGCCTGTCCAAGACGCTGCTGGCGATCGTGCTTTCGCCGCTGGTTGGCTTCCTGCTGGCGCTGGTGCTGGTCGCCATCGTGTCGTGGCTCTCGGTGCGCTCGACGCCGTTCGCGGTCGATCGCGCATTCCGTATTCTGCAATTCGTATCGGCGTCGCTTTATTCGCTGGGCCACGGCGGCAACGATGCACAGAAGACCATGGGCATCATCGCGGTGCTGCTCTATTCGCAGGGCCACCTTGGCTCCGACTTTGCAATCCCGTTCTGGGTGGTGATCTCCTGCCAAGCGGCCATGGGGCTCGGCACCTTGATGGGGGGCTGGCGGATCGTCCGCACCATGGGCCTGCGGATCACCAAATTGACTCCGATGCAGGGCTTTTGCGCCGAAACCGGCGGGGCCGCGACTCTATTCATGGCGACCTATCTCGGGGTTCCCGTCTCCACCACCCACACCATCACTGGCTCGATCGTCGGCGTCGGCGCAGCGCGCCGGGTCTCGGCGGTGCGCTGGAACGTGGCGAGTTCGATCCTCTACGCCTGGGTCATCACCATCCCGGCCTCGGGAATCGTGGCGGCACTGACCTATTGGGCGGTCGTGCTGCTGCGCTAGAGCGCATCGGAACGGGCTCTCGTCAGGTGACCAGCTTCAGGCCGACAATACCGGCAACGATCAACCCGATGCTGGCCAGGCGGGCTGCGGTCGCAGGTTCACCGAACAGGGCGATGCCAAGGATGGCCGTGCCCACGGCGCCGATTCCGGTCCAGACCGCATAGGCGGTTCCGATCGGCAGCGTCTTCAACGCCAGTCCAAGCAGCAGGATACTCGCGGCCATGGCCGCCAGCGTCAGGACCGACGGCACCAGCCGCGTAAAGCCTTCGGTGTATTTGAGGCCGATTGCCCAGCCGATTTCGAGGAGACCCGCGGTGAACAACACAGCCCAAGCCATGACAAACCCTCCAGATAGAGCAGGGTCGTCCCCGCGGATGGTGGTGATGGGAAGGTCGTCCTTCCCAGAGTGATATGGGGGTTGTATCCACCGTCGGCAATTGCCAAATCGCCCTTGATTGCGCCCGTTTTCCCTGCCAAACGCTCGATTCATGTCCGACATTGCCGTTTCAGCCGAATCGCCGTCCCGCTCGCCGCTTGCAGATGAAGTGGCGCGGCGGCGGACCTTTGCCATCATTTCCCACCCGGACGCCGGCAAGACCACGCTGACCGAAAAGCTGCTGCTGTTCGGCGGCGCCATCAACCTTGCCGGTCAGGTCAAGGCCAAGGGCGAACGCCGCAACACCCGATCCGACTGGATGAAGATCGAGCGCGAGCGCGGCATTTCGGTCGTGACCTCGGTGATGACCTTCGAGTTCGATAACCTCGTGTTCAACTTGCTGGATACGCCGGGCCATGAGGACTTTTCGGAAGACACCTACCGCACGCTGACGGCGGTCGACTCCGCGGTCATGGTGATCGACGCCGCCAAGGGCATCGAGGCGCGCACCCGAAAGCTGTTCGAGGTGTGCCGGTTGCGCGACATTCCGATCATCACCTTCATCAACAAGATGGACCGCGAGAGCCGCGACACGTTCGAACTGCTCGATGAAATCGAGAAGACGCTGGCGCTCGACACCACGCCGATGACCTGGCCGGTCGGCCGCGGCCGTGACTTCCTCGGCACCTACGACATCGCCACCGGCGGCGTGCGCCTGCTCGAAGGCGGCGGCGCCAAGACCGGCGCCGCGCAGCAGATCGACATCGCCGATCTCGCCGGCCGCAGCGCCAATCTCGACGTCGCCGAGGTCAAGGACGAACTCGCGCTGGTCTCGGAAGCCTGCAAGCCGTTCGAACTCGAGGCGTTCCGCGAGGGCCACCTCACGCCGGTCTATTTCGGCAGCGCACTGCGCAATTTCGGCGTCGGCGATTTGCTGGAGGGCCTCGGGCGCTTCGCACCGGCGCCGCGCGCGCAGGAAAGCAACCTGCGCAAGGTCGAGGCAGCCGAGCCGCGCATGAGCGCCTTCGTGTTCAAGATCCAGGCCAACATGGATCCGAACCACCGCGACCGCATCGCGTTCGCGCGGCTGTGCTCCGGCAAGCTCAGCCGCGGCATGAAGGCCAAGCTGGTGCGCACCGGCAAAAACATGTCGCTGTCCTCGCCGCAATTCTTCTTTGCGCAGGACCGCTCGGTGGCGGATGAAGCGTTTGCCGGCGACGTCGTCGGCATTCCCAATCACGGCACGTTGCGGATCGGCGATACGCTGACCGAAGGCGAAGATCTCACGTTCGTCGGCGTGCCGAGCTTTGCACCGGAAATCGTCCGCCGCGTGCGCCTGACCGATGCAATGAAGGCCAAGAAGCTGAAGGAAGCGCTGCAGCAGATGTCGGAGGAGGGCGTCGTGCAGGTGTTCCGCCCGCGCGACGGCGCGCCGGCGCTGGTCGGCGTGGTCGGTCCGCTGCAGCTCGACGTGCTCAAAGCGCGGCTTGACGCGGAATATTCGCTGCCGGTCGAATTCGAAGTCTCGGAATTCCAGCTGGCGCGCTGGATCTCGTCCGACGACCGCAAGAAGCTCGACGCGTTCATCTCGGCCAATGGATCGGGTGTTGCCGATGACGTCGACGGTGACCCGGTGTTCCTCGCCAAGAACGAGTTCTATTTGGGCTATACCAAGGAACGCGCCGAGGGCATCGTGTTTTCCCACATCAAGGATGTGAAGAAGAAGGGGTAGGGCGGGCTCGTGCGGCGCCCCACCTTGTCGTCCTCCGCGAAAGCGGGGGACCCAGCACGCCGCGGCCCCTCGATTATTCAACAACCGTCTCTGGGATACTGGGTCACCCGCCTCCGCGGGTGACGACACCTCGCGCGTCGTTACAGCAGCGCACGCCGGCGAACAGGCGCTGATCGCGGAACTGTCGGGCATGAATGCGGGGCAGTGAACGCGCAGGGATGTGAACGCTATCAGGCTTGATCCCGACCAAAGTGGGCACCAAGTTCACCAGAACTGCGATCGAGGCTTCTTCCATGCTCCGGCTTATCGTGATCTGCCTGATCGGCATCACCATCGGAATCAACGCTGCTGACGCCCAGTCGCGGCGTCAGATCGACGCCACGCCGTTTTCGCACGCGCCCTGCAGCGTGCTCGACGGCCAGCCCTGCACGCCGTCGTTCTGCAGCGTGTTCAACGACGGTCCGTGCATTCCCGAGATCGATTATCCCTACGGCCAGAACCTGCAACTGACGATCGAAAGCGTACCGCCAAAGGACCAGGCGGCGAAATACCGGAAGCCGGACCACGACCTCGACAGCATCGGCGACCTGTTTGCGGCGCTGCGGTCCTGCTGGACCCCGCCGCCGGCCGACAGCGCGCGCGAGGGCATGCAGATGTCGGTGCGCTTCAGTTTCAAGCGCTCGGGCGAATTCATTGCCGCCCCCCGGCTGACCTTCGCCACCGCCGGCGTTCCGGCCGATACCCGCGCCATTTATCTGAAGGCGATCAACGCCTCGCTCGATGCCTGCAAGCCGCTGAAATTCACCGGCGAGCTCGGAGGCGCGCTGGCAGGGCGACCGATCGCGATCCGCTACGTCGACAACCGCGATCTGAAGAAGCAAGCGGAGAAGCCATGAGGCTGATGGCGGCGGTGCGCATTGCGCTCCCGGCCCTTTAAATGATACGCGAGGTCATAACCAAAGCTGCCCAGGGAGGGACATCGTGGGACTGCTGGTGATGATCCTGGGCCTGATCCTGTTTCTCGGCGTCCACACGCTGACCACGCAGCGCGAATTACGCGCACAGGTCATCGGCTCAATGGGCGAGGGCGGCTACAAGATCGGCTATGCGCTGGCCTCGGTCGCGGGTCTGGCGCTGGTCATCTGGGGCTTTGCCAATTATCGCGCTACGGGCTGGATCAACGTCTGGAACCCGCCGACGGCGTTCAAGCACATCACCGTGGCCCTGATGCTGCCCGCGATCATTCTGGTGGTCGCCTCCTACATCCGTGGCCGGATCTACACGACGCTGAAGCATCCGATGCTGACCGGAATCAAGCTATGGGCGGCCGCGCATCTGCTCGCCAATGGCGATCTCGGCTCGATCATCCTGTTCGGCTCGTTTCTGGCGTGGGCGGTGTTCGACCGCATCTCGCTGAAACGCCGTTCGGACGCCGGCGGGCCGCCGATACCGGTCGGCGGTCCCGGCAACGACCTGATCGCGATCGCGGTCGGGGTCATCGCCTATCTGGCGCTGGCATTTGCCTTCCATCCGGTCGTGATCGGCGTCCCCGTGGTTGGAGTGTAGCATGTCAGTCCAGTCGGCCATCAGGCGCAAGACCGCGCCAGACATTCGCGCGCGCAAGAACGGCGATCCGATCGTGATGCTGACGTCCTATCACGCGCATACGGCAGCATTGGTAGATCGCTATTGCGACGTCATCCTGGTCGGCGATTCCCTCGGCAACGTCATGCACGGGTTCGAGACCACGGTGCCGGTGACGCTCGATATGATGATCCTGCAGGGGCGTGCGGTGATGCGCGGTTCGCAACACGCGCTGGTCGTGGTCGACATGCCCTTCGGCTCGTATGAGGCCTCGAAAGAGCAGGCGTTCCATGCCGCGGTGCGGATATTGAAGGAGACCCGTTGCGGCGCCGTCAAGCTCGAAGGCGGCGTGCGGATGGCGGAGACGGTGGCGTTTCTCAGCGAGCGCGGCGTTCCCGTGATGGGCCATATCGGCCTGACGCCGCAATCGATCAACACGCTCGGCTCGTTTCGCGCGCAGGGCCGCGAGGAAGGCAGTTGGGGGCCGATCGAGAACGACGCCAAGACCATTGCCGAGGCGGGTGCCTTCTCGGTCGTGATCGAGGCGGTCGCGGAACCGCTGGCCCGCAAGATCACCGAAAGCATCGCCATTCCGACCATCGGCATCGGCGCCAGTGCAGCCTGCGACGGCCAGGTGCTGGTGCTGGAGGACATGCTCGGCCTGTCGCCACGGACGCCGAAATTCGTGCGCCGCTATGGTAATCTCGGGCCCGCGATCGAGGCCGCCATTGAAGGCTACGCTACGGACGTCCGTTCCCGCGCGTTTCCCGGCCCGGAACACGTCTACGACATGAAGGCAAAGAACTGACGAGGCCAAAATGGACTGGTCGCAACATCCTATTCCGGCGATGCGCCTCGAGACACGCTTCGGCGATCGCGTGGTGCCGGCGTTTGGTGAACGGCCGGGCTCCGTCTGGGCGATGATCGCCGAGGCTGCGGAGCGAAATCCGGATGGCGAGGCGTTGATCTGCGGTGATCGCCGGATGAGTTGGCGCGACGTGGCCTCTCAATCGGCACGAATTGCGGCCGGGCTTCAGCGGCTCGGATTGAGCCGCGGCGATCGTATCGGTGTGCTGCTCGGCAATCGCGTCGAGTTCGTGCTTACGATGTTCGCCGCTGCCCATGCCGGCCTTGTGACCGTGCTGCTGTCGACCCGCCAGCAAAAGCCGGAGATCGCCTATGTGCTGACCGATTCCGGCGCAAAACTTCTGATCCACGAAGCGACCCTGGCCGAGCGCGTGCCGGATGCAGGCGAGGTACCCGATCTCCTGCATCGCGTTGCCGTCGGTGACGGCATCACCTCGCAATTCTCCGATCTGCTGGATCACGCGGCATCAGTGTCGCCTGCCGAGGTCGGCGAAGAAGACACCGCGATGATCCTCTACACGTCGGGCACCACGGGCAAGCCAAAGGGCGCAATGCTCGCGCATTGCAACGTCATCCATTCGTCGATGGTCTTCGTGTCCTGCCTGCAGCTGACCGCGGCGGACCGCTCGATCGCTGCGGTACCGCTCGGGCACGTCACCGGCGTGGTCGCCAATATCACGACCATGGCTCGCTGCGCGGGCGCACTGATCGTGATGCCGGAGTTCAAGGCCGCGGAATATCTGAAGCTGGCGGCACGGGTGCGCGTCACCTACACCGTGATGGTGCCGGCGATGTATAATCTCTGCCTGCTGCAGCCGGATTTCGACAGCTACGATCTGTCGAGCTGGCGGATCGGCGGCTTTGGCGGCGCGCCGATGCCGATTGCGACGATCGAACGGCTGGCCGCCAGGATTCCGGGCTTGAAGCTGGCAAATTGCTACGGCGCCACCGAGACGACGTCGCCATCGACGATGATGCCCGGCGAATTGACCGCGAGGTACATCGACAGCGTCGGCTTGCCCTGTCCCGGCGCGCAGATCATCGTCGTCGGTCCCGACGGCCACGAACTGCCGCGCGGCGAGATCGGTGAAATCTGGATCCACGGTGGCTCGGTCATCAAGGGCTACTGGAACAATCCAAAAGCAACGGCTGAAAGTTTTACCGCCGGCTTCTGGCATTCCGGCGATCTCGGCTCGATCGATGAGGCAAACTTCGTGCGCGTGTTCGACCGCCAGAAGGATATGATCAACCGCGGCGGCCTGAAGATCTATTCCGCCGAGGTCGAGTCTGTCCTGTCAGGCCACCCTGACGTGCTCGAAAGCGCGATCATCGCCAAACCATGCCCCGTGCTCGGCGAGCGCGTCCACGCCGTTGTCGTGGTCAGGGGCGAGGCCAGCGTTGAGACCTTGCGTGCGTGGTGTGCCGAGCGGCTTTCGGATTACAAGGTGCCGGAAACCATCGACCTGACCGCCGATCCGCTGCCGCGCAACGCCAACGGCAAGGTATTGAAACGGCAGTTGCGCGAGACCTGGGCGGCTTCGCAGTAAGGTTGCCGCAAGCTCGAGCCTGATATGAAGGACTTTTCGCAATTAACTGTAAACGCTGCAATAAGTCCGCGCGTCGGCCTGCAGGGGTTCCCAATTTTCGGATGTTGATAGTTTGTTAAGTGCGTTTATTGCCATCCCGTTATGCATAATCATTTCTGAATTGCGTGGGGCCCTTAGTTCCGATGATTGGTTCTGCGCTTCCAGCCCTGTCGCTCGCCTCAAACGTCGTCGCAAGGCGCGGTCAGATTTCGATCGCGGCTTCTGATCTGTTCGGTTTGGTCGACGCCGACGGCAATCCGATCACCCGATATACGCTGTTCGATACCAACGGCTACGGACATTGGGTGATCAACGGGGTAGCCCAGGCCAGCAGCACGGCGATAGACATTACCGCGGCGCAGCTGTCGAAGACGAGTTACGTGTTCGGTTCTGCAGCCGAAACCCTCTATGTGCGCATCAACAACGGCGCAGCTTGGGGTGGCTGGCAGGCGTTTACGGCCAGCCCATACGTTAACCCTGCACCGGTCGTGACCACGCAGCCCATCGTGGCAATGTTCGATACGTCGCTAGACGTTCCCTACTTGTTTTCCGCCGCTGACCCGGATGGCGATGCCATCACGAAGTACCAGTTGTGGGATTCGACACCGGGATCGAAGAGCGGTCATTGGGTCGTGAACGGCGTTGCGCAAGGGACGGGCACGGCGATCGACGTGACGGCCGACCAGCTCGCCCATACGTCGTTTCACACCGCCATCACCGGCTCTGAACTGCTCTGGGCCCGCGCATTTGACGGAGTAGCGTGGAGCGACTGGAAATCTTTTACAATCACCGTGCCGGCCGACGGCGACTATCCGGGACCCACACCCAACCATACGCCCGTGGTTACCGCGCAAAATACCTCTGCGCTTCATGGTCAAAGCCTGGCTGCTTCGGCCTTGTTCTCCGCGCAGGATATCGATGGCGACGCGATCACCTGGTACGAGGTATGGGACTCGACGGACGGCGCCTCGAGTGGAAGCTGGGTTCTGGACGGCGTCCGTACGCAGAGCAAGGTCGCCATCGAAGTCGCCGCCGATCAGCTGGCAAATCTCGATTTTCTAAGCGGCTCCGGCGACGACCATCTTTGGGCCCGGGCCTTCGATGGCCGGGAGTGGAGCGACTGGATCGCGTTTCACGTCACCGCGCCGCTCAACCACAAGCCCGTTGTAACTGCTTCCAACGTCACCGCAACGCATGGTCAGAATTCCGTCCTGGCCACCGACCTGTTTGGCGCCACGGATGCGGATGGCGACAGCATTACGCGTTATTCGTTCTGGGACACCGAGGGCAACGGCCACTGGCTGCTCAATGGCGTCGTGATGTCCACCAACGCCGAGATCGACATTGCGGCCGGACAACTCGCGCAGATGAGCTACGTGTTCGGCTCGGCCACAGACACGCTTTATGTGCCGGCGAATGACGGTGCCGAGTGGGGGGCGTGGCAACGGTTTACCGCGAGTCCGAACGTCAACCAGGCGCCGGTGGTGACGGTCGCAAACCGGGCGATGATCAGTGACGATACGGCTGCTATCTCCGCGTTGGTCTCTGCAGCCGATCCCGATGGCGACAGCATCACCCGCTATCAATTGTGGGATTCGACATCCGTTCAGAATAGCGGCCACTGGGTTGTGAACGGCGTCGCGCAGGCGGCGCATGTGGCTATCGATGTTTCGGCGGAACAGCTCGCGCAAACTTCGTTTCACGCCGGCACCAACATTTCCGACCAGCTGTGGGTGCGTGCGTTCGATGGCACGGATTGGGGGGTATGGCAGCCCTTCACGATGGTCGTCACACAAGTCATGGCCCCATTGGCCGGCCCCGCGCCCGTTGTGAGCGGCCAGGACACCGTTGCAACGCATGGCCAATCGCTTGATGCCGCGAGCCTTTTTGCTGTCAGCGGTGGCGGCCATATGACCCGGTATGAGTTCTGGGAATCCACTTCTGGCGCCAGCAGCGGCCACTGGGTACTGAATGGCGTTGCGACGCAGAGCAATGTGGCTATCGAAGTGACGGCTGCCGAACTTGCAAGCACTTCGTTCCAGAGCGGCTCAGGAGCGGACCAGCTCTGGGTCCGCGCATACGACGGCTTCCAGTGGAGCAAATGGTCCGAATTCCACGTCACAGCGCCGGTCGACGCGGCGCCGGTTGCCGTGGCGTCCGATTTCTCGGCCACTCACAATCAGAACATCGCGGCCTCGACGCTGTTCTCGGTCATCGACGCCGAAAACGACAGCATCGCCGCCTATCAATTCTGGGATTCGACTGCAAATCCCGCCAGCGGGCACTGGAGCGTCAACGGCGTGGCCCAATCCGCGGGCGTGGCAATCGATGTCACTGCCGCGCAACTTTCCCAGACCACGTTCCAAAGCGGATCCGGCTCCGATCATCTCTGGGTTCGCGTCAATGACGGAATGAAGTGGAGCGACTGGAAGCCGTTCCATGTCAACGCGCCGGTCGACCAGGCACCTGTTGTTACGGCATCCAACGTCGTGGCCGCGCCGCATCAAACCGTGGCGGCCAGTTCGTTCTTCACGGCGATCGATCCCGACGGCGACGCCATCATCAAATATCAGCTCTGGGATTCGTCGGCGGATGCCACAAGCGGGCACTGGACGTTGAACGGAATTGCGCAGGCTGCCAATTCGGCGATCGATGTAACCGCTGCCCAGCTGGCGGACGCCGCGTTCCATGCCGCGACGGCTCCGGCCGATCTCTGGGTGCGGGCCAGCGACGGCACCGAATGGAGCCCGTGGCAGGAATTCCATTTGCTGGTTTGAGGAGCCGTCGCGCGAGGCCCGATACGAGCGCGATCGAGAATCAGAGCTTCGGCGCGCTGCCCTTCGGCATCGTATTGCGTTCGTTCTGTTCCGCGGCAAGCGCATCGTTGTCGATCGCCGCCGCGCTGATGACGCGTTTGACATCCAGTAGCGAAAACTGCGCGATCCCGACCCGGTCTGGCGCCGTGCCCGGTATCAGCTGCACGCTCAGCACGCCGTCGCAATTGGCGCCCTTGGCTTCGCTGAGCATCGCAGCCAGCGCTTTCTCCTTTGCCTGCGCCCGTTTGACGACCGCCACGCAGCTGCCGCGGATGGTTTCGCCGTTGAGCTTGAGCGCGGCCTTGGGATCGAGCGGCTTGCCGATGGCCTCGATTGCGGTCGCTTCCTTGTACTTCGTGCCCACCGATACGATCGAGCCTTTGCGATAGATGTAATAGAGGTGCTGATCGCCGACGATGGTGGGCGCGCCGTATTTGCCCATCACCTCCTTGACCATGTCGGCTTTCGCCGGCTGCTGGTCCTTCGCAAAGGTGAGGTTGCGGGCGAGGAAATAAATGCGATTGCCGCTCGCCGGCGACGAGAAGCTGCTCGACAGCACCTCACCGTTCTGGCTGGGCCCGGGAGGAAGGCTGAAAGTCAGTGCCGAGGTGAAGCTGATCGCGGTGCTGCCGAACTTCTGCTGCTGGACGTCGGTCGTGGTGTTGGTGCGCCCCTTGAAGAACGATTCGAGCGTGGCACGCGCGGAATCAGCGGTGGAATCCGCCGAGATGCCCA
This sequence comes from Bradyrhizobium sp. AUGA SZCCT0160, assembly GCF_018130105.1. NCBI lineage: Bacteria > Pseudomonadati > Pseudomonadota > Alphaproteobacteria > Hyphomicrobiales > Nitrobacteraceae > Bradyrhizobium > Bradyrhizobium sp. AUGA SZCCT0160. The sequence goes on from NZ_JAFCMD010000010.1 coordinate 148,820, forward strand.
AAATGTCCGGACGCTGTTTGCCGGAAAATGCCGAGTCCGGCGCCTTCGCCTTGATGTCGTAGGCTTGGGTCGCGGCGGGCAGGGCGGCGGCCCCGATGGCAAGCGTGACGACCAGGGCGCGGCAAACCATGAAGCACCTGCAAAATCAGACGAATAACCGACAAAAATCGAACGGATTACGCCAAGCTTTGAACCGCGAAGTCAATATTCCCGGACGCTCGCGGCGTGGGACAACTCGCTTCCGGGCGCTCCCTCTAGCGTTAACGCTTTGATCCGGCTCGCTTTGCCTTGCCACCGCCATATCGTTAGGGTATCGCCGCCGCCATGCGGGGATCGGGCGCAGGGCGCCGCCGCGCGTCCAGCGGCTCACCGGGGATGGGATAGCCTTAAGTGTCTGAATTATTTAATGAAGTCGACGAGGAGGTCCGTCGCGATCAGCTCAAGAAGCTGTGGGACCGATATTCTCTCTTTATCATTGCAGGAGCGCTGCTGCTCATCGCCTCCGTGGGTGGCTGGCGTGGCTACCAATATCTGGAAGCCAAGAAGGCGGTTGAGGCCGGTGCGGCCTTCGACAAGGCGGCGGAGCTATCGGAAGCCAACAAGCACGCAGAGGCCGAGGCGGCGTTTGCCGAGCTGGCGGCGAAGGCGCCGGCGGGATACCGCGTGCTGGCGCGCCTGCGCACGGCCGCGGAGGTCGCAAGCCGCGACCAGCAGGCTGCTGCCAAGATGTTCGACGAGATTGCCGCCGACCGCAGCGTCGGCGTAGCGGAACAGGATCTGGCCCGGATTCGCGCCGCCCAGTTGCTGCTGGAGACCACCTCCTATCCCGACATGAAGTCTCGCCTGGAGGCGGCAGCCGGACCGGCTGCTACCTTTCGCCATACCGCGCGCGAATTGCTGGCGCTGTCGGCCTGGCGCGCCAACGACGCGACAGCGACACGGCAATGGCTGGACGTGATTGCCAATGACGGCGGCACGCCACCGAGCCTGCGCTCGCGCGCCGAAGCGCTGGAGGCGTTGCTTCCGCCTGTCGCAAAGAGCTGAGCCGGCCAACGAGTTAAACGAGAACCGAGCATGCGCCGTCCGCACCGTCTGATCGCAGCCACCATCCTCATCGCGTTTTCCAGCGCGCTGGCAGGCTGTAGCAGCATGGGCAATTTCGATCCGAGCGACATGCTCGACTTCCTCGACACCAAAAAGAAGCTGCCCGGTGAACGCAAGCCGGTTTTCCCCGACGGTGTGCCCGGCCTCGAGCAGGGCGTGCCGAAGGATCTCTACAAAGGCGCGCGCCAGCAGCAGATCGAAGATCCGAATGCCCAGGCCGCGGTCGCACCGCCGCCGCAGGAGTCGCAATCCAGGGGATCCGCGAAATCCAGAGGCAAGCAGGCACCCGTTGCAGCGGCGCCCGCGACCGAGCCCGCCGCCGCAGACCCCGATGCCGCGCCGGTGGACGAGGGCGGCACCAATGCAGCCCCGCCGGCGCCGAAACCGAAGAAGATCGTGCGCAAGCGCACCACCGCGCCGCCACCCGACCAGCCGGCCCAGGCGGCGCCCGCGCAGTCCACCCAGCAATCGGCCGCTCCGTTCCCGGCGCCGATGCCGAGCGGCAGCTTCACGCGTTAATGGCGTAGCGTTTTCGCGGCTAGTGGACGCCGGTTCGCGTAAAGCAAACGCGTCAAAACAAAATCAGAGCGCGGTTCCGACGAAAACCATGCTCTATCGTTTCGTTCGATGGACACGTCCTTCAAGAAGGGCGTTTGGATTTATTTATGCCCTTTACGATTGCCATCATCGGCCGACCCAATGTCGGAAAGTCGACGCTGTTCAACCGGCTGGTCGGGCAGAAGCTCGCGCTGGTCGACGACGAACCCGGAGTCACCCGCGACCGCCGCGAGGGCAACGGGCGCCTTGGCGACCTCGAATTCACCGTGATCGATACCGCCGGGCTCGATGAAGGCGCCAGGGGCTCGCTCACCGCGCGGATGCAGGAACAGACCGAAACCGCGATTGCGCTCGCCGACGCGCTGATGTTCGTGATCGACGCCCGCGCCGGGCTGACGCCGAATGATCGCGCCTTTGCCGATTTCGCCCGCCGCGCCAACAAGCCGGTGGTGCTGGTCGCCAACAAGAGCGAGGGCAGGCACGGCGAGGTCGGCGCGATGGAAGCCTACGCGCTCGGGCTCGGCGACCCCGTGCAGATTTCCGCCGAACATGGCGAAGGCCTCAGCGATCTCTACGATTCGCTGCGCGTGCTGATGCCCGATCCCACCGAGGAGGGGGAGGAGTTCGACGATGACGACATCATCGAATCCGACGAGGATCTCGCCAAGCGTCCGATTCGCGTCGCGATCGTCGGCCGTCCCAACGCCGGCAAATCGACGCTGATCAATCATCTGCTCGGCGAGGAGCGGCTGCTGACCAGCGCCGAAGCCGGCACCACCCGCGACTCCATCTCCGTCGAGGTGACCTGGCAGGGGCGCGACTTCCGGGTGTTCGATACCGCCGGCTTGCGGCGGCGGGCGCGGATCGACGAGAAACTGGAGAAGCTTTCGGTGGCGGACGCACTGCGCGCGGTGCGCTTTGCCGAAGTCGTTGTCATGATGATGGACGCGCAGAACCGGTTCGAGGAACAGGATCTGCGCATCGCGGACCTGATCGAGCGCGAGGGGCGCGCGGTCGTGCTGGCCGTCAATAAATGGGATTTGATGGAGAAGAAAGGCAGCCTCATTTCGGGGCTGCGCACCGATGCCGATCACTTGCTGCCGCAGATCAAGGGCGCGCCGGTTGTTGCGGTGTCGGGCCTGATGGGCGAGGGCATCGACCGGCTGATGACCGCGATCGAGCAAGCCTATGCGGTCTGGAACAAGCGCGTGCCGACGGCAGCCCTCAATCGCTGGTTCGAACAGGCGGTCGACGCCAATCCACCGCCCTCGGTGTCGGGCCGCCGGCTGAAGCTGAATTACATCACGCAAGCCAAGGCGCGGCCGCCGAGTTTCATCCTGTTCTGCTCGCGCGCCGACGCGGTGCCGACGTCTTATTTGCGCTATCTCACCAACAGCATGCGTGAGGCCTTCGATCTGCCGGGCACGCCGATCCGTATTATGCTGCGCGAGAAGGCCAACCCGTTCGCCCACAAGCGCAAGCGGCCGTCGTGAACGAGGCGGCCTCGGAACGCGTGGCCGAGATGCCGCCGGTGCGCAGCGGCGCCGCCATCTTCATTTTCGTTACCATCCTGCTCGACATGTTCGCGCTCGGCCTGATCCTGCCGATCTTGCCCAAGCTGGTCGAAAGCTTCGTCGACAATGATACCGCGACCGCCGCGCGGATCTTTGGACTGTTCGGCACCGCCTGGGCGGTGATGCAGTTCATCTTCTCGCCGATCCTCGGCGCCTTGTCCGACCGGTTCGGCCGCCGGCCCGTGGTGCTGTTGTCCAATTTTGGACTAGCGCTGGACTACGTCCTGATGGCGCTGGCGCCGTCGCTGCTGTGGCTGTTTATCGGCCGCGTCATCTCGGGCATCACCTCGGCCAGTATCTCGACGGCTTTTGCCTACATCGCCGACGTGACGCCGCCGGAACGGCGCGCTGCCGTGTTCGGCAAGATCGGCGCGGCGTTCGGTGCCGGATTTATTCTCGGCCCCGCCGTCGGCGGCCTGCTCGGTGATATGGATCCGCGGCTGCCGTTCTGGGTCGCGGCGGGCCTCAGTTTTGCCAACACGCTTTACGGCTGGCTGATCCTGCCGGAGTCGCTGCCGCCGGAACGGCGCGCACCGTTCCAATGGAAAAGCGCCAACCCGCTCGGCGCGCTGCATCTCTTGCGTTCCAACCGGGTTCTCGCAGGTCTGTCGCTGGCGAATTTCTTTGGCCAGGTCGCGCATGTCGTGCTGCCCTCGACCTTCGTGCTCTATGCGACCTATCGCTACGGTTGGGACACCAAGACCGTCGGCCTGACGCTGGCGCTGGTCGGTGTCTGCGCCATGGTGGTGCAGGGCGCGGGCGTCGGACCGATCGTCGCGCGCCTCGGCGAGCGCCGCGCGCTGCTACTCGGGCTCGGCTGCGGTGCGCTGGGTTTCCTGATCTATGGGGCCGCGCCGACCGGCCCGCTGTTCTGGGTCGGCATTCCCGTGATGGCGTTGTGGGGCATCGCCGGAGCCGCGGTCCAGTCGCTGACCACGCAACTGGTCGCGCCCGATCAGCAAGGCCAGTTGCAGGGCGCTACCAACAGCGTCAACAGCGTTGCCCAGATGGTCGGACCGTTTCTGTTCACGCTGATCTTTGCCTATTTCATCAGCGATTCTGCGCCGGTGAAAATGCCGGGCGCGCCGTTCCTCCTGGCTGCTGCGCTATTGGCGCTGGCGCTGTTGGTGGCGTGGCGGACCATGGCTGGAAAACCAGCCACTTGAAGCCGCGGAGTTCCACGGACTTCACGGTAGCCTGAATTGTTCAGGCCCGGCCGGCCCGCTACATCTGATGGCTGAAGTTCCGAAGCTCCCCCAACAGAGCGAGGCCACCATGCCGATCGACACCGTCGCTGACCTCATCGCGGAAACGCTCATCCAGGCCGGCGTGAAGCGGATATTCGGCGTGGTCGGGGACAGCCTGAACGGCTTGACCGAGGCACTGCGCAAACGCGAGGTGATCGACTGGGTTCACGTTCGACATGAGGAAGTCGCCGCCTTCGCGGCCTCGGCTGAAGCGCAAATCACCGGCGGGCTCGCGGTATGCGCGGGATCGTGCGGGCCGGGCAATCTTCACCTCATCAACGGCCTGTTCGATGCGCATCGCAGCCGCACGCCGGTACTGGCCATCGCCGCCCAGGTTCCGTCCGCGGAAATCGGCGGCGGATACTTTCAGGAGACCCATCCGCAGGACTTGTTCCGCGAATGCAGTCATTATTGCGAACTCGTTTCCGATACGGCGCAGCTTCCTTACGTGCTGGAAAATGCGATCCGCGCCGCGGTCGGCCGGCGTGGCGTGGCCGTGCTGGTGATCCCCGGCGATATCGCGCTGCGACCAGCGCCCAGCCGTGGCATTTCACCGAATGCCGGGCTGTTGCCGAAAGCCCCCGTGGTTCGGCCGGATGAGACGGAATTGGCGGCGCTGGCGGAGCTTCTGAACGGTGCCAAACGTGTGACGTTGTTCTGCGGCCGCGGCTGCGCGGGCGCCCATCCCAGCCTGATGCGGCTGGCGGACAAGCTCAAGAGCCCGATGGTGCACGCACTCGGCGGCAAGGAACACGTCGAATTCGACAATCCCTACGATGTCGGCATGACCGGCTTCATCGGTTTCTCTTCCGGCTACGCCGCCATGCACGCCTGCGATGTGTTGCTGATGCTGGGGACCGATTTCCCCTACAAGCAGTTTTTACCCACCGGAGCGAAGATCGCGCAGGTCGACATCCGCCCCGAAAATCTCGGCCGCCGCTGCAAGCTCGATCTCGGTCTTGTCGGCGATGTCGCCGTCACGATCGAGGCGCTGCTGCCGCGCCTGACGGCGAAGGATGATCGCCGTCATCTCGACGACAGTGCTGCCCACTATAAGAAAGCCCGCGCCGGCCTCGACGAACTGGCGCGCGGGACGCCCGGGCACAAGCCGATCCACCCGCAATATCTGGCGCGCCTGCTCAGCGAGGCGGCTTCCGACGACGCTGTGTTCACGGCCGATGTCGGCACGCCGACGATCTGGGCGGCGCGCTATCTCGTCATGAACGGACGCCGTCGTCTGCTGGGATCCTGGGTCCACGGCTCGATGGCCAACGCGATGGCGCATGCGATCGGCGCCCAGGCGTCGCAGCCGGGGCGGCAGGTGGTGTCGATGTCCGGCGATGGCGGATTCGCGATGCTGTTGGGTGATCTGATCACGCTGCGGCAGATGAAGCTGCCGGTGAAAATCGTGATCTTCAACAACGGCGTGCTGGGATTTGTTGCGCTGGAAATGAAGGCGTCCGGCTTTATCGAAACCGGCGTCGATCTGGAAAACCCTGACTTCGCGGCGATGGCCCGGGCCATGGGCATTCACGCGCGGCGGGTCGAGGATCCCGGCGATCTGCCGCAGGCGATCCGCGAAATACTGGCCCATGACGGACCGGCGGTGCTCGACGTCGTCACCGCGCGGCAGGAATTGTCGATGCCGCCCACGATCACCGCGGAACAGGTCAAGGGCTTCAGCCTGTGGGTGCTGCGGGCCGTGATGAGCGGACGGGGCGACGAGGTTTTGGACCTCGCCAAGACCAACCTGCTGCCGCGTTGATGGTGCGGATGAAAGCGTTTTTGTCTACGTCGTCCCGGCCTTGAGCCGGGACCCATACCGCTTTGTGCTATCGGCTAAAACAAGGTGGCCGACACCTGCTACAATTACAGCCGCTGCGGCGTATGGGTCCCGGCTTTCGCCGGGACGACGATCGAGTTTGTTGTCTGACTATTTCTTCACCAGCGGACAGTCGCTTGCCTCGAGCGGCTTGGCGGCGTCTTCCGGGGCGATCGTGGCGATCTGCTTGTAATAGTCCCACGGACCCTTCGACTCTTCCGGCTTCTTCACTTCGAACAGATAGGCCGGAATGAGACGGCGGCCGTCGGCGCGCAGCGGGCCCTTGCCGAACAGGGGATCGTCGGTCGGCAGTTCCTTCATCTTGGCGATCACCTTGGCGCCGTCACGCGGATTGCCGCCGAGCGCTTCCATCGCCTTGAGATAATGCAGCACCATGGCGTAATTGCCGGCCTGCGTCATCGACGGCATCGCATTCTTGCTCGCCAATGCGGCAAACCGCTTCGAGAAGGCGCGGGTCTGGTCGTTCAGGTCCCAGTAAAAGGATTCCGTGAAGGTCAGGCCTTGCGCCGTCTTCAATCCCAGCGAATGCACGTCGTTGATGAACAGCAGCAGCGCGGCGATCTTCTGGCCGCCCGCGACGATGCCGAATTCGGAAGCCTGCTTGATCGCGTTGGTGGTATCGCCGCCGGCATTGGCGAGGCCCACGACCTTGGCCTTGGAAGCCTGCGCCTGCAGCAGGAACGAGGAGAAATCCGAGGTGTTGATCGGGTGCTTGACACCGCCGAGCACCTTGCCGCCATTGGCGGTGACAACAGCGGACGTATCGCGCTCCAGCGCGTGGCCGAAGGCATAATCGGCGGTCAGGAAGTACCAGGTGTCACCGCCGGATTTGGTGAGCGCCTTGCCGGTGCCGTTGGCCAGCATGTAGGTGTCATAGGTGAAGGAGATCGTGTTCGGTGTGCAGGCCTTGCCGGTGAGATCGGCCGTCGCGGCGCCCGAATTGAGCAGCGCGATGTTCTTCTCCTTGACAAGGTTGCTGACGGCGAGAGCCACGCCGGAGTTCGGCGTATCGGCGATCGCATCGACTTTGTCGTTGTCGATCCACTGCCTGGCGATGTTGACGCCGACGTCGGGCTTGTTCTGGTGATCGCCACTGACGACGTCGATCTTCCAGCCTTTCTTGAGCAGCCCGGAATCCTCGATCGCCATCTTGACCGCGACCACCGAATTGGGGCCGCCGATATCGGCGTAAAGGCTCGACATGTCGTTCAACACGCCGATCTTGACGGTCTTGTCCTGGGCGTAGGCGGGCGCGGCAAGGCTGACGCCGGCAACGGTGATCAACGCGGCAAGGCGCCGCGCGCGAAGTGCAGTCATGTATTTCCTCCATCTATGGTCGCCGGGCGGCCTTCTTTGGGAGGTCCAACCCGGCATATGACTGAGATGGTGGTAGTGGTTCCGGAAGCTCCCGGCAATCCACCTATCGTAGCGCGTCCGATGTCAGCTTGAATTTCTGGATGCGCTTTCCGGTGTCGACTTCGGCGGTATAGACGTTGCCCTTGGAATCGACCGCCATGGCGTGAATCCAGTGGAACTGCCCGGCATTGCGGCCGCTGCGTCCAAAACTCCCGACCACGGTACCGTCGTCGCGCTTCAGCACCCGAATTTCGTTGTTTTCGCCATCAGCGCTCAACAAATAGGTCTGTTTCGGATCGGGCCAAACGGCGATGTCCCACACCGCGCCATTGCCGAGCGTGTTCTTCTCGAAGAACCACTCCTTCACGAAAGTTCCGTCCTTCTTGAACACCTGGATGCGGTTGTTGATGCGGTCGCAGACATAAACCATCCCGTCGGTGGTGAGCTTCACGCAATGCACGGGATTGGCGAATTGCTGGGCAGGCGGCGCCTTGGGATCGTAGGGCGGCTGCTTGTCGTCGTTCGGCGGCTTGCCATAGGCGCCCCAGTGCCGCTTGTAGGCGCCTGATGTGGCGTCGAACACGATGACGCGGCGGTTGCCGTAGCCGTCGGCGATGTAGATCTCGTTGGCATCCTTGTCGACCGCGGTCTCGGCGGGCTTGCCGAGCTGCGTGGTGTCATTAGAACCCTTGCTCGGCGCGATCTTGCCGATCTGAATCACGAACTTGCCGTCGAGGGTGAATTTGAGAACCGCGTTGTCATTGTCGGCGTTGCCGCCGACCCAGACAAAACCTTTTTCGTCGACTTCGATGCCGTGTTCGCGGCCGACCCATTCATAGCCTTCGCCCGCACCACCCCAGGAGCGCAGCAGATTGCCCTCGGCGTCGAACTCCAGCACCGGCGGCGCCGAGACGCAGCACTTTGAACGCGGCGGCGTCAGCGCTGCGCCTTTCTCGTCGTCGGTCAGCGAGCGCGGACGATGGATGACCCAGATGTGGTCCTTCGAGTCGACGGCGATGCCGCCGACCTGGCCGAGGATCCAGTTGTTCGGCAGCGGCTTTGGCCAGGACGCATCGACGGCGAAGGTCGGAATGTCGCCGGCGAGCGCGGGAAGCGGCATCGCGGTGACTGACATCAGCATGGCGGCGGTGACACCGGCGAGAATGGTTTTGCTGAGATGTTGGATGGCCGGTATCGAGCGCGCGCGATGCATCGCCATGATGCTTCCTCCCCTGATATTCTTGGCGGGTTGCTCCCGCTTGCGCGGGCAGTCAATCGTGGGGGAAGGGAGGAGTCAACGGTATGACACCCACCGTCATTGCGAGCGCAGCGAAGCAATCCATGGTGCCCCGCAAAGTAAGAATCGATTGCTTCGCTTCGCTCGCAATGACGTGGAGAGAACTCAAGCAGGCGCGCGAAAGTCCATCAGCGTGCGGGTCTTGTAATCATAGAGCTTGCCGGTCTCGGTCCACTCCGGCGCGCACATCGGCACGATGAATTCCGCGGCCTGCTCCGGCGTGTCCAGTGTCGCGGGGTCTTCGCCGGGGAATACGGTGGCGCGCATCTTGGTGCGGATCGGGCCGGGGCTGAAAAGGTTGACGCGGAGCGACGTGCTCGCGGTCTCCTGCGCCCAGGCGCGCGCCAGCGCTTCGAGGGCGGCCTTCGAGGCGGCGTACGGGCCGACATAAGCGCTGGCCTTGTTGGCGGCGCCTGATGTGACGAACACGGCGCGGCCGGCATCGGACTGCCTCAGCAGTGGTTCCATGCAGCGGATCAATTGAAAGTTCGCGGTGACGTTGACCGCCATCACGTCGTTCCATGGCTTCAGTTCGATATGGCCGAGCGGCGAGGAGGGGCCGGCGACGCCGGCATTGCCGACGAGAATGTCAATCTTGCCGTGACGCTCGTGCAGTGCCGCGCCGAGGCGGGCGATGCCGTCGGAGTCGGTGAGGTTCAGCGGCACCAGCGTGGCGCTGCCGCCGTCCTTGCGGATCTCGTCGTCGAGCTCTTCCAGCCCGCCTTGCGTGCGCGCCACCGCCACGACATGCGCGCCGGCCTTGGCAAGCGCGCGCGCGGTGGCATAGCCGATGCCGCGCGAGGCGCCGGTGACGAGTGCGATACGGGAGGCGAGGGGAGATGTCATGGAAGTGGCTCTATCATCGTCGTCCCTGCGAACGCAGGGACCCATACGCCGTGACGGTTATGATGCGAAAGGTGGTTGTGTCTAGAGGCGTCCGTAAAACGACGGCCGGTGGCTATGGGGCCCGGCCTTCGCCGGGACGACAAACCAATGGGGTCTACTAACTCGGGTCTACTAACTCGCCTCCGCCAGCAACGACAATTGCCGGGGCGACGGCTCGGTTTCGGTCTGGTCGGTGAGGTGGGTCGGGTAGGCGCCCGTAAAGCAGTGGTCCGAGAATTTTGGGTTGGCGGGATCGCGGCCGGGTTCACCCATCGCGCGGTACATGCCGTCGATCGACAGGAACGCCAGTGAATCGGCGCCGATGATCTCGCGCATCTCCTCAAGGGAATGCGTGGCGGCCAGAAGTCCGCCGCGGTCCGGCAGGTCGATGCCGTAATAGTCGGGGTAGAGGATCGGCGGCGAGGCGAGGCGGAAATGCACTTCGCGGGCGCCGGCGTCGCGCATCATGCGCACGATCTTCTTCGAGGTGGTGCCGCGCACCAGCGAGTCGTCGATCAGGATGATGCGCTTGCCCTCGATCGCGGCGCGGTTGGCCGAATGCTTCATGCGCACGCCAAGCTCGCGCACGCTCTGGGTCGGCTGAATGAAGGTGCGGCCGACATAGTGGTTTCTGATGATGCCGAGTTCGAACGGCACGCCGGAATGCTGGGCGTAACCGATCGCGGCGGGCACGCCGGAATCCGGCACCGGCACCACGACATCGACCTCGACTTGGCTTTCGCGCGCGAGCTGTGCGCCGAAGGCTTTTCGAACTTCATAGACCGAACGGCCGCCGACGATGGAATCCGGCCGGGAGAAATAGATGTATTCGAAGATGCAGGGCCGCGGCGGTTTTGGCGGAAACGGCTTGTGGCTGTGCGCGCCCTTGTCGTCGAACACGACGATTTCGCCGGGTTCGATGTCGCGGACATATTTGGCGCCGATCATGTCGAGCGCGCAGGTCTCCGAGGTCAGGATCGGGTGACCGTCGAGGTCGCCGAGTACCAGGGGACGGATGCCGAGCGGATCACGCGCGCCGATCAGTTTCTTGTTGGTCAAGGCCGTCAGCGAATAGGCACCCTCGATCGTGCGCAGCGCCTCGATAAACCGGTCGATGAAGCGGGTGCGCTTCGACTGTGCGACGAGATGCAGGATCACTTCGGTGTCGGTGGTCGACTGCATCATGGCGCCGTGGAGCACGAGTTCGCGGCGCAGCGTCAGACCGTTGGTGAGGTTGCCGTTATGGCCGACCGCGAAACCGCCGGCATTGAGCTCGGCGAACAGCGGCTGCACGTTGCGCAGGATGGTGGCGCCGGTGGTGGCATAGCGGACATGGCCGACGGCGGCATTGCCGGGCAGACGCTCGATCACCTCGCGGCGGGAGAAGGTATCACCGACAAGACCGAGCCGGCGTTCGCTGTGAAAGCGGCTGCCGTCGAAGGAGACGATGCCGGCGGCTTCCTGGCCGCGGTGTTGAAGGGCGTGTAGTCCGAGCGCGGTGATGGCGGCGGCCTCGGGGTGGCCGAAGATGCCGAACACGCCGCATTCCTCGCGTAGCGTGTCGCCTTCGAGATCGTCCTGCAAATCGATCGGACCGGAGTTTCGGTCAAGTTGCTCGGCGGGATCGGAAGGGTTTTGCATCGCGTCCATCGCCTCTCTTTTGGCCAAGAGTTACTTGCTCGCAGGTTTCTCGATCAGCTTTTTAAGGCCGTCGCGGGCAGGTTTGCTGTAGCCATCACCGGACGCCGGGGCTGCCGGCTCGGCGTCAGTTGAATCGTCGTCGGGTTTATTCTTCTTGAATCTCTTTAAGATGGTGTTCTCAGGGTCGTCCGGCAAGAGCGCCATTAACCAATCTCCGGTTCCCTGCAGCACCATCCGGGACTTCGCCCCGGTGATCCAGTCGGGCCGCTGCTTGTCCGGAACCAGCCAGCTGAAGAACAGGAAGGCGACGACCACGATCAGCAGGCCGCGGGCGAGACCGAACAGGAACCCGAGCGTGCGATCCAGCGCGCCGATTCGGGAATCCAGGATCATGTCAGAAATTCGCACTGTAATGATCGACACCACGACCAGCGTCGCGATGAAGGTGCCGGCCACCACCACGACGGCCGCCACCGTGTCGTTATTGAAATAAGTTTTGGCGGTCGGCAGCAGTTTCGAGAAAGCATACAGCGTGACCAGGGCCGCCGCGCCCCAGGCCGCGATCGACAGAATCTCGCGCATGAAGCCGCGCACCATGGCGAGCAGCCCCGAAATCAGCATCACACCAAGCAGGACGAGATCGAGTATCGTTATCGGCATCGGCTGGTCAGGTCCGCTCGTAAATTCCTAAAGTTCTGCGAATCGGCGTGTCGGTGAAAGTTCTAGGTGACGGTCATATGGCGTGTCCCGCAAGGCCGGATATCACGCCATCCCACGCGCCTTTCGCGCGCGTTGTATAGCGGCGAGGGCGGGTGACGTCACGCCGCTTTAGCCGTTCTCGCGACGGAATCGCGCCGGTGTGGCATTTTTCTCCGCTGGGCCCTCGCGATTGGCCTCCCGGTTACCCTCTCGATTGGCTCTGGGCGTGCCTCGCGCGGCAATTTCAGCGACTAGGCTGGTCAATCCGCCAACGCTGTTCAGCACCAGACCCGCGTCGCCGCCGGCCTCGCCACGCGCCGATTCGGGCAGTATTGCGCGGCCAAAGCCGAGTTTTGCCGCCTCCTTCAGCCGCGCCGAGGTTTGCGCCACCGGCCGGACGGCGCCAGACAGCGAAATCTCGCCGAAATAGACCGCATCCGTCGGCAGCGGCGCGTTGACCAGCGACGAGACGAGGGCGGCGGCGGCCGCGACGTCGGCCGCGGGCTCCTGGATCCGCAGGCCGCCGGCCACGTTCAGATAGACGTCGTAGCCGGACAGTTTGACCCCGCAATGGGCCTCCAGCACCGCCAGCACCATCGAGAGCCGGCTCGGGTCCCAGCCGACCACAGCGCGCCGGGGCGTGCCGAGGGTGGTCGGCGCCACCAGCGCCTGCAATTCCACCAGCACCGGGCGGGTGCCCTCGATGCCGGCGAACACAGCGGTGCCGGGACTGCCGAGGTCGCGCTCCGACAGGAACAATTCGGAGGGATTGGAAACCTCGCGCAGGCCGAGGCCGGTCATCTCGAACACGCCGATTTCATCGGTCGGGCCGAAGCGGTTCTTCGCCGCGCGCAAGATGCGGAATTGCTGCGAGCCTTCGCCCTCGAACGACAGCACCGCATCGACCATGTGCTCGACCACGCGGGGGCCGGCGATCTGGCCGTCCTTGGTCACGTGCCCGACCAGGATGATCGTGGCCCCGGATTTCTTGGCAAACCTGATCAGCGCCTGCGCCGAGGCGCGGACCTGCGTGACCGTCCCGGGGGCTGATTCGACCGTATCGGTCCACATGGTCTGGATCGAATCGATCACGATCAGGCGTGGCACCGCGCCCTCGGACAGCGTCGAGACGATGTCTTCGACGGAAGTCTCGGCCGCGAGCTGCACCGGCGCGTCGGCAAGGCCGAGCCGTTCGGCACGCAGCCGCACCTGGGCGACGGCTTCTTCGCCTGAAATGTAGACCGCGCGATGCCCCGCACGCGCCATCATGCTGGTGGCCTGCGTCAGCAGCGTCGATTTGCCGATGCCGGGATCGCCGCCGACCAGCAGCACCGAGCCGCGGACGAAGCCGCCGCCGGTGACGCGATCGAGTTCGACCATGCCGGAGGAGAGTCGGGGCGCGTCCTGGCTCTTGCCGGTGAGCGATTCCAGCGCAAAAGTTCTCCCCCTGCGTTTGGAGCGGATCGAGACCGGCATCGAGGTCGCGCCCGTCGTGTCTTCCTCGGACAGCGTGTTCCACTCGCCGCAGGCCTCGCACTTGCCCTGCCAGCGATTAAACGCCGCGCCGCAGTTCTGGCAGACAAAGGAGAGGGTGGATTTGGCCATGAAGTTCCGGTGAGGCGCTCGTTCTTATTTTGTTCTATAGCGGTTCCAGAGCCAAGTCAAAGGCTGGGAGGGCCCAAGTCGGAATCAAAACAGCTCGGCAATCGTGGACGCCGTCTTGATGCCGGTGCCTGAAATCAACAGCACCGTGTTTTCGCGCTCCTTGATGACGCCTCGCGCCGTAAGCTTTGCGAACGCCGCTGCGACGCTGGCCGATGTCGGCTCCACGAACAGGCCGAGCCGCGCGAGCCTCTTCAAGGCCGTGACGATCTCGTCCTCGGAAACGGCCACCGATTCCCCGCCGCTGTCTTTCAAGGCGTGGATCATTTCCTTGAGCCGCAGCGGATGTGCGATCGCGGTGCCTTCCGCGATCGTCTTGTGGACGGCGCGATCGATCGGCGTGTCGACGCCGGCCTGGAAGCTGGCGTCCAGCGGCGAGCAATTGAGCGGTTGCGCGGCAAACAGTTTTGGCAGTTTGCTGATCTGGCCGGCGGCAAGCATTTCGGAGAAGCCGATGTGGCAGCCGAGCAGGTTGCTGCCCGCGCCGACCGGGATGATGATGTTGTCGGGCGCCGTGAAGTTGAAGTCCTCCCAGATCTCATAGGCGACCAACTTGGTCCCCTGCAGGAAGAACGGCTGCCAGTTGTGGCTCGAGTAGAAAATCTCGCTGGACTGGCGGATCGCCTCGGCTTGCGACTCTTCGCGCGGCCCTTCGACAAGCTGCACCTCGGCGCCATAGGCGCGCACCTGCGCGACCTTGGCCGGTGACGTATAGGCCGGCGCCAGTATCTTCACCCGCATGCCGCCGGCCGCGCCATAGGCCGCAACCGACGCGCCGCCATTACCAGATGAGTCTTCCAGCACCGCATCGATGCCGAGCTGCCGGACATAGGACAGCATGACCGTGGTGCCGCGGTCCTTGAAGCTGCAGGTCGGGTTGAACCATTCCAGCTTGAAGAACGGCCGGAAGCCGTCCCATTCCTTTTGCACCAGCGGGGTGCAGCCTTCGCCGAGCGAAATCGGTTTTGCAATCTCGACCGGCAGCGAGGCCCGATAGCGCCACAGCGATCGCGTGCCGCGATCGATCTCGTCTCTGGTGATGCCGGGCTGCGGGCTGATCAGCAGCGGCTTTTGCCCGTCGCCGCACCAGCGCGGCACATCCAGGGAAAAGCGCTCGCCGCTGAGCGGTTCGACGTAGAAGGAGTCACTTGGATTTTGTTTGGATCGGGGCATTGGATCAGCCATACGCGGGTTCAATTCTGTTGTGGCCTATGCGCCCTGACACGGTGCGAGGTCAACCTCGAACCGTGCCCTTAGCTTCGACTTCGTAATCCCGCGTCCAAATCCCGACTGGTTGCTCGAGACCGCGAACGGTCCGGGGTGGCTTTCTGACAAGGTGCAAGAAGTCGGCATCCGAGCTGCCGGTCTCTGCCCGCGCGCGCTGCACCAGTTCGTCGCTGGCGACCAGGGCGCAGCCGTATTCGCGGGTCAGCGCTTCAAGGCGGCTGGCGGCGTTCACTGCCGTGCCGATGACGGCAAATTCGAGCCGGTTCAATCCGATATCGCCGAGCACGACCTGACCGTAATGCAATCCGATGCTCACCCGAATCGGCGGTTCGTCGCGGGCTTTTCGTTCGCGGTTGAGCTCGGCGATCGATCCGATCATGGCCTGCGCGCAGCGCAGCGCGTTGCCGGCGTCGGACTCGCTGGTGAAGGGCGTGCCGAACGTCGCCATCAGTCCGTCGCCGAGATATTTGTCCAACGTGCCGGCGTGCCGGAATACGTCCCGTTCCATCCGCTCGTGGAACTGGCGCAGCGTGCCGATCACTTCCATCGGGCTGCGGCCGTCGGCATAGGCGGTGAAATCAACGATGTCGGCGAACAGCACCGCGACATTCTGCGTTCGCACCTGTTTGAGCGGATCGTCGTTTTTCGACAGCTGTTCGACGACATTGGGAGAGAAATAGCGCGCCAAATTGGTGCGTTCGCGTTCGATGCCTGCGTGGCTGATCAAGAGGGCATTCGAGCGGCGCGCCGCCAGCGCCAGCGTCATGGCGACGATTAGGAACACGGTGATCTGCTGGAACCTTGCGCCAAAGCCGATTGAGGAGGGGTCGATGATATCGAACAGCCTGACGTCGGCGCCGACGGCGGCCCGCACCCGTTCCGACAGCGCGGCGTGGGTTTGCGGCTGCAGGTAGACCCAGCCGACGCCGATTGCCCACAGCGCGGAAGTCCAGAACCCCATCGCCACAACGGTGCGCCATGAATAGGCCAGCGTCGCGGTCGCCAGGAAAACAAAGAAGTAAATGAAGCTGTCGAACCGGTACTGCATCGCAAGTGGCCAATCGACCGTGCTCCAGGGATTGGGTACGACGGTCAGGAAGGTCATCAGCAGCAGGTCGCAAAATATCAGAATAAGCTCCTGCCACGACCGCTCGGCCTTGCCGACCTTGAGCTGCGCCCATCCGATCAGGGCAAACAGGCCGAGCATCAGGACGTAATAGAGAACTTCCCATTCCGGATTGATGATCGGCAGGGTGGCGGCCGTCACCGCCAGCGCGACCCAGCGAGCCCGAACGGCGAGCAGCAAGCCCTCGCGCTTGCTGTCGGTAAGCGCGGCCTCCGCGAATTTCAGGGTGTCTTGCTGAACGTCGGTTTTCCCCGCCACCCGGTTGCCGGGATCGGTGATAGCAGCCACATCAGCTATTGCGCTCAAGACATCGCCCTCAAGGCCGAATTGATCGGATCATGCACTATGCCATTATACCGGGCATTGTTGGCGTCAGCATGATGTCATCGGAGCGCATTTTTCAAATGCGGTTCGCGATGCCCGGGCTCAACGGCTGCTAGGGGCCTTGCAGCGCAGATACGGCTTGCCGTCGATCTTGATGGTGCCGTTCGGGCCGGGCGCGAGCTTGACGGTCGCTTTCCGTGGCTCGACGCCCTTGTTGAAATAATCCCAGAATTCAAAACAGGTGACCGAGAGATTGATGCCGTCTCCGACCACGGTCTTGCGGTCGATCCGGCAGTGATTTTCATATTGGTCGACCATCGGCGCGGGCTTGCCGCCGATCGGCTTGCTCATGTCGATGAGCGTCTTGCTGTCCGGGCCTTCCTTGTTGCGGCAGTCCTTCGCCGTCTTGGCCCAGAGCCCGTCAAAATTACTTTCTGCGGCGTGCGAGGCCGGCGCGGCGAGGGCGGCAGCGAGCGCGACGCCCGCCATGGTGATGACATTTCGCATGGGACCTTCCTGAGACGATGATCCCTGAGATCGCGATCCCAGGCATCACCGCTTCCGGATGTTTTCGAAGATTATTTGACCGAGACGAACGGCACCGCGGAGCCGGGTACCATGGTGGTCGGCAGCACGCCGTTCCAGCGCTCGGCCTGCACCAGGGTCACGAGGTTCGGGTTGGTGCCGAGCGCCTTGGCGCGGGCTTCGATCGCGGCGGCTTCGGCTTCGCCGGTCAGCTTGATGTTGGTGGCGCGGGCTTCGCCGTTCAGCCGCAGCGCGTCGGCGGAGGCCTGCGCTTCGGCGCGGACGGCGTTGGCCTTGGCGTTGGCTTGCGTGACTGTGATCTGAGCCTGAACCTTCTCGCGCTCGGCGTTCTGCTGCAGCTTCTGCACCTCGACCTCGGCCAGCATGCGCTGTTCGATCGAATGCAGATAGGTCGAGCTGAACTCGATGTTCTCGAGCTGCACGCTCTCGACGATGATCATCGGATCATCCTTGAGCGAAGCGGTAATGGCGTCCCGGATCGCGTTGTTGAGGGCGCCGCGCTCCTGAATGGCTTTCACCGCGGTATAGCGGCCGAACACGATCTTGACCTGCTGGTTGACGGCAGGGCTGACCACCTGATTGACCGCTGCCTGCAGCCGGCCGAATTTGGCGTAGAGATCCGTTACTTTTTCCGGCGATGCCCGCAACGTGACACTGATCTTGAGATCGGCGGGCTGCTGGTCGTAGGAATAGGAATTCATCTTGTCCCAGGAGAAGGTCGTGGTCTTGACGCTCACCTTCTCGACGCTGTCGATCAGCGGGATCTTGAAGCCGAGGCCCGGCTGTGCGGTACCGATAACAGCGCCATAGCGCAGCAGCACGCCGCGCTCGGTCTGATCGACGGTGTACCAGCTTCCGGCTGCAATGAGGCCGATGACAATGACGGCCGCGACGGCGCCGATAATGCCCCTGTTCATTTCAAAATCTCCTGTGGCTGAAAATCACTGTTCAAGCCACGCAACGTCTAAGGCCTCACCCGGAATTGGATGTGATGCACGTCACTTCGTCTCCTGGACCGCGAGGTTGGTTCACGTCGGAAGGAACGGATTTCAGGCTGATAGAGCCGACCAAAGCAGGGAAAGCCCGGCCACCAGCATGATGCCGTCCATCAGCAGGCGAAACATCTGGGGTTGAAGGTGCAGCACGAAGCGCTTGGCGATGAAGGCCCCGAACATCAGGGAGGAGCCCGCGATCAGGCCCTTCAGCGCAACATCCGGCGTCAGTGCGCCGAAGCGTTCGAAGGTGACTGATTTGCTCAAGTAAAGCCCGAGCGAGCTTGCGGCCTCGGTGGCGAGGAACGCGCCCTTGTTCAGCCCGTAAAACAGAAACAGCGGTACGCTGAGCGGCCCGGTCGACACCACAATGCCGGTGAGATAGCCGATAACAGCGCCACCGACGGCGAGATGCCAGAGGCGCGCTTTAAGCTGGTGGCGGTCAAGCCAATGCCGCACCGGCACCATCGCGATCAGAAACAGCCCGATCGCGATATCGACGGCGTGCGACGGCAAGGCCAGCAGCGTCCGTGCGCCGAGTGCCGCAGCCGGAATTCCGGTGACCGAGTAGGCGAGGCAGGCGCGCCAGTCGACCTCACGCCACCAGGCCAGGATACGCGACAGGTTCGCCATCACGGCGGCGACCGCCATGATCGGCACGGCCTCCTTTGGCCCGTATTGATAGACCAGAACCGGCATCAGCATGATCGAGGAACCGGTGCCCACGATGCCGCTGATGGTGCCGGCGAGAAGCCCGACGGTGAGGACGAAGAGGAAACCCAAGCTCTGCTGTCTCCGCGATTCGTGGCGGCGGGAACAGCAAGCCTAGCAATTTTTGGATCACACCGGCAGCGGATCCGGACGGAAGCGGTTTCAGCGCGGCACGGACGCCGTCACCATCGCAAACGGATCGTTCGGGGAATCCTCGGGCTTGATCAGTCCCGGTTTCAACGAGCCGTCGTCATCGAGGAATTTGTGGACCAGCGCCTGAATCGTTGACTTGACGCGGTCGGAACCGCGATCGCTCAGTTCGTTGTGCTGAAACGCCGTGTTCACCACGGTGATACCGGCCTTCCGGCACATCTCGTCATCCGGGATGACGCCCGGGTCGGGTTTGAAATGCGGATCGGTGGATCGGAATGACAGGATCTTGATGTTGCCGTCGGTAATGAACGGCACCCGCAGATTGTCCAACGTCACCACTTTCTTGACCAGTTCGGGACGCCGGCTGGCGAAGTACATCGAGATATCGCCGCCATTGGAATGACCGACCAGGGTCAGGCGTCGGTAATCCGCATTCGGATACGCCTTCTTCATTTCCTCGATCGCGAACATGATGTTGAAAATGCCGCGATTATATTGCGGCCGGCGGCCGACATACTCCTCGCCGATCCTGGTCACCATCGGTTCGTCGGTTTCGATGTCGTGCTGGATGCTGCCGACCAGATAGCCCCGGGCGGCAAAGGTGTTGGCGAGGAACGAGTACTCCGTGTGCTTGACGGTGTTGCCGTGGCTGATGATCACGACCGGCAGTTCGATCATTTCGGCGGCTGCCTGCATGGCCCGGTCGCGCCGCACCGCGACGTCGACGGCAACCCGCCGGCTGTCGCGCAGGATGTCGTGCGACATCAGCGTCTCGTGGCGAATAAGCCATTTGCTGGCGGTGAAGTAGGCGACGATCGCCAGCGTGCAAAGTGAGAGAACGATCGCAACGCGGCGTTTCATTTTCTTCCCCCTCGATCGCCTGGCCGGTGAGGCCGACCGTCGCTTGCAATGCAATCACCGGACCCAGGCGTCGTCCGACTCAAGCGGCCTTGTTCGGAAGCCGCTCGGCGGTTGAAATCAGTTTCTGAAAGGCGGACGCCTTCAATCGTTCCAGGTCGCGCTCGCCGACAGCCGCCAGGGCCAAAAGATGTTCGGCAACCTCGAGGGCCGAGTGCGACTTCCGCTGACGGAAGCGGTTGTCCTTGATGACCTCGTCGAGCGCGCGCCGAAGCGTTGCGATGGTGGCGGGTTCGTAGCTCATGCCGGAGCTTTAGGCGGCCTCCTTGACAGCCACATGACCGCGGCTTGAAGGCCTGCGGATAACCAAGCCGCGCCAACGCCGTCGCCATTGGTTCGTCCGAAGGTTGCGGCGAGGTCCCGGCGCGGCCCATGACATTCGCGTGAAGGGGGTTGCCGGATGCTGACAGCATGCTGGCAGCAGGTACCGGTTATGAACGCTGCCGCCGTGTCGGAATATTCGAAAGGAACAGATGATGCCGATCAAGGGAAGCTGCCATTGCGGCCAGACGCAATTCGAGGTGGACGAGATGCCGGCCGACGTGACCCGCTGCACCTGTTCGCTATGTTCGAAGCGCGGCGCACTATGGGCCTATTACACGCCGGCGCAATTTCGCCTGACTTCGCCGCCGGAAAACGTCTCCACTTACCAGTGGGGCAGCCGAACCATCAAACAGCATTTCAGCGCCAATTGCGGCTGCGGGACCTATGGGGAATCGCCTGATTGGTCGACCGGCAAGCCGGACTTTGAAAATCCCAAGGTTGGCGTCAATGCCCGGCTGTTCGACGACGTCGATCTCGACGCCGTGCCGGTGACGGTTATCGACGGCAAGAACCTCTGGTGAGCAAGGAGCTCTGGAAGAGAGGCAGGGCTATGCCGCGTAAAGCTCGATCGGGGCATCGAATCCCTTGAGCTGGAAGGTCTTCGAATGACTGTCCTGCAAATCCGGCCGGGCGCGCTGATAGACCTCCTGCGTCACGAGAATCTGGTCGGCTTTGGCGACCGACTGCGCGCGGGAGGCGGTGTTGACGACGTTGCCGATGGCGGTGAGGTCGCGATGCGACCGGCCGAACTCGCCAAAACTGAGTTCGCCGGCGTGAATGCCGATACCAATCCCAAGGTCGCCGGCGTTCAGGCCGAGCGCGGCCGCAAGACCGTCGCGCCGTTCGCGCCAGTTGTTCTGAATATCGCGCGCCGCAAGCAGGGCATTGCGGACATGGTCGTCGCGCCGCAACGGAAAATTGAACACGGCCATGACGGCGTCGCCGATCGTCTTGTTGAGGAGGCCCTCATGCGCCCAGATCGCGCCCGCACATTCATCGTAGAACGCGTCGAGCAGGCCCGAGACGGCCTCCGGTGATTTCGACTGGGACAGGCTGGTATAGCCGCGCAGATCGGCAAACATCACGGTTGCGTCGATGGTGATCTTGCGCGCTCGCATCACCTTCGTGAACATCAGCTCGCAGATCGTGCAGGTGTTGGGGTTCATTCGGCTCGGGCGAACGCCAAATGCCCGGAACGGCACCGAGATGATCCCGCGGAGCGGCACGGGCATGTGCATCTGCTCCCAGCAGCCCTTGCAGAAACGCGAATGTTGCAGCGCCGCCATCGTTCACCATGCGTCGCAGGAGTGGCAGGTCTGTTGATCCTACAATTGGGGGCGGACACCAGCAAGGCAGGATGCGGGTTTCCTGCGTGCCGCACCCGGCTGGCGGTTGCGGGCAAAGCTGGCAGAGCGTTTTCCAGCGAAGTGGGCAACCGGTTCGCGTCAAGAAAACGCGTCAAATCGAGAATTTAGAGCCCCGTTCCGATTTCATCGGAACGGAAAAGGCTCTAGGATCATCTCAAATCAACAAGACGGAGGATCGCCATGGACGCCGTTGCGCCGAAAGGCCCAGAGACCGCAGACACGCATTCGCATCTCGTTCGGCCGGCCGACATGGAGTGGCAGAAGACCCGTTTCCCCGGTTGCGAAGCCAAGACGCTGCTGTTCGATCGCAAGACCGGCCTCA
The DNA here is from genome assembly GCF_018130105.1 of Bradyrhizobium sp. AUGA SZCCT0160. Classification (NCBI taxonomy): domain Bacteria; kingdom Pseudomonadati; phylum Pseudomonadota; class Alphaproteobacteria; order Hyphomicrobiales; family Nitrobacteraceae; genus Bradyrhizobium; species Bradyrhizobium sp. AUGA SZCCT0160. The sequence continues at coordinate 170,696 of NZ_JAFCMD010000010.1, forward strand.
TGACCGCGCTGATGCGGTTTCAACCCGGCGCGGTGCTGCCCGACCACGAGCATGTCAACATCGAGCAGACCTACGTGCTCGAAGGCAGCCTGGTCGACAAGGAGGGGCCGGCAAAGGGCATCGAATGCAAGGCCGGCGAATACATCTGGCGCGAGCAGGGCAGCCGTCACGTCGCCTGGTGCCCAGAGGGCGGGCTGATGCTCGCGATCTTCCAGGTCCCGAACAAGTTCTTCGAGGCCGACGGCCGTGTCGTCGACGCCGCGGGCGAGGACTGGGACCAGATCTGGGGTCACACGAAAAAGGGCTGACGCAGAACTTAGAACCTGATCGAAAGAGCAGCCCGCATTTTCGGACCCTTCCTACCTGCTACCTGTCTGAAAGAGATTCTTTATTTCGTCATGGCCGGGCATAGCCGTCTGTAGGACGGCGTCGCTTCCGCTCGCCTATGCCCGGCCACCCACGTCTTTCTTGCTTGATGGAAGGCAAGACGTGGATGCCCGGCACCCGTCTCCGCCAAGGCTCCGACGAGGCCACGAATGGTCGGCTCGCCGAAGCTTTAGCGGAGGCGGCAAGGCCGGGCACGACGATGTGCCGTACATGGCGTTGTTTTATTGATCGCATTTTGAGTCAGACACTCAGGGTCCGGCGGCGCGAAATCGTTTCAGCTCTTGCAGCATCTTGCGTGCAGCGGCCAAAAGGGCCTCAATCCGCTTGCGCTCGGCAGTTGCGACCTTTGTGAAGAGGCCGTGCTTGCGCGCGTTCTCGGAGCCCCCACGCCGACGATCACCGGCTACTTTGCATGGGGTTGTTTTCGATATTTTAGTTGGGAGCGAGGGTTCCGCCGCGGCGTCCGTCAAGGCGGCCTTTACCATGGCGCAGGTTAGCGATTCCCGGCTACCGGGTTAAGACTTTGCTCAGGACTGATTGGCTACCGTGCAACCACAAATTGCCGGTGTGCCAGGGGGACTATGTCGCTTTTCAATGCTTCCGATCGGATTGCGCCCGACTGCGATCGGCAGGCGATGGTGGTCCGGCTGACGCCGCTGCTGTATGTCGCGACGCTGTTCGTCTCGGCGCTGCTGTTGTTCTCGATCCAGCCGATGTTCGCCAAGATGGTGTTGCCGAAACTCGGCGGCGCTCCCGCGGTGTGGTCGGTGGCGATGGTGTTTTTCCAGACCGTGCTGCTCAGCGGCTATGCCTACGCGCATCTGCTGAACCACGTGCTTGCGCCGCGTTGGGCTGCAATGTTCCACCTTGCGCTGCTCGGCGCAACCGCGACGATGCTGCCGATCGCGATCGCCCCTGGATGGGGTGTTCCGCCATCGGATGGGACGGCGCTCTGGCTGTTCGGCCTGTTCGCGGTCTCGATCGGCCTGCCATTCTTCACGCTGTCGGCCAGCGCGCCGCTGCTGCAAAGCTGGTTCGCAGGCAGCGGGCACAGCCGGGCCGGCAATCCCTACGTTCTCTACGCCGCGTCCAACCTCGGTTCGTTCGCGGCACTGTTCGCCTATCCCGTTGTCATCGAACCGTTTCTCACGTTGAAGACGCAGGCGGCGGCGTGGTCGATCGGATTTGCGCTGCTCGCCATGCTCCTGAGCCTGGTCGCGGTATTGACGTCGCGCGCGAAGCCTGTCGCCGCAAAGGTCGAGGTTTCCGACGATATCGGCGCCAGTACCGGCGAACGGATGCGGTGGATCGCTCTCGCCGCCGTGCCATCGGGGCTCGTCATCGCGGTCACTGCCTATCTGACGACCGATATCGCCGCCGCACCATTCCTGTGGGTGGTGCCGCTTGCGATCTACCTGCTGACTTTCGTCGCCGTGTTCCGCGAGCGGCCATGGATCGCCCACGCCAATGTGGTGCGCTTCGTTCCGTTCGCGGTGGCGCCGCTCGCGGTCAGCCTGATCGGCGGTGAGAAGGTGTTCTGGCTGACGACCATCGCCCTCAACCTCGTCGTCTTCGCGCTGCTGACGCTGATGTGCCACGGCGAACTTTACGCGCGGCGGCCGAGCCCGCGGCGGTTGACGGAGTTCTATCTCTGCACGTCCCTTGGCGGGGTGATCGGTGGCGCCTTTGCGGGGCTCGTCGCGCCGCAGATCTTCAATGGCAATTACGAATATCCGATCCTGATCGCGCTCGCGCTGTTGTGCACGCCTGGCATTTTTACCGGCGGCGTCCGCAAGGTGCTGACCGGAGCGTTGCCATGGCTTGCGATCAGCGGAGCGCTGGCGCTGGTCTGGTACGTCACGCGCTATCAGCCGCCGGCAACATTTGAACTGGCTTTCCAGGTTCTGCTGGCGCTGCTGGCAGCGGCGATGCTGTTTCAGCGGCAACGGCCGATGCGCTTCGTCGGGCTCGTGGTCCTGAGTTTTGCGGTGACCGCCCTGTGGCGGCCCGGCATTGCGCCGATCGAAACCGCGCGCAGTTTCTTCGGCGTCCACAAGGTCGCGGAGATCAACGGCGGCAGTGCCCGCTTGCTCTACCACGGCACCACCATTCACGGCGCGCAGCGGTTGCGCAACGATGATGGCACGCCGGTCACCGGCCCGCTCTTGCCGCAGACCTATTACTATCCGGGCGGTCCGTACGCACAAGCCATTGACGCTGCCCGTGCCGCGCGGGGCAGCCTCGACCATGTGGCCGTCGTGGGCCTCGGTACCGGCACGCTGGCCTGTCATCGCAAGGGCAGGGAGCGCTGGACCTTCTTCGAGATCGATCCCGAAGTGATCCGGATCGCGCGCGATCCGCGTCGCTTCGAGTTCCTGTCGAAATGCGCCCCCGATGCGCCGATTGTCGCCGGCGACGCGCGCCTGACGCTGGAGGCATCAACCGACCGCTATGATCTGATCGTGCTCGATGCATTCTCGTCGGATGCGATTCCGGTGCATCTGCTGACGCGCGAAGCGGTTGCGGGTTATCTTTCAAAGCTCACGCCGCATGGTGTGATCGTGGTGCATATCTCCAACCGGTACTTCGATCTCGCGCCCGTTGTGGGTAACGTCGCGCACTCCCTTGGGCTTGTCGCCTATCTGCGGGAAGATACCAGCGCCGGCGATCTGCTGACCACGATGAAAGCCAATGCACGCCTCGTCGTCCTGGCGCGCGATGCGGCCGCCACCGGCAGCATTGCCGAAAGCTGGACGCCGTTGCAGCCGGACCGGTCGAGCGCGCTGTGGACCGACGATTACTCCAATATTCTCGGCGTCATGCTGCACAAGAAATTCGGCGGGTAGACTAGTCCTCTTATCCAACCAGCGCGGCTGATCTGACAATTTGCGTTCACGATGTTAGATCGGACATCGCCATTGCGAGTGCCGAGTTCTAAAAATGACTCAAAGCGGACTTGGGGGCGCTGGGCGTGCGTCGGCCCAGCTCCGCTCCTTGAACACCAGCGCCAGCGAAAACATGAAGCGACAGGAGTTCGGCGACTCCGAGAAAGCCCTCCTCTCGCAAACCGTCAAAATCATCGAGACGCAAGTCGTCGATTAGGACTCTTGCATCGTCGATCGTCTCATTCGCACACCTGCTCGTTATCAGGGCTGGTTCTCCAATCCGGATGAGAGTCGGGTCTCGGGGAGTCCTGCGCGCCACCGAGCAGCGCATCGAGAATATGGACGGCAAAAATACCGGCGCTTACTATTGTCAGAAACGCTACCACCATTTTCTCAGAACCTTTTGATCGAGGACGCTAGCCCATACGATGGCGAGCATCCAATTGCGGCTGGCGCTACGCGGCAGCCTGTGGAACGGTTCGTCCACAGCTGTTTTCCTTCGTGTTTGCGCGGAACTGTTCCAGGCACTTCGACCGTCGCGGTACTTCCGGAAACGAGATCTTTTCGCTCGGCATCGTTGAGCGCGATGTGTCGTTTCAGCAGTGAGCGAAGCGCGGATGTGCATTGCACGGCCGAACATCGGCTGCTGAAACCGCTGCAAGGAGGGTCAGCCCGCATCCCGGCAGTCCCGACCGTGCGATTTTGCAATTGGCGGGTTTCGCCGGCGTCCGAACTGCGCCAATGTTGGCGGACTTCGGGCCGGGCCACGAACATCACGAGACACAGCACTTTGCCGGCGAACACGGTGAGGCTCAAAACGTCTTTCATGTCACCTTCCAATCAGTCGGGTTTTAGGCACTAGCGGGCCGCCAGCGGGCCGCCGATTGCGGAAACATCCACGTGGAGACCGTGCGCCAAGCGCCATTACTCGACCTGCGTCGATACGCGACGAAGTCGGCGTCATCGATATGCAGAAGTTCGTGGCGGTAAGATTCGATCCGTTTGGTCATTGAACTCTCCTCGTTGGTGCCTGAGGCCATGCTTGGCACACCCTCATCGAAGGAGATGGACCATGAGGGAACGCTTCAATAGGGGGTGGAATCGGAAGGCATATTTCCGGACAGCGGGAGGTCGGTCACGGGCACGTCTGCTCGCTTCGACGCGGACTGGGTCTTTCGCGATTTGGAGTGAAGTGCCAAAATCCAAATATTTTCCGGATCATGGAAGGAAATCAGATGGATCGCCTAGAAGCTATGTCGACCTTTCTGACCGTGGTCGAGCAGGGCAGCTTGTCCGCCGCGGCGCGGCGATTGAAAACGCCACTCACAACAGTCAGCCGCAACGTATCGGAGCTCGAGTCTTACCTGCGGGCGAAGCTTTTCAACCGATCCAACCGGCAACTGGTACTAACGGACGCAGGTACTTCCTACCTTGCCGCCTGCAAACGCATTCTTGCTGATGTGACCGAAGCTGAGCGTATGGCGTCCGGTGAGTACACGTCACCGACAGGCGAACTGACTGTGACGACCCCATTGGGCCTTGGGCGCGTCATTCTCATGCCGATCATCACGGACTTCCTCAAAACCTATCCGGATATCAAAATTAGAATGATCCCGACCAATCAGAGGCTGAATCTGGCTCAGGAGCAAATCGACGTCGCGGTACGCATCGGCGAGTTGCCGGATTCGAGTTTGGTTGCAGTACGGCTCGGCATGACGCGCCGAGTGTTCTGCGCCAGTCCCGCCTATCTGGCCGCTCGCGGAACGCCTCGCACGCCGGAAGATTTAGCCGGGCATGATTGCATCAATCTTACCGGTTTTACGCTACCCGATATCTGGACAGTCGTCAGAGACAAGACGACCATAGCGGTGCCGGTGAATACGCGGCTGGTCGTCGGCAGCTCTGAAGCGGGTTATGCCGCGGCCCGCGCCGGCCTCGGAATTTCCATCGCCTTTGCTTATCAACTCGCGGCTACGCAAGAGGAAGGAGTCTTGACAACCGTGCTGGATGAATTCCAGCCGCCGGCAGTGCCGATCAATCTCTTGTATGTCGCCGACCGGTTTCTGCCGATCAAAATACGCGCTTTCCTGGACTTTGCAGCGCCGCGGCTGAAGCGAGTCTTCGCGGGCAGGTCGGTATCGGCATGACGCCGCGAGCCCATTGAGGGAGCGGGCCCAAAGGGGACCGGGTCTGCCCTCGTGGGCCCGGCTTCACTCGTGCACGACGGCTCAGCCGTAGACGTTCGGTCTGGGCCTGCCAAACTTCGGAAGGAGCCCTTTCGATTTCAGCGCCTGTTGACGTGGGCTCTTCGCCCTATCTGCCAACCAGTACCCGCCAGAACACGGCGTTACGATGAGGGACATCGACGCTGCTGAATTGCGGGCCCTTCAAAACGCTGCTGCCGAAAGGCTTATTCAGATCGCAAAGGAGGAATGGAAATGCATCACGTTCGTCAAGAGAACCTGCCCCGTGCCGGCAGTACCCATCAATTTGTCGGCGCCGATCAGGGCGACACCGGAGTGTCGGTCTTTCTGTTCCACGGGGAGCCGGGTTCCGGGCCGGGCCCGCATCGGCATCCTTATGACGAGATTCAGTTCATTCGTGAAGGTCGCGGAGTGTGGACCGTCGGTGGCAAGACTTTCGAAGGCCGTGCTGGCGACATCTTTGTCATTAAGGCCGGGGAGATTCACAGTTTCAAAGCGATCGGCGATTCGCCGTTGGTGCAGCTTGACGTACATCTCAGTCCACATTTCATCCAAGAGAACTTATAGCCATTTGCCGCACGCCCGGCTCGCGGGGCTGGAATGCCTTTTTTCCGAAATCACATTGGCAGCTCCTAAAAACAGAGCTCTTTTGCAGCCGGCGTGACGCCCTCATATAGGGACGCTTCGCGCCGAAGCCTGCCGATTTGCCCGTTCAGCAACCCACCACATTTGTCTCTAATCTCAAGACGGCAAAATCGCTTAATATTGTTTTCCATCCTCTTTGACATTCCGTGCTCACGAAATACTCGAATGACAATGACCACGTCTCAGCTGTTGGCACAAAGCTGACATGACCGCAGCGTCGCGAAAGGTCCGTTGTTGAGGGAATAGTGGACATTGCGAGCGATGCGCGGGCGATCGTCGGCCGAGGGCGTTTGCAGAATGGGGGATGATGGCTCTGTGCCGGTGATTTGCCCGACGTGTCAAAAGGCTTTCGCGGCCATGCCGGCGACCGCGGGCTGCTTTGGGACGACCTCGGCGTCATGCTGCGCCGAAAATTCAGCAGCTACTGCAAGAGGTTCCGTTCTTTGCATGGGGTTGTTTTCGCGGTTTTTGTTTCCCGCCGGCTACTTCAGCACGATCCACGCCGGCGCATGATCGCTGGCGCCTTCCTCGCCGCGAATGGCGCGGTCGACGCCGGCTTTCATCAAGCGCGGCGCCAGCACCGGGCTCAGCAGCAGATGATCGAGCCGCAGCCCGGCGTCGCGCGGCCAGCGGTTGCGCTTGTAGTCCCAGAACGTGAACATCTGACTTGACGGGTGCAGGGTGCGGATTGCGTCGGTCCAGCCTTGCGCCGTCAGCGCCTTGAACGCGGCGCGGCTTTTCGGCTGGATCAGCGCGTCCTTGTCCCACGATTTGGTCGGATAGATATCCAGTTCGGTCGGCGCGACATTGTAGTCGCCGGCCAGCACCACGGGATATCCTGCCTGATGAATTTCGCGGCGTGCGAGCGCAACCGTTTGAACCAGTCGAGCTTGTAGTCGAATTTCGGCCCGGGCTGCGGATTGCCGTTCGGCAGATAGAGACTGGTGACGATGATGCCGCTCACGGCCGCTTCGATGTAGCGCGCCTCGTTATCCCCGGGGCCGCCGGGCAGGGCGGTCCGCGTCAGCACCGGCTCGGCGTTGCGCGCCAGGATGGCGACGCCGTTCCAGGTCTTCTGGCCGCGCCACACCGCGCCATAGCCGGCCTTCTCGATCGCAGCAGCCGGAAAATCGGCGTCGGCCGCTTTCAACTCCTGCAACGCCACGACATCGGGTTTTGCCGAACGCAGCCAGCGCAGCAAGTTTGGCAGGCGGCGATTGACGTTGTTGATGTTGAAGGTCGCGATCTTCATGCCTGACAGGAATTGTCAGGTCGGCAGAGGAGGCGGGGCCTGGGCTGGCGCGGCGGCGGTTTCAGCGGTCGCGGGCACTGGTTCGATTGCCGGTGGTGTTGGCGCCGTTACCGACGGCGGCTCGGCCTTTGCGTCGCCGCCCTTGTAAATCCGCGCGTAACGCTTGCCGAGGCTGGTCAGCACTTCATAGCCGATGGTGCCGAAATGATGGGCGAGTTCATCGACCGTGATGCCTTCGCCAATCAGCGTCACCATGTGGCCACGGCGTACGGCGTTCTTTTCCAGATCGGTGACATCGACCGCCATCAGGTCCATCGACACGCGACCTGCGATCGGGCAGCGCTTGCCGGCGACCACCACCTCGGCGCCGCGGCTGCCGTCATTCGAGCTGGCGGCGCGGAAATAGCCGTCGGCATAGCCTGCGGAGACGATCGCGACCCGCGTCGGCCGTCGCGCGGTCCAGGTGCCGCCATAACCGACGGTCTCGCCCTTTTCCAGATTGCGGATCTGCACGATGCGCGCTTTCAATTCGACGACCGGCTGCATCGGATTGTCGGCTTCCGGTGTCGGGTTGATGCCGTAGACGGCGGCACCCGGCCGCACCAGTTCGAACTGGAACTGGGGGCCTAGGAACACGCCGGAAGAATTCGCCAGCGACGCCGGCACACCGGCAAAAAGGCTCGCGATTTCGCGGAAGGTCGTGAGCTGCTTGGCGTTGAGCGGGTTGTTGAGGAGTTCGGCGGAGGCGAGGTGGCTCATCACAAGCGTGATGCCGTGATCGCCGGCATTGATGCGCGGAATGATACCCTGCGCCTCGGTCACGGTCAGGCCGAGCCGGTTCATGCCGGTGTCGATGTGGATGGCCGCCCCCCCGGACCAGCCGGAGCGGCGGCAGAACACGTCCCATTCGGCGAGTTCGTTGAGATCGCCGATCACGGGCTTGCAATCGAGCTTGGCGTAGGCGTCGCCGGTGTTCTGGAAGAAGCCGTCGAGCGTATAAATTGTTGCGGTGGGCAGAGCCGCGCGGAGCACGCGCGCTTCATCGAGGGTTGCGACGAAAAACGTCTTGCAGCCGGCGTTGGCCAGCGCGCGCCCAACCTGTTCGGCGCCGCAGCCATAGGCGTCCGCTTTCACCACGCCGGCGCATTCGGCCGGCACCGCGGTCTTTTCGAGCTTGCGCCAGTTGGCGACGATGGCGTCGAGATCGACGGTCAGCACGCCGGTGGCGCTCGCCAGCGCGGCAGCCTGGTTCGCCTCGGGCGAGAGAAGGGTGCTGGCCGGGATGGATTTGGGGTCGGATGCGATGTTCATGCCGCATTTTACGCGGGCGAACGCCATGGTTCAACCGCGCAGAAGGCGGGACTGGGGCACTGGTCGGTCCTGATTGATCAGAACCGATCGCGCTCCAGATTCTTGTTTTGACGTGTTTTCTTCACGCGAACCCAGCAGCACCCCGGATCAGGTCCGATGCTTCGCTGGAAACCGCGCTTAGGGCCCGCGGTAGGGTAGATTATCCCCTTCGGCGAAATCGCTAAACCGCGTGAACTGCCCTTCGAATTGCAGTTGGACCGTACCCGTCGGGCCGTGGCGCTGCTTGGCGATGATGACCTCGGCCTTGCCGTGCGCAAGCTCCATGTCGAGCTTCCATTTCTCGTGCTCGGGTGTGCCGATTTTGGGTTCTTTGTTCTGCAAATAGTATTCTTCGCGGTACACGAAAATCACGACGTCGGCGTCCTGTTCGATCGAACCGGATTCGCGCAAGTCGGCCAGTTGCGGGTGCTTGTCGTCGCGGCTTTCGACCTGGCGCGAGAGCTGCGACAGCGCGATCACGGGGATATTGAGCTCCTTGGCGAGCGCCTTCAGGCTGGTGGTGATTTCCGTGACTTCCTGGACGCGGTTGTCATTGCCTTTCTTGCCGGAGCCCTGCAGCAGCTGGATGTAGTCGACCACGATGATGTCGAGGCCCTTCTGCCGCTTCAGCCGCCGCGCGCGCGCCGTCAATTGCGAGATCGAAAGGCCGCCCGTTTCGTCGACGAACAGCGGCAAGTGCTCGAGCTTGATGGTGTAGTCGCGGATCCTGTCGAATTCGTCCTGTTTGATCCCGCCGCGGCGGATCATGCTGGACGCAATGCCGGTTTGTTCGGCCAGAATACGGGTGGCGAGCTGTTCGGCGGACATTTCGCAGGAGAAGAAGCCGACAACTCCGCCATTGACCGCCTTCATGGTGCCGTCGGCCTGGACTTCCGGCTGGTACGCCTCGGCAATGTTATAGGCGATGTTGGTCGCAAGCGCGGTCTTGCCCATGCCGGGACGTCCGGCGACGATGATCAAGTCCGACCGCTGCAGGCCGCCCATCTTGGAGTCGAGATCGCGGAGGCCAGTTGAAATGCCGGACAATTTTCCGTCGCGCTGATAGGCGTTGGCCGCCATATCGAGCGCGGTCTTCATCGCCTGCGCGAAACGCTGGAAGCCGCCGTCGTAACGGCCGGACTCCGCCAGCTCGTAGAGCTGGCGTTCGGCGTCCTCGATCTGCGCGCGCGGGGCAAAATCCACCGGCGCGTCGAACGCGACGTTGACCATGTCCTCGCCGATCCGAATCAGATCGCGGCGCAGAGACATGTCATAGATCGTTCGGCCGTAGTCCTGCGCGTTGATGATGGTGGTGGCCTCGGCCGCGACACGGGCGAGGTATTGCCCAACCGTCATGCCGCCAATGTCGGTCTCGGCAGGCAGGAAGGTTTTCAAGGTTACGGGCGTCGCAACCTTTCCCATCCGGATCAGGCTGCTGGCGGTCTCGTAAATCGCCTGATGGATCGGTTCGAAGAAATGCTTCGGCTCAAGGAAGTCCGAAACCCGGTAGAACGCGTCGTTGTTCACCAGGATCGCGCCCAGCAGACTCTGTTCGGCTTCGATATTGTGCGGCGCACTCCGATAGGCCGGAGTTCCCGCGTCGGGGGCGAGTTTCAGAATGTTCGAATCAGTCAGCGCCATGCTCGGAATTGTTCTTCGGATTTGGGTCGGTATTTGGGATGCCGGATTGGGGTGGCGATAAAGCGCTCCCCTCGTGCCGAGCGGAAGTACCTACATGCCTTATGCCCGATTCACACAAGCGAGATGTGAATCCCCGTCGGTCGTAGCGGCATTGCACTTGACGGATTTTGGCCAAAGCCGTGCGACGGCCGCTCGGTACCGCCGCATTCACGAAAATGTTTGGAAAGCTGTTAGGGTCGCCTGAACCTTGTCGCCAGTTGGACAGACCTAACCAGGCTGCGGAGGTCATCCGGGCCGCGATTTTAGCGATTGATCAAGCCAGGATGAGAAAGATCAACGCGATCAGCGCCGAGCCTATGCCGGTCGCGATCAAGGCGTAATCGACGATGAGATCGGCGCGAGGGACGAGCGAGGTTGAGTAGGTTTTCTGGGCCATTCAGTAGTTTTACGGCAACCGGCCGGCGAACTCTGTGAACCAGATCACATCCGCGGGACTTTCTGGCCGGCATCCTGGTCGAGGAATTCGGGAACGGGTTTTAGGCTTTCGGGTTGGTTAAGACACGGGATCAAGGACAAGACGATGGGTCAACAGCTCGGTACATGGCGATCAGGAGGCGACCAGCGCGCTTGGTTGTCGATGCTGATCGACACCATGGAACTTGTCTCGCGCCCGGAATCGCGTGCTGTGCCCTGCGATATCGACGTATTGGACGCTTTGCGTGCGCAACTCGCGCGCCCGGCAACTGCCGGAATAGCCTACGGCTCGGGCTACAGCCTCCGAAACTAAGACATTCAGCTCAAAATCGGCCTACTCGCCCGCGATTTGCAGCCGCGGCTGCTTTCCCGTTTCGATCCCGCGCAGCCGCGCCTCTTCACGCGCGATGTAGTCGCGCGTCATCGGGACGATGCCCTGGCGCTTGGTGAGCTGGATCTGGAAATTCATCAGGTTCTGCTTGCGGAACGACATCTCCGACGCGGCCAGGTAGAATTCCCACATTCGGGCGAAGCGTTCGTCGTAAAGCCGTACAGCCTCTTCGCGCCGCGCCATGAAGCGCTCGCGCCAGGCTTTCAGCGTCTCCGCATAGTGCAGCCGAAGGATTTCGATATCACAGACCAGAAGCCCGGCGCTCTCGATCGCCGGCATCACTTCGGACATCGCGGGGATGTAGCCGCCCGGGAAAATATACTTGGTGATCCAGGGGCTGGTCACGTCGGGGCCGGTCGAGCGGCCGATCGAGTGCAGCACGATGATCCCGTCGTCGCTGAGTAACTCGGCGCATCGCTTGAAGAAGGTTTCATAAAACCCGACGCCGACATGCTCGAACATCCCGACCGACACGATCCGGTCGAAAGGACCGGGAATGTCGCGGTAGTCGCTGAGCAGGAATTTCGCCTGATGGCCCAGCTTTTTCTCCCCGGCGCGGGCGTTCGCGACCTGCAATTGCTCGGTCGAGAGCGTGATGCCGGTAACATCGGCGCCGGTCATCTCGGCCAGATAGAGCCCAAGGCCGCCCCAGCCCGCGCCGATGTCGAGCACGCGGTCGCCGCGCCCGATTCGGAGCTTGGCGGCGAGGTGGCGCTTCTTGGCCAACTGGGCATCATCCAGCATGGCATCCGGCGTCTCGAAGTAGGCGCAGCTATATTGTTTGTCGGCGTCCAGGAAGAGCGAGTAGAGCCGCCCGTCGAGATCATAATGATGCGCGACATTGTTTCGTGACCTGCCGCGCCAGTTGAGCTGACTGATGTGCCGGGCGAGATAGCGCATCCACCATTGCAGCCGTGCCCATTGCGGCACCATGGCCGGCTGATCGAGCAGGATCGCTAGCGCGTCTGCGATCGAGCCATTTTCGACCACGAACGTGCCGTCCATATAGGCTTCGCCCAGCGCCAGTTCGGGATTGAGGAGGATCCGCCGTTCGGTGCGCCGGCTCAGAAACCGGGCCGATACCGGCCGCCCGGTGCCGTCGCCGCAGGTAAATGTGGTCCCGCTCGCGGCCGTGAATGTCATCGTGCCGCGGCGGATGAACTGTCCCAGGAAATAACGCAACAAACGATCCATCAAAGCACCAATGGAACGACCGGCCCGTTACAACCGACGCACGGCGGGAACAAAGGTTCCAATGTGCGTCAATCAGATCATAGTTGTGATCAGCCCGACGCGCTAGGGCCTTGGAGTCAAAGCGGATATTCCCAAATGTGGAGATCACGCAGTTGCGTCACAAGTGAGCTTCCATTCGTAGGATAATCGGCTAAAAGGTGGACCGCCGCCGGCGGTGTTGTGCGACGCTGGAAGCGATTCCAATTGGAGAAGCAGGGAATGTTGAGCCGAGCGCTCAGTCTGGCGACGGTGACGCTTCTGGTCGGCTGTCTCACGGCGGGGGCTGAAAACCTGGACTCCGGCAAGACCCCTTCCCAGCTCTTCTCAGGCACCTGCGCCGCCTGCCACAAGAGCCCTCGCGGCCTGTTGAAGAACGTGTCGCCGTCGTCGCTGCCCGGCTTCCTGCGCCAGCACTACACCACCAGCGGCGAGATGGCCGGGGTGCTCGCTTCGTTCCTGATATCGAATGGCGCGGCCGACGCGCGCTTTCAGAGTAAGGATCAGCCGAAGACCGATGCGGCAAAGGGCGCCAAGCAAGAGGCTGCCCGGCCGGATCAGCCCGGCCGTCGGCAACATCCCGCCGCGACGCAAGAGGCGTCCCGGCCCGACGCCGATGGCCTCACGCCGCAAGGCCCCGGACGCGACGGCAAGCGACGGCCGGGCCAGCAGCCGCCCGATGCCGCAAGGCCTGCCGATGGCCAGACGCCGCAGGCCGCGACCGACAGCAAAACGGGCGCCAAGCAGAAGCTCGGCAAGCGTGGCAAACCTGCCGAAGAGCCGCCGAAACCGGACGAGGCGGCCAAGGAAGAAGCCAAGCACGAAACCGCCAAGGTGGATGCCGGCGAAAAGCCTGAAGCCGCCAAGCCGGTGGGCGAGGGCATCTCTGACCCGAGCAAGTCTGAAACGGGCAAACCTGAAACAGGCAAATCTGAAGCAGAAGCAAGCAAGTCTGAAGCGAGCAAGCCTGAAGCAGCCAAGTCCGAGACCGCCAAGGTCGATGCGTCCAGGGAAACCGGCGGCAGCGAATCAACGCCGCTGCGGCCTGATCCAGTCCCGCCGGTCACGCCCGCGCCAGCGGCCGCCGCACCGACCCCGAGCGGTACATCAGAACCAGCCGCGATCCCGAAAGAGCCAGCCGCGATCCCAAGCCCATCGGCGCCTGCCGCAGCAACTGCGCCGGCCACTCCGTCCGAAGTGACGGCATCTGCGCCGCCGCCTCCACCGCCGATTGCGCCGGCCGGGCCGCCCGCACCACCCATTTCTCAATAGTCTACCGACCCAATTTTCCTCGCTGATCTTGCTCGATCTATTCTAGAGTGATACTCTAGAGTATTGGTCTACTCGGAATGCGGGGGTTGGCGTAGTGACCACGGCGCGCGAGGATCTGCTGGCGGCGGGATTGGCGGTGTTCGACCGCGACGGCTTTGAGGGCGCAACCGTGGCCGCCATTCGAACCCGTGCGCGCGCGTCCAACGGCAGTTTCTTCCATTTCTTCGGATCGAAGAAGGAACTGGCCGGCACGCTGTTCTTGGAAATCCTCGGCCGCTATCACGCCGCGGTACTCGCTGGAATCGACGAATCCTGCGGTGCCAGGCAAGGCGTGGCGCGGCTGATTCATGCGCATCTTGACTGGGTCGTGAACAACCGGCGCGAGGCGCGTTATCTGTTCGAGATTTCGCGCAGCGAATGGACCGAAGAAATCCGTGGTGCGCAGCGCGCGCAGAATTCGCGTCTCGCCGAGGCCGTCGAGCGCTGGCGCGCGCCGCTGATCGCGCGCGGCGAATTGCTGCCGATGACGGCGACCTTGTTCTTCAGTCAGATCATCGGTCCTGCGCAGATATTCTGTCGCGCCTGGTTGTCGGGCCGCGACCACGCCGATCCCAGGGACCACGCCGACACTCTGATCGCCTGCGCCACCCGTGCGGTGGTCGCCATTGATGCCGGCCACAGGACAGGAGAGACCCCATGATCGCCAATACCGATCCGGAGTTCGCGCCGATCGCCACACGCATCCGCGATAATGTCGGCCGCCAGGGTTTTATGACCCATGTCGGCGCCGAACTGTCCGAACTGACGCGCGGTTCCTGCACGCTCGAGGTCGACCGGCGGCCCGAGCTGTTGCAGCAGCACGGCCTGTTTCATGGCGGCGTCACCGCCTTTCTGGTCGACAATGCGACCACCATCGCGGCTGCAACCTCACGCGGCCAGGCGGCGCTCACAGCGGAGTATAAATTGAATCTGTTGTCGCCGGCGGTGGGCGAGCGGCTGATCTGCCGGGCGCGGGTGATCAAGCCCGGACGTCAGGTCGCGGTGGTCGCGGCCGATGTCTATTGCCTCACCCACGGCGTCGAAAAGCACACCGCAACGGCGCTGGCCTCGATCGCGATGCTCGACGAGAAAGCGGCGGCACGAATCCCAAGCCCGGCCTGATCGGCCGGGCTTGGTTCTCACATAAACAGACGCGCGATAAAGAAAGCCGCGCGTTACTTCTCGGTCGCGGCCGGGGCCGGCGCCTCGTCGTCGTGCTGGGCTTCCGGATCGAAGAACTCGCCGGCGGCGGCCAGCGCCTCGGCGGCGGCGTCCTGATCTTCCTGACGGCTCGAGATGTCCTCGCCGCGGTTGATGCGCTCGGCTTCATCGGCGCTGCGTGCAACCGTGACGCTGACGCTGACTTCGACTTCGGGGTGCACGGCAATGGCGATCGAGTGCTTGCCGATGGTCTTGATCGGCGCGTCCAGCATGACCTGGCTGCGGCTGATGATGACGCCGTCGGCCTCGAAGGAGGCGATGATGTCGCGCACGCTGACCGAACCGAACAACTGGCCGGTTTCGGAGGCCTGGCGCAGCACGACCACGTTGCGGTCGTTGATCTTCTCCGCGACCTTGGTGGCTTCGCCCTTGGCCTTGAGGTTGTTGGCCTCGAGTTCGGCTTTCATGCCGTCGAACTTGGCGCGATTGTCCGACGTGGCGCGCAGCGCCTTGCCGCGCTTGAGCAGAAAGTTGCGGGCAAATCCGTCCCTGACTTTGACGACTTCGCCCATCTGACCAAGCTTGGCGACGCGTTCCAGCAAAATGACTTCCATATTCGTTCTCCTTTTGAAGTGGTGATGATCCGGTTTGAGTGGATGGGTGGAATGGTTAGGCTGCAGGCACCGGCGGCGGTCTGCCGCGCATGAAGCGTTGGCGAAATCCGAATACCGCGTCGGCGAGGCCAAGCACGACCAACGCCAGTACCGGCCAGCCGAACACCACGACGACGGCATAGGCGCAGGACAGCCAGAACGCGCGGCCATTCAGCGCCAGTGTCAGCGTGTGCAGCACGGCAAAGCCGATGATGGCGTAAGCCATCAACAAGGCGGTGGCCGTGATCTGCGCGAACAACGCTAGGAGTCCGCCGACGAAACAGAACGCCAGTGCGACCGACAGCGCGACCAGCGTCATTGGCGGCAACTCCGCGCTCTTCAGGTCCGGCCACGGCCGGTGCAGGCGGCCGGAGGTCGCGGTGATCTTGCCGGCGAGCCAGAGATTGAGCGTCAGCGTCATCATGGCAACGATGGCGGCTGCCGGCGGCGCGATGATTGCGAGCGCACTAACCCACCGCTCGGTGTCACCTGATGGCGCGGCATTGCGGGGCGTCAGAATTCGCATCAGGCCGCGTTTCAGTGACGCCGTGATCGCCTCGGCGTCGCTGCCGAGCGTCAGCATGGCGGTGATCGTGGTCAGCATCGCAAAGCCTGCAATCCACAGCAGGATGCGGCCGACCGGATACCATTCCATCGCAGGCGCGGCAGGCGGGGCGTCATTGCCGGCTTCCTCGGCGGGCAGCGGCCGTCCGAGCAGCGCGAGATGGCCGAGCCACCAGGCGGGCAGGGCGACGGTGATGACAAAGGCGATGCAATAGGGCAGGCCGAACATCAGACCGAGGCCCGAGGCCGCGGCGATGCCGCCGATCGTGGCCGCAAGCGGTCCCCATCCAAGCGCTGCTACCATCAGCGGCAGCGGGGCCAGATAGAACAACAGCAATGAGATCAGCGCGCCCGAGATGATCGAGGCGAACATCAGCGCCGACGCAGAGCCGGCCGCAAGCGCAATGAGTATGATCACGATCATCAGCTGTCCCGCTCCTTTCGAGCGGTTAGAGGTCTTTGGACCCCAACCATCGGCGACCGGACGACCCGGAAGCCTTATGAAAAGTCGCGATCGGCGGCACAGATGCCGCCGATCGAAATCGTCTTAGCGAATAACGTAAGGCAGCAAGCCGAGGAACCGCGAGCGCTTGATGGCGCGGGCGAGTTCACGCTGCTTCTTGGCGGAGACGGCCGTGATGCGGCTCGGCACGATCTTGCCGCGCTCGGAAACGTAACGCATCAGCAGCTTGGAATCCTTGTAGTCGATCTTCGGCGCATTCGGACCCGTGAACGGGCAGGTCTTGCGGCGGCGGAAAAACGGACGGCGTGCACCAGCTTCAGCCATGATTCTTACTCCTCTACCGCTGCGTCTTCATCGCGCGGACGGCGCGGCCCGCGGTCGCCCCGGAAGCCACCGCCTTCGCGATCGCCACGGAAGCCGCCTTCGCGGTCACCACGGAAACCACCACCACCACGATCGTCGCGCTCGCGGTCACGATCAGCCTTGCGCATCATGGCCGACGGACCTTCCTCGTGCTCTTCGACGCGGACGGTGAGATAGCGGATGACGTCTTCGCTGATCCGCTCCTGCCGCTCGATCTCGGTGACCGCAGCAGAGGGCGCATCGATGTTCATCAGCACGAAATGTGCTTTGCGATTCTTGTTCATGCGATAGGTGAGGGAGCGCACGCCCCAGTTCTCGGTCTTGGTGATCTTGCCGCCGAGCCCTTCGACGATGCCCGTCATCTGGGTGGTCAGCTCTTCGACCTGCTGGGTGCTCGCATCCTGACGCGCGAGAAAAACATGCTCATAAAGAGGCATGGGGGTCCTTTCCTGTGTTGGCGCAGTTCCCGGCGGCAAGCCCTTCGAGACCTTCGGAAAGGACTCGATAATGCTCAGAAGGCGGAAGCACGGGACGACGGGCCAACTAGCCCTGCCACATCAACATCGCCGAAAGGTGAGATTGTTGAGACCGTCCGTTCAGCTCCCGGCCGGGATCCACGGATGCGCGGTTTATAGAGATTTTGAGCCCGCTGGCAAGCGTTGATGCGGGGATTTGGCCGGGTTGATGCCCTGGCCGACCGCCGCCTCCAAGGGCCTCATTGACATATTTGTTTGTATATCATACAAATAACGGACAAGAGGGCAAAATGGCTCCCAAAATGGTTTCCGATCCCGTCGAAACCGCTCAGGCATTGGCCGGCGATCCCAAGCACGCCGTCCGCGCCACGCGTTCGGCCGGACGCCAGATGCGTTCCCGCCTGCTGGACGGCGCCAGCCGCCTGTTCAAGGAACGGGGCCTGTCAGGCACCTCGATCTCGGACATTGCCGCCGCTGCCGACGCGTTTCCAAGCCAGATCACCTACTACTTCCGCACCAAGGAAGCGCTGTTCGTCGAGGCCGCCTGCCGCGACATGCTCTATGTCGCCCGTGCGGCCGAGCAGGCGGCGCTGTCGGCGCACACGCCGCGCGACTACACGCGCGCGCTGGTCGAGAGCGTGACGTCAACGGATTCGGTCGCCTTCTTTGCCGAGGCGCTGACGCTGACGCGCCGCCGCCAGGATCTCGCGCCATTGGTCGAGCGCACCATCGAACGGCTGCACGGCGAGGGGCTGCGGGCCTATTCGAACCAGATCGAACGGCACGGCTGGAGCACGCTGCGCGATCCCGACGCGACCTCGCGGCGATTCTGGGCGGTCGCGATCGGCGTGATGGTCGAGGGCTATGCCATGGGCCGTTCGGCCGACGAATTATCCGCCGAGATGCTGCGCGTGCTGGGCGAGCAGGCGACCACGAAATCGGCCGGCGACGGCGGCCGCCTGCGCCTCGTCGGCAATCCCACATCAGCTTCAGATTCACCCGAAGGGGAGACACCGTCATGACAGCGCTTCGCATGCGTGCCCGTGATTTCCTAAGCGAAGATGAATTGATCGCCGTGCGCCGGCGCTCGACATGGAAAGGCGTCGCCCTGATCGCGCATGCCTGGGCATTGATCATCGGCTCGATCGCGCTGGTGGCCTGGTGGCCCAATCCGCTGACCTTTCTGCTGGCGGTCGGCATCATCGGCTCGCGCCAGCTCGGGCTTGCGATCCTGATGCATGACGGCGCGCATGGCTGTCTGTCGGCCGACGAGAAAGCCAATCTGACCCTGAGCCAGTGGTTCTGCGCCTATCCGGTCTTTGCCGAGACCCGCGCCTATCGCCGCTATCATCTGCAGCATCATGCGCGCACCCAGCAGGAGGATGATCCCGACCTCATTCTGTCGGCGCCGTTTCCGATTACGAAGATGAGCTATCGCCGCAAATTCCTGCGCGATATCACCGGGCAGACCGGCTATCAGCAGCGCAAGGCGCAACTGCTCAACGCGTTGGGTCCAAAGGAATGGGCGCTGGCGCAGCGCGCTGCGCACTTTTGGGAGAAACTAGGCCCGCAATGCGCGGTCAATGCGGCGATGTTCGCAGGGCTCGCCGTCGCCGGCGTGTGGTGGGCCTATCCGCTGTTATGGCTCCTGCCGCTCTTGACCTGGCAGATGGTGATCACCCGCATCCGCAATATCGCCGAGCATGCCGTGGTGCCCGACAGCAGCGATCCCTTGCGCAACACCCGCACCACCCATGCAGGTTTCCTCGAGCGGCTGTTCATCGCGCCCTATTACGTGAACTATCACCTTGAGCATCATCTGCTGTTCTACGTGCCCTGCTACAACCTGCCGCGCGTCCACCGCATTCTCAGCCAAAGCCGGCATGCCGATCGCATGGAGGTGCAGCCGAACTATACTGCGGTGCTGCGCCTTGCGACCGCGAAGCCGAACCAGCAGGATCGCCCGGGCCAGCTGGTGAGCAGCGCACGCCGCGCGCGGGCCGGAGCCGAGGTCGGCGGCGATCAGAAGGCCGGCGGCTTCTAGCCCAAAGCGTACGAAAGGCCGTTGAAGGGCCTTGCGATTCCGCAACGCGGCTTGACATCCCGGGCTCGGTCAGTGTCTTACGGCCCCATCTTGATGAGGGAGTGCCGATGACGGCTGCATTTACATTTCCGGGGCAGGGTTCCCAAGCGGTCGGCATGGGCAAGGCCCTGGCGGAAGCCTTTCCGGCCGCGCGGGCGGTATTCGACGAGGTCGATGCGGCGCTTGGCGAAAAGCTGACCGCGATCATCTGGGAGGGGCCTGCCGAAACCCTTCAGCTCACCGAAAATGCCCAGCCGGCGCTGATGGCGGTCTCGATCGCGACCTTGCGGGTGCTGGAGAGCGAGGCCGGATTCTCGGTCGGGCGGGACGCTGCCTTCGTGGCCGGTCACTCGCTCGGCGAATATTCGGCGCTGGCCACGGCCGGCAGCCTCAGTATCAGCGATACCGCGCGTCTGCTCCGCACCCGCGGCCTTGCGATGCAAAAGGCCGTGCCGGTCGGCGTCGGCGCCATGGCGGCATTGCTCGGCCTCGATTATGAGGCGGCGGTGGCTGTAGCGGCTGAAGCTGCGCAAGGTCAGGTCTGCCAGGCCGCCAATGACAATGGCGGCGGGCAGGTGGTGGTCTCCGGCGACAAGGCCGCGGTCGAACGCGCGCTTGAAATCGCAAAGACAAAGGGCGCCAAGCGCGCGATGCTGCTGCCGGTGTCCGCGCCGTTCCATTGCACGCTGATGCAGCCCGCGGCCGACGCCATGGCGAAGGCGCTGGCCGATGTGACGATCAAGGCGCCGGTTTCGCCGCTGGTGTCGAACGTGCTGGCCGCGCCGATCACCGATCCCGACGAGATCAGGCGCCGCCTGATCGAGCAGGTCACCGGCACCGTGCGGTGGCGCGAGTCGGTCGCCTACATGGCGGGTCACGGTGTCACGCGGTTTTTCGAGATCGGCGCCGGCAAGGTGCTGAGCGGGCTGGTCAAGCGCATCGCCGACGGTGCCGTTGGCGTATCCGTCGGCGGGCCCGGCGACATTGCCGCCGCCAAGGATGCATTGGCGGCTTCGAAGTAAGCTTGCCGAACCAAGGAGATTTCGATGTTCGATTTGACGGGCAGAACGGCGCTGGTGACCGGCGCGACCGGCGGTATTGGCAACGCCATCGCGCAGGCACTGCATGCGCAGGGCGCGACGGTGGCGATCTCGGGCACGCGCCGCGAAGTGCTGGATGCCTTCGCCGCCAAGCTCGGCGAGCGCGTCCACGTGCTGCCGTGCAATCTTTCCGACAGCGCGGAAGTCGAGGCCCTGGTGCCCGCGGCGGAAGCGGCGATGGGGCAGGTCGATATCCTCATCGCCAATGCCGGCATCACCCGCGACAACCTGTTCGTGCAATTGCGCGACGAGGATTGGGACGACGTCATCAACGTCAACCTGACGGCGACCTTCCGCCTGGCGCGCGCCGCGACCAAATTGATGATGCGCAAGCGCTTCGGCCGCATCATTGCCATCACCTCGATCGTCGGTGTGACCGGTAATCCCGGACAGGCCAATTACACCGCGTCGAAGGCGGGAATCATCGGCCTGATCAAGACGCTGGGCGGCGAATACGCCAAGCGCAACGTGACCGCCAATTGCATCGCGCCCGGTTTCATCAAGACGCCGATGACGGATGCGCTCAACGACAAGCAGCGCGAGACCATCCTGTCGAAGGTTCCTGCAGCACGGCTGGGAACGCCCGAGGACATCGCCGCGGCGGCGGTTTATCTCAGTTCGAACGAGGCGGCTTACGTCACCGGGCAAACCATCCACGTCAACGGCGGAATGGCCATGATTTGAGCCGCTTAACGGCCCGATCGATGCGGCCAAGGGCCGTTTCGGGCGGCCGGCCGAGGGCTTGTAGTCAACGGTAGGGAAGTATGATAACCGAACCACCGACGGATGGGCAAACAAGGCCATTGCAGGATTTTGAAACCCTGTATATTGGCGTGGCGACGCCTGCCGTTCGCCGGGCCTTTATCGGCTACCACCGTGCCGAATCAAGACTATGCGCGATTGCGAAGGAAGTTTAACGACCACGATGGCTCGTATCGTCTTGCGGTATCTTGGGGTCGGGTCCAATGGAACAAGCACGAGGTTGAACGATGAGTGAGATTGGCGAGCGGGTTAAGAAGATTGTGGTCGAGCACCTCGGTGTTGAACCCGAGAAGGTGGTCGATGCGGCAAGTTTCATCGATGACCTTGGCGCTGACAGCCTCGACACCGTCGAGCTTGTGATGGCATTTGAAGAAGAGTTCGGTTGCGAGATTCCTGATGACGCCGCGGAGACGATCTTGACCGTCGGCGACGCGACAAAATTTCTCGAAAAGAACGCGAAAAGCTGACGCCCCCGCGCGGTGCGCATAGAGCCGGACGGGCCGTTGTCGAACGGTCCCCCGGTTTCTTGTTATGGACCGCCAGTTTCGGGCCGGAGTTTTTGATATGAGGCGGGTTGTCGTCACGGGGCTGGGCATGGTTACGCCACTCGGCTGCGGCGTTGACGCAACGTGGACGCGTATCCTCGCCGGCCGGAGCGGCGCCAGGCGAATCGAGACCTTCGAGGTTGCCGATCTCTCCAGCCAGATCGCCTGCGTGATTCCACGCGGCGACGGCAGCGGCGGCACCTTCAATCCGGACCAGTGGATGGAGCCAAAGGACCAGCGCAAGGTCGATGATTTCATCATCTTTGCGATGGCCGCCGCGCGCCAGGCGCTCGACGACGCCGGTTGGCATCCCGAGAGCGAAGAAGACAAATGCGCGACCGGCACCCTGATCGGGTCCGGAATCGGCGGCCTGTCCGGCATCGCCGATACCGCGCTGCTGCTCAAGGAGCGCGGCCCGCGCAAGGTCTCGCCGTTCTTCATTCCAGGGCGGCTGATCAATCTCGCTTCCGGCTACGTCTCGATCGAGCACGGCCTCAAGGGACCCAACCATTCCGTCGTCACCGCGTGTTCGACCGGTGCGCACGCGATCGGCGACGCCAGCCGCCTGATCGCGCTCGGCGATGCCGAGGTGATGGTGGCGGGCGGAACCGAATCGCCGATCTGCCGGCTGGCGATGGCGGGCTTCTGCGCGGCGCGTGCGCTGTCGACCGCCTTCAATGACACGCCGGAACGGGCTTCGCGTCCCTACGACAAGGATCGCGACGGCTTCGTGATGGGCGAGGGCGCCGGCATCGTGGTGCTCGAGGAATATGAGCACGCCAAAAAGCGCGGCGCGAAAATCTACGCCGAGGTGATCGGCTACGGCCTGTCCGGTGACGCCTATCACATCACCTCGCCGGCGCCGGACGGCGATGGTGCCTTCCGCAGCATGAGTGCGGCGTTGAAGCGCGCTGGGATCAGCGCTTCCGATATCGACTACATCAACGCGCACGGCACCTCGACGCAGATCGGCGACGAGATCGAACTCGGTGCGGTGGAGCGGTTGCTCGGCAATGCAACGTCCAAGGTGTCGATGTCGTCGACCAAGTCGTCGACCGGGCATCTGCTCGGCGCGGCCGGCGCGATCGAGGCGATTTTCAGCATCCTTGCGATTCGCGACAACGTCGCCCCGCCCACCATCAATCTGGAAAATCCGTCGGTGGAGACGGCGATCGATCTCGTGCCTCAAGCGGCGCGCCAACGCGAGATCAACGTCGCGCTGTCGAATTCTTTCGGTTTCGGAGGTACCAACGCCTCCGTCATCGTTCGGCGCGTAGTTAGTTAGCAAGTGTTTAGAGCGACTCCACCGTTTTGCCGTATTCGGCGATGACTCCTAGACGTGGGCGTATGCTATTGGCCGGGCAGGGGTTTGTCAGGCCACGATTGAACCGGCAGGATTCAGGTTGCATCGATGAGTGAAAGGCCGCCCATTTCCCCCCGGAGCCCGCGCGCTGCGCTGGAGCCCGAGCAGGTACCGCCGCCGCCGAAGCGGTCCGAGCGTGCCCGCAATCCGTTTGTCGTGATCGGCAATGCCATCATCACCATTCTGATCATTTTGATGATCGGCGCGGGGACCGCGTATTATTACGGCCGCCAGCTTTTGGAGACGCCGGGTCCGCTGCTGGAAGACAAGATCGTCAACATTCCGGCGCGCGCCGGCAAAAGGGACATCGCCGACGCGCTCCAGCGCGAGGGCGTGATCAACGTCAATCCGTGGCTGTTCATCGGCAGCGTGTTTGCGCTGAAGGCGAGTTCCGATCTCAAGCCCGGCGAATATTCGTTCCAGAAGCGCGCCAGCCTGCGCGATGTCATCGCCACCATCGTCGAAGGCAAGGTGGTGCAGCACAGCGTCACCATTCCCGAAGGCCTGACTTCCGAGCAGATCGTGGCGCGCCTCACCGACAACGATCTGTTCTCGGGCTCGCTGAAGGAAATGCCGCGCGAGGGCACACTGCTGCCGGAAACCTATAAATTCCCGCGCGGCACCAGCCGCGACCAGGTGGTCCAGCGCATGCAGCAGACGCAGAAGCGGATGCTTGCGGAAATCTGGGAACGCCGCAATCCGGACATTCCGGTCAAGTCGCCGGAGGCATTGATCACGCTTGCCTCGATCGTCGAGAAGGAAACCGGCCGCGCCGACGAGCGCAGCCGGGTCGCCGCCGTCTTCACCAACCGGCTGCGACAGAAGATGAAGCTGCAGTCCGATCCGACCATCATCTACGGGCTGGTGGGCGGCAAGGGTACGCTCGGCCGGCCGATCAAACGCTCCGAGATCACCCAGCCGTCGCCCTACAACACCTATGTGATCGAGGGCTTGCCGCCGGGCCCGATCGCCAATCCCGGCCGCGCCTCGCTCGAGGCGGTCGCCAACCCGGCGCGGACCCGCGACCTGTTCTTCGTCGCCGATGGCAGCGGCGGACACACCTTTACCGAGACCTACGACCAGCACCAGAAGAACGTCGCCAAGCTGCGGGTGCTGGAAAAGCAGATCCAGAACGACACCGTCGAACCGGCCGAAGAGGCCGCACCGCCTGCGGCGGCTGGTGCGCCGGCGGCCGACACCAACCCGACGGCGACGACACCGAAGCCCACGGGAACGAAGCGGCAGCCCGCACGTCCGGCGGCGCCTGCGGCCGCCCCCGGCGCCCGCCAGGGCGCGGCGCAATCGCCCACCACGGCGCCGGTGGTTCAGCGCTAACGCAATTCCATCAGGCGTGAATTCGTTTTAAGCTCGCGCCGCACCCCGAGTCTCGCATCTCCCTGTTTCGGAAAGTTTTACGCGATGGCGCTATCGAGCATGACCGGTTTTGCCCGGAGCAACGGCGCCAGCGGGCCGTACACGTTCGAGTGGGAACTGAAGTCGGTCAATGCCAAGGGCTTTGACCTGCGGTTGCGGCTGCCGCCCGGATGGGACGAACTCGAGGCTTTCGCCAAGAAGCGCGCCGGCGAGGTGCTGTCGCGGGGCACGGTCTACGCCAATCTCAACGTCAAGCGGGCCAATGCGGTCTCGACCATCCGCATCAATGAGGACGTGCTCAACTCGATCGTAAAGGTGGCCGGTGTGCTCGCCGGCAAGATCGACGCGGTGGCGCCCAGCATCGATGGTCTGCTCGGCATCAAGGGCGTCATCGAGGTGGTTGAACCCGAAAGCGATGAGGCCGAAGACAAGGCGGCGAAAGACGCCGCGGCTTTAGCCTTCGAGCAGGCACTGGCCAATCTGGTCGAGATGCGCCGCCGCGAGGGCGTCACGCTCGGGCACATTCTCAACCAGCGCATGGATGAGATCGAGAAGCTCGCGAAGAGGGCCGAGGCCGCGCCCGGCCGCAAGCCCGAGGCGATCAGGGCGCGGTTGGCCGAACAGGTCGCAGCGCTGCTGGAAACGTCAGATCGTTTCGATCCTGACCGGCTCAATCAGGAGGCGATCATGATCGCGGCCAGGGCCGACATCCGCGAGGAGCTCGACCGCATCGCCTCCCACGTTGCCCAGGCCCGCGAGATGATCGGTAAGGGCGGCCCGGTGGGGCGCCGGCTGGATTTTCTCGCCCAGGAGTTCAACCGCGAGGTCAACACCTGCTGCTCGAAATCCAACGATCTGGAGTTGACCAATACCGGGCTCGAGATGAAAAACGTGGTGGAGCAGTTCCGCGAGCAAGTCCAGAATCTGGAGTGAGTGATGACGGCTGGTGGTTTCGACGGGGTTGAGCGGCGCGGACTGATGTTCGTGCTGTCCTCGCCATCCGGCGCGGGCAAGACCACGCTGTCGCGGATGCTGATCGACAAGATGCCTGGTCTAAAGATGTCGGTGTCGGCGACCACGCGGCCGATGCGGCCGGGAGAGGTCGACGGGCGCGACTATTTCTTCGTCGACAAACCGAAATTCGAAGCAATGGCCAAGAAGGGCGAGTTGCTCGAATGGGCCACCGTGTTCGACAATCGCTATGGAACGCCGCGCGCGCCGGTCGAGGCCGCGCTGTCGGCCGGGCAGGACGTACTGTTCGATATCGACTGGCAGGGCACGCAACAATTGCGCGAGAAAGCCCGCGCCGACGTGGTCAGCGTGTTCATCCTGCCGCCGTCGGCTGCCGACCTCGAAAAGCGCCTGCACACCCGCGCCCAGGATTCAGACGAGGTCATTCGCGGAAGGATGGACCGTGCCACCCACGAACTGAGCCATTGGGCGGAATACGACTACATCGTCATCAACCAGGACGTCGACCATGCCTTCGCCGAGGTGCAGTCGATCCTCAAGGCCGAGCGGCTCAAGCGCGAGCGCCGCACCGGACTGACGGAATTCGTTCGCGGCCTGCAGCGCCAGCTCGAAAAATAGCGGGCCGAGTCCGTATCCGGATGACGCTGCGCCCGGCGTTACGTGTGCGCGCTGCGCGCCAATCGCGCCAGCATCTCGGTCACCCGCCGCTCCGGATCGTCCGGTGCGCGCGGATCGCGGGGAAGGTCTTGGGGGGCAACGTTGCGGGTAGTATTGCTGCGCCAGACCGGCGTCTCGTCCGGGAACATCGATGGCGAGGTCCGTTCGGTCGGGACCGAATCCCAGATCGCTCGGCGATCACTGCGCGCTTCCAGCGGGATCGCCTGCGCGCGGCCGAACCGGTAAACCAGACTTGCTGTAATTCCTGCCAGCGCGAGTGCACCAGCCATTACCAGCAGCAGCATCTGCATCGATGCCGACCGTCTTTCCTGCGATGCGTCAGCGACAGCGAGCGCAACCGGGGCGACGGCGGGCGGCGGCGCCGTTGCGGGATTGGTTTGAAGGCTTTGGGTTTGAACGTCCTGGGTTTGCAGGCTCTGGGTTTGGAGGCTCTGGGTCTGCGGGGGTTGAGCCTGCTGGCTTTGCGCTGGCTCGGCCGCGGCAAGGCGCGGACCGCTCGAAGAGGTGACGCCCGAGGATTCCGGCCAGCGCGATGCGATGGATGATGGCGGCGCGTCCGGTGCGGTTGGTGTGGCCGCAAGTTGGCTATTTGCGATGCTGGCAACGGGCACGGCGCCCGTGCTCTTTGGTTCGATCAGATCCTCGACGCGTGCTTGCGGCGCGGTCAGTTCGGCGCGCGCGTTGGCGATCGATTTGCGCGCATTGATGCTCTGCTGCGGCGAAACGGCATCGGCCGTTTCCGCCGGTGCGGAGTCCGATGCTGCAGGCGCGGATGAAGATTCCTTCGGCGCGGCGCGCGCAGTCTTGTTCTTCGCTTCGCCGATGTACCAGCAATTGCGTTTGGTGGCGTGATCGGTCCGGTAATACCAATGACCGCCTGCCGGCAAAGCCCCTTTTGGACGCGTCAGGCAGGTGTCCGCCGTTTTCGCGCTGTTCTCCTTGCTGTTATCTTTGGCGGCGTCCTGAGCAACGGCAGCGAAACTGGTTCCCGCCAGAATACTGGCGAAGAACGCCGAGATGAATTTCGCTGAACGCTTTGACATGGCCATCCCCGATAATGATACGCGACGCTTACGCGACACTTACGTCTCAAGTTTTCGTTAAAGACTTGGGTCGTAATGGGCCGCAATTTCGGAGCGGGTAGGGCATAATTGGGGCTCGCCAGCCCAATATGCGAAGCGGGCGGAAGCCTAGAAAACAGGCGCGAACGCTACTGTTTGCTGGCCGTCCACGTTCCACCGCAACCGGTCGATTGCCGGAACGTTCCGGAACCACTGCGGCCGGAGAGACGGCCGGAACTGGTGACCGTGACGCCGTTGAAATTGCCGACCGTGCGGGCGGAACCGTTGCCGCTGACGCTGCCACTGACGCCTTGGGCGATGATCCTGCCGCTGGTCACGACCACCGCGCCAGTCGTAGTGCCGCCGCAACCGACCGATGTAACCATCCACGCGCCGTCGAAATTGCCGCCGCTACCGCCACCACTGCGCGAGGCGCGGCGTGGGCTCTCGGCTTCGGGCTTGCTGCGCCGTGCGGGCTTCTCCGTCTCAATCGCGCGCGGCGTGGCGCGAGATCCGGACATGATTTCTCGTCATTGCCGATGCTGCCGCCGGCGCTGCCGGATTGCGCCAGGCTGGCGCTTGCTCCGAATGCGGCTGACATCAACAGGGAGAACAAAGCAATCCTGACCGAGCGTTGACCGGCGGCGTTTTGCATAAGCAGGTGCCTTCAATTCTTCGAATGTAATGCCGGCCTTAACTGAGACGAGCGCGAGCCAAGTGCGATGTTACTGTTTCGACGCTGTCCACGTTCCGGAACAGCCGTCCGATCGCCTGAACGTTCCGGAGCCGCTGCGGCCCGAGAAACGGCCGGAGCTGCGCCAACTCAAACCCGAGACGGATCCGCCTGACGTCGTCGAGCCACTTGAACTGACCTGACCGGAACTCAGTTCACCCGAGATCCTGCCGCCGCTGATCACGAACCGCTCGGTGCTGTTGCCGCAGCCTTGGGATTGGGCAACCCATGTGCCGTCGAAATTGCCACCACCACCGCCACCGCTCTTCCGCGAAGCGCGACGCGATTCCTCGGGTTCGGGGCTCGGTTTGCTGCGTCGTGCAGGTTTTTCGGTCTCAACCGCCCGCGGCGTCGTGCGCGATCCCGACAGCGATTTCTCGTCATTGCCGATGCTGCCGCCGGCACTGCCGGATTGCGCGAAGCTGGTCGTTCCGAACCCAACCGACATCAAAAGGCAGAGCACACCAACCTTGATCGAACGTTGAACAGCGTTTTGCATAAACCGGTGCTTTCAATGTCTCGAATGTAAAATCTAGCGGCCGGATCCATCGGCGCAGACCGCACCGATGACGCGGCAGGACTTGCCAGCCTTGTTGCACTCGCCAAGCGCGGCCTCCTTGGCGCGCTGGACCGTGTCGCGCTGAACCAGCGAGTAAGAATTCCCCGAAATCGCAAACGCGCCGCAGCGCGATCCATAGAAGCTGAGCTCGAGCGGACATTTGCTCGATCCGCAATTCTTGAGCGCATCGTCGACCGCCGCGCGCCGTGACGCGTGATTCCAGGAGATGCCCCATTTGTTGCTGTCGGGGCCGTAGACGATCGAGCCCCAGGGCTTGAGATCGTCCATCTTGCGCAGCCGCGTCAGCACGCCCTCGGTGGCCTCACCGGTCGGCGTCATGCTGCTCTTGGCCTGAAACTGGCTGATCGCCAGCCGCATGCCGTTCTTGCTGTCGAGCGGCTCCGGATCGAAATTGAGCTCGTAGAGCCGGTCGCTCAATTCCCTGAGCAGCGCCACGTCCTTGATCGGGATCCGGTCGGGATCGGGGCGTAGCGTGCTGGAGAGCTGCGGCGCCGGCTGCGGTGCGACTGCGACTTGCGGCGAGGCGGGCGAACTCGGCGCGACAAAGTAAAACGTGCCGTCGATCGGCGAAGACGACACCCAGGGCTGCTGCGCGCCGCCGGTCTCGCGCTTCACCGCGAGGCCGACCTGGTTGAAGGTCTGGAAAATATCGAGCCCGGATTGCTTGATCGTCGCCGCCAGCGCCTTGGTGTAGGGGCTGTTGCCGCCGGTGCCGTCCTGCGCGACGTTGCCGGGCTGCGTCGCGTAGGAAATCAGCGTGCCTTCCGGCGCGCGCATCTGGGCGAGCCCGCCGTCGGAGGCGCGCAGGCCGCGCGCGCCGAACGGATTGTTACGGCAGGCATCAAGGATCACCATGTTGAGCCGCGTGCCCGAGCCCTGCATCTGGCGCAGCACGAGGTTGACGTCCACCATCTGGAAATCGACATCGGCCTCGCGCGTCGGATTGGCGCCGACTGGAACCAGATAGTTCGAACCCGCCACCTGAACGCCGTGGCCGGCGTAGTAGAACAGCGCGACATCGGCGCCCTGGACCTGGCGGCCGAAATTCTGCACGGCAGTGTCCATGGCCGATTTGTCGAGATCGAGCTGGGCGCGGCCGCCGACCAGGGTAAAACCGAGACCGGCGAGCGTGTTTGCCATCAGCGCCGCGTCGTTGCGGGGATTGTCGAGCCGGGGAACGTTTTGATAGGCGGAGTTGCCCACGACCAGCGCGATACGTTTCTCGGCAGCGGCGGGCGCGGTTGACATCAGCGACAGCAGAATCGCCAACGCTGCAAACGCCCAGACTTTGCCGTCGAAAGCCCCGCGCATTTCCAATAATTCCCCGCAATATGCCGGCAGGATACCAGCCTGCGTGGCCCGGGAAAAGCGGGCCGGATGTCCGATCGGTGCGGCGTAATGTTTCGACAGCGTCGCTGCGCGGTGCGGTGCGTCGCTGCAGGGCCGAGGCGTGACGCCGGTCAGGCTTTGTGGCAGTTTCGCCTGACAGGACCCAAAAAGTGAAGTCCGCGGGGGGATCGCATGATCACGAAGTTCGCCGCATCGCGCGCAATCACGACGACGGTATTTCTATCCGGCCTCATCGCACTGCCAGCCTTGGCCGCTGCGGCCGAGCGGCCTCTCGGCGCCGACCCGGTCGCGGCATGCGCCGCATTGTCGGGTGCGGGCAGCGGTGCGATCAAGGTCGACGCGGCCGCGCTGACCGAGCCGAAGCCGCTGACCGTCGCGCCGGGCGGACCAACCCCCGCCGCCCGCATCAGTCCCGCGACCCCGCAATTCTGCCGCGTGCTGGGTCATATCGATCCGACCGATCCGAAGGCGCCGCCGATCCGCTTTCAGCTCAATCTGCCGCTGCAATGGAACGGCCGCTCGGTGCAGTATGGCGGCGGCGGATTCAACGGCGTGTTGATCACCGCCCTCAGCCTGCCGCCGGCCGCCCCGTTCGACAGCGCCTCGCCGCTGGCGCGGGGGTTTGCGACCTACGGCACTGACTCCGGTCACGAGACCAAGCCGGGCGAACCGCCTCAGCTGTTTGCTGCGAACGACGAGGCCTTCGTCAATTTTGCACATGCCTCCTACAAGAAAGTGCGCGACGCTGCCGCCATGCTGATGGAGCGGGCCTACGGCGCGAAGCCCGAGCGGATGTATTTCGTCGGCAGTTCGGAAGGCGGACGCGAGGGCCTCACGATGGCGCAGCGTTATCCCGCAGATTTCGACGGCATCTTCGCCCGCGTTCCCGTAATTAACTGGGTCGGGCTGCAGCATGCCGGCACCCGCGCCGGCCTTGCGACGATGGGCGAGGGCTGGATTCGCCCGGCGCAGGTCAAGCTTGTGCACGACGCGGTGCTCGCGGCCTGCGATGCGCAGGACGGCGTCGCCGACGCCCTGGTGGGAGATGCGGTCGGCTGCAAGGCGCGCTTCGACCCGGCGAAACTGCTCTGCGCCAGCGGGGCTGGCGGCGACACGTGCCTCAGCGAAGCGCAGGTCAACGCCATTCGCACGCTGCTTGCACCCTATAAATTCCCGTTCGCGATCGCCAACGGCATCACCGAATATCCGGGCTGGGGCGTTTCCGGCGAAGCGACGAAATCCTACGGCCCGACCGGCGGATGGAGTGCGTGGTGGCTGGGCTCCGCGCCTCCGGCGTTGCCACCGGTGCCCGCCAACGGCATCGCCTGGGTCTACGGTGCAGGCGGCATCGCGCACATCTTCGCGCGCGATCCGAATTTCGATGTCCGCAAATACCGGGTGGAGGATTTCGCAGAGCGGGTGCGCGAGGTTTCCGCGCTGATGGATTCGACCAATCCTGACCTCAGCGCGTTCAAGACCCGTGGCGGCAAGCTCATCATGCTCGAATACATGGCCGACTACGCGCAGAGCCCCTACGCGGGGATCGGCTATTTCGAACAGGTGCAGAAGCGGATGGGTGAGGCGGCGACCGCCGAATTTGCTCGTCTCTATGCCGCGCCCGGCGTCGACCACGTCGGCAGCGGCGCACCGTCGAGCGTCGACATGCTGTCGGTTCTCGTCGACTGGGTCGAAAAAGGCCGCGCACCTGGCGATCTCGTCGTCGTCGAACAGCAGCCCGCGCTGCCGATCACCGTCGAACGCTCACTGCCGCTGTGCCAATGGCCGGCCTGGCCGCAATACAAGGCGGGCGATTCCAAGAGCGCAGCCAGCTTCGTCTGCGCGCGATGAGGCGGGCGAGAAATCTCGATCCGATCTGGAGGCGGGTGCTCTAACTGCCTCGCCGTCAGTTCGCGGTTCCGGCGGCGAAAGCCGCGAACAATGCCTTTCCCTGCGGCCAGTCCTCAAGCTTGCTGGTCTCGTTGATGTGTCCGAGTTGTCCGACCTCGACGATACTGCCTCCCCACTGGTTCGCTCTCTCTCGGGCATATTCGACCGTGCCGTAGGGGTCATTCGCGCTCGCGACGATGAGGGAGGGAAACCTGAATTCCGTCCGTGGCGGATTGGCAAAACTGGCGGCCTCGACGGGGAAGGCCTGCGCTTCCGGGTTCGGAACGGCGACGAGAAATGCGCCAGCCACCGGTGCCGTTGAAACTTGCTGCCAATGCGCCACCAAGAGGCACCCCAGGCTGTGAGCGACGAGAAGCGGCGCCTGCCGGGCTGCACCCACCGCGCGATCAAGCGCCGCGATCCAGTCATCGAGTTCAGGCTGATTCCAGTCCGAGGGTTGAAGGCGGTGCCATCGCGGGTTTGCGTCTTCCCAGCGGGTTTGCCAGTGCAACTCATCCGATCCTCCGATTCCCGGCACCATAATGATCTCAACCATGTCCGCTCCGTTATCCTTGTGACGGGACAAAGTTGACGTCTTCCGTTGCGATCGGGAATGGGAAATGATCGGAAAAGAAGCGTGCGCACCGATGGATTTAAGGTTCACCCCATGTCATCCCGAGAAAACAACGTCGTAGCCCTCGATCCCACAGACATCGCGATCATCGAAGCCATGCAGGAGGATGGACGTATCGCGATGTCAGAGCTTGGCCGGAGGGTCGGACTTTCTCAGCCCGCGACGTCCGAACGGGTCAAGCGACTGGAGGAGCGCGGCGTCATTACCGGCTATGGCGCTCGAATTAACCCTGCCGCGCTGGGCCTCCGAATGATGGCCGTAATCCGCGTGCGCACGACCCACGAACATATTCAATCCTGCCTGAAGCAGTTCTCCGAAATGCCTCACGTCCTGGAGGTGCTGCGACTGACCGGAGAGGATTGTTTCATCCTCAAGGTTTTCGTGCCGTCCCCGCAACAACTGGAAACGATCGTGGACGCTGTGGCCAGGCACGGCGCTGTGACGACGTCGCTGGTCCTGCGCAGCGAGCAGCCCAAGCCGATCGGTCGCAAGTTGATTCAGCTCGCCGGTGCGTGACGACTTGTCTTTCAGTCGTCATGTCTACGGTGACAGTGCACTCAATGGACGCATCGCAGCAATTCGCAAGATCATGCGCTCATCGTGCACGACCGGACGATTTCATCCGCGGCCGATAGTCTCGAGCGGAGTGCGGTAGAGCTCGTTGCTGTCCCCGTCAGTAACGCGCACGGCACATCCTGTCGAACACAGCTCGGGACGAACGATGCAAAGCTCGTTCGCAAGGCTATCTGCTTTATCGATCGCGTAATCTGTGTTCTCGAGGATCATGCCGCCCTGGTTTTTAAACTCAGCACCGACGACGAGATCAAAATTGAAGTATGGCATTAGAGCCCCCTGCCAAATTCCAACTGCATGGAATCTAACCTGAGTCCGCTTGGTTCCTTCATTACAATTCCGCGCGCGACATCTGATTGCGGTCGTCTGTTGCGTTTCGGTATCGCGACCGCATCATCGCGTGCACATCGACGAGGCACCTGCGGGTCGCTCGGCTGCAGCATGCTGCCCATGAAGATCGATCTCGATTCGAAAACGCGCAGCACCTTCAAGCGATGGCAAGCGCAAGCGGCCTAGGATACCTTGCTTGACCTCAAGCCTGTTATTCAACGACCGGACAAGATTCGCTTTGGCTGGTTGAATAGAGGAAGAAAGATCAGGAGTAACACCGCCAACGATTCCGTGGAACTACGGTGACGGTGCAACTAACTTACCGGTAATGCCTCGGAAGACGCGACAGCGTCGCTGTTGCCGCAATTCATGGCAACGCTGCGCGCCTGCATCGCCTCAGTTCTTCAGAACGATACGCCCGACCACCTTGCCGGCGCGCAACTCGTCGATCCATTTCTGGACGTCGGTCATCGGTTCTTCCTTCATCGGCGTCGGCTTGATCTTGCCGGCGCGCGCCAGCGCCATCAATTCCTTGCCCTCGGCCAGGGTGCCCACCATGAATCCTTCGATGGTCATGCGCTTGTAGACCCATTGCACCATCGGCAGGCTGAAATTTCCGCCCATCAGGCCGGAGACCACGATCTTGCCGCCGCGCGCCACGACCGAGACCGCAAAGGCCATCGATTTTTCATTGCCGGCAAAGTCGACGATCTCGTCGAAGCCGCCCTCGGTCTCCTTGATCATGCGCTTGACCACGTCGGGCTCTGCCGGGTCGTAAGCGACAGCGGCGCCATTTTTCAAGGCGCTCTCGCGCGCAGCCGAGCTTAAATCCGCTACCGCGATCTTCTGCGTGAACATCGCCTGCGCGAATGACAGTCCCATCATGCCGACGCCGCCGAGCCCGATCAGCAGCAGATTGCGCTGCCGCGGACGATCGACCAGGCGCTTGAGCGCGCCATAGGCGGTGACGCCGGAGCACATCAGCGTCGCGGCCTGGTTGACCGGCAGCGGATCGTAATCCAGCAAATATTTCGCGTCGGGCACCAGCACGTGGCTGGCAAAGCCGCCGTCGATGGAGACGCCGAGGAAACGCTGCTTGACGCAGAGGTTCTCGTCGCCGTTCGCGCAGTCGCGGCACTGGCCGCAACCGATCCAGGGAAATACCGCCTGCTTCTTTCCGATCAGGTCCTTCGGCGCATCGGGGCCGACTTCCTCGACGACGCCGGCAATCTCATGGCCGAGCGTGAACGGCAGCGTCATGCCGCGCGTGGTATCGAGCCTCTTGCCGCCGCCGAGATCGGCGTAGCCGTCCTGGATATGCAGGTCCGAGTGGCACAGCCCGCAACGTTCGATGCGGACCAGGACTTCGTTGCCTTGAGGCTTGGGCGTGTCGACGATGGTTTCGCACAGGGGCGCATCGAATTTGACCAGCGATTGGCGACGCATCAGCGCCATGGCATTTTCTCCTCAGGGAACGTTTGATTTGGTGGTTCGTATATTGGTCAATTCACGGGCCATGGCAACAAAGCCGGATACCGGGATCGTCTCGGCGCGCCGGGTCGCATCGACGCCGGCGGCGGCGGCCAGCCGGGCCGGATCGACCGACAGCGATTTGAGGCTCTGGCGCAGCATTTTCCGGCGCTGGCCGAAGGCTGCAGCTGCCACCTGCTCGAGCGCGCGGCGGTCGCACGGCTCCGGCGCGCCGCGCGGCACCAGCCGCACCACCGACGACGTAACCTTTGGCTGCGGCACGAAGGCGGCCGGCGATATGTCGAACAGGATCTTGGTCTCGGCGCGCCAGTTGGCCAGCACGGCGAGCCGTCCATAGGCCTCGTCGTCTTCTTTCGCGACGATCCGCTCGGCGACCTCGCGCTGAAACATCAGCACCATCATGTCGTACCAGGGCGGCCACGGTTCGATCGAGAGCCAGTCCACCAATAATTGCGTGGCGATGTTGTAGGGCAGGTTGGCGACGATCTTGGCTGGCTCGCCGCCGAGCAGGGGGCGGGGATCGAAATGCTGCGCGTCGGCATGCACGATCTCCAGCCGTCCCGGGTAGCGCCTGGCGATATAGTCGAGCGGCGCCAGCGCGCGTTCGTCGCGCTCGACCGCGATGACGCGACGCGCGCCCAGTGCCAGCAACGCGCGCGTCAGCCCGCCGGGGCCGGGGCCGACCTCGATGATGGTGGCGCCCTCGAGCGGACCCGCGGCGCGCGCGATCCGTGCCGTGAGGTTGAGGTCGAGCAGAAAATTCTGGCCGAGCGATTTGCGGGCCGACAGGGAGTGTTCGCGGATGACGTCGCGCAGCGGCGGCAGATCGTCGATCGCGCTCATTCAGGGGTGGAGCCTTTTTGATTTGACGCGTTTTCTTGACGCGAACCGGTATCCACTTCGCTGGAAAACGCCCTGGCCGCCGCCATGCGCGCGGCGAGCCGCAACGCCGCGACGAGGCTCGACGGATTGGCGCGCCCGGTGCCGGCGATGTCGAACGCGGTGCCGTGATCGGGCGAGGTGCGGATGAACGGCAATCCCAGCGTGACGTTGACGGCGTCCTCGAAGGCGATGGTCTTGATCGGGATCAGCGCCTGATCGTGATACATGCAGATCGCGCAGTCGTAGGTTTTCCGCGCGGCCTCGTGAAACATGGTGTCGGCGGGCAACGGCCCCCGGACCTCGATGCCGTCGCGCCGCAGGATGTCGACGGCCGGCGCCACCACCTCGATGTCTTCCATGCCGAGCGAGCCGTCTTCGCCGGCATGCGGATTGAGGCCTGATACGGCCAGACGCGGGCTGGCGAGGCCAAAGCGGGCTTTCAGGTCGGCCACCGCGATGCGGGCCGTCGTCACGATCAGATCGGTCGAAAGCTGCGCGAGCGCGTCGCGCACCGATAGATGGATCGTCACCGGCACCACCGCGAGCGCCGGCGACCACAGCATCATTACCGGCTGCGGTGCCGCCCCGCCATTGGCGGCAAGCTCGGCGAGAAATTCGGTATGGCCGGGATGACGGAAGCCGGCGCGGTACAGCACGCTCTTGGCGATCGGGTTGGTGACAACGGCGCTGGCCCGTCCGGCCCGGACATGGTCGACGGCCTGACGGATGGAAGCGAGTGCGGCGCTTGCGCTGGTGCTGTCCGGCCGGCCCGGCGCCGCGGTTGCGACTTCGCCCGTCGCCACGACAGGCAATGCGCCGGCAAAAGCTGTGGCCGCATCCTCCGGACTGGTGTCCGCAAGTTCGATTTTCAATCCGAGAATCTTCGCCCGCTCGGCGAAGCAGTTGCGATCGCCGAGCAGATAGAACGGCGGCAGGCCGAGTTCGTTACGCCGGAGCCACGCTGCAATGGCGATGTCGGGACCGATGCCCGCAGGCTCGCCGGATGTCAGCGCGAGGGGCTTTGCCATGCGTCAACGACATTCGATCATTGCGGCTTTGCGGATCTCGGCCAGATAGGCTTTCTGCTTCGCCTCGAACTTCTCGGTATACATCTTTTCGCGGATTTCCCGCTTCTTCGGCGAATCGACGGTGGTGGGCTTCCTGCTGCACAGGGCAACCATTTCCACGCCCTGCTTGGTAATCTCCGGCGGGGTCAGATGGCCGATCGGAGTCTTGTCGAGCAGCTCACGCAACGGGGGAGCAAGCTCGGTCGATGTTTTCGTGACGGAATCGCGGATCGTGCCGTTCTGCATCGCCTTGAAATAGGAGTTGGCCGCCTCGCAGCTCTGGACGCGCTCGCGCAGGACTTCGGCTTCCTTTTTCCGCGCTTCGATCGCGCTCGGCGGGGAGCCCCGCGGCACCAGCAGCACGATCGGCTGCATCTTGTATTCGAAGGCTTCGACCTTCGTCGCTTCGCCGCCTTCCTGGGCGGCGGCGTTGACTTCCTTTTCGCCGACCTGGAGGCTCTCCTTATAGCGGCCGCGCACCAGGCTGGTCCAAACCATCTCGGCCTTGAGGCGGGCCTTCAGGGTCTCCGGCCGGATGCCCTGACTTTCCAGTGATTTTGTCAGCTGCTCAGTCGAGATTCGCATCCGCGAACCCATCTGGGCGTAGGACTGATCGACATCGCTCGCCGTGGGGTCGACGCCGAATTTCTTGGCTTCCCGGATCTTCACCTTTTCGTCGATCAGCTGGTCGATCACTTCCTGGCGGGGCATCTGCTTGCGGGTCGTCAGGAAGTTCAGCTTGGTGCGCTGCTCGATATCGAGATTGGTGATGGGCTCGCCAGTGACCATACAGGCGATCGATTGCGCGTGCAGGTGAGTGCCGCTGCTGGTGAGCATGGCGAGCGCAACCGAGCAGCCTGCGATCCGGGACCGGAGGCGATGATGTCGAGGCTTGATAGTCGTCATGCTCATGTCAGGCGCATCAACCAATTCGATCCGCAATACGCCGGGAACTGTTCGACAAGGCTTCGCCCACGCTACTGAAGGCCGCCGGCGCCGGTGGCCGACGTGGACGAATTCGCGATGGTCCGCAGTCCGATCTGAAGCATGAACCCGTGACTGAGGACCGGCGGCGTGGTGCCGGCGGAATAGGTGTAGGACGTCACATAATTGGCAGCGAGTACGAAGCAGTCGTCCACATAGCCTGCGCCGATGATGTACTGATTGAGCTTGTTGGCTTCAAGATCCCACCGCGCGGAACCCGACACCACCCAGTTCGTCGCCAGCTTGACCGATGCGCTGCCGAGCAGGCCCTCGCGCCGGGTCAGGTACCCAAGGGCCGGCTGCTCCGCATAATTGCCGTACAGCAGGCTGACCGACCAGCGGTCGAACGACGCGCGGCCCTCGGCCTCGAAACGGTTGAGGTTGAGCGTCGCTTCGTCCATGCGCCCGCGCACGCTGAACGTATAGGTCCGGTTGGGCGAATAATTGACGCGGGCGACATAGTCGGAGCGCGTGTTCTGCAGGCCGGAATCGACCCCGGTATTGGTCAGGTCGGCGACCGCGAACGAGTTCATGCCGAACAGCTGATAGGATTGACCGAACAGCACGTTGATGCTGCCGCCGCGGTCGAACTGCGTGGTCGCCTGCACGCCGACATTGGCGCGGCCGCCGCCCTCGATGCGGTCGTAGCCCGAGAACTTGTCCACCGCGAACAAATTGCTGGCGTCGAACACCATGCTCTGCGCGTCTTCGTTGGGCAGCCTGCCGGCAAAGGTCTCGTTGGGGCGGATGATGACCTGCGCGATCGGCTCGATCGTGGTGGTGCCCCAGGGCTGAACGTTGATGAAGGGATAGCGATATTCGAGGCCGACGGTCGGCATCACGCGCAGCGCGGTGGTGTCGCCGACGGGCAGGAAATTCGAGACCCCTGGCTGATTCGAAATCGAGGCATCGACGGCATCGACGCGGGCGATCGCGAACGGCGTCCAGATTTGACCATAGGGGTCGGTGTACGACCGCCGCCACTGCGCTTCCGCGGTGAACCTTGTGTAGGTGCCGGGGATGCCGCGCAGCAGACACTGCGAGGGGACCCGCGCGAGCGGATCGGCGGACGCGGTGGTGCAGAGCCCGGTGGTGTTTGCGAGCGTCGTGATCGGGTCGAACGCCGCGGTCGAGCGCGACAAGCTGGTGAAGTTGGTCTTGTAGCTGACCTCACCGCCGAAGATCGGACTGTTGATCACGTTGGAATAGTCGATCACCGGATGGATGACCGGAACCTTCTCCTGGCTGCCGGAGAAGCTGAGGTAGTAGATCGTGCGCGCGTCGAAGAAGCTGCGATTGCCGACGCCGGTCAGATAGAGCTGCGAGATCGCTTCGGTCGGCAGGCTCAGGAAAGATCCCAGCGCATCCCTGTACTGGGCCAGCCGGTAGTCGGACATGAAGAAGTAGTCGGACAGCAGCACGCCGTCCCAACCCCAGGTCCATTTGTCGTTGATGGCGAACTGGCCCTTGGTTTCGACGCCGCCGCGGAGATCGCGGTCGCCGGGCTGGCCGGCGAAGGCGCTGCGATCGAGCTGGTTGATGCCATAGGCGCGGATCGCATACGAGCCGTTGATCAGGCGCTGGCGGAATTCGCCCTGAAACAGCACGCCTTGCCGGGTCGTGATACGCGGATTGAAGGTCGCGTCGTAGTCCGGCGCAATCGCCCAATAGAACGGCGTTTCCACGCCGTAGCCGTAGGGCGTGTACGAGCTGAGGAACGGCATCAGGAAGCCGGTCTTGCGCTTCACGGTAGGATCGGGCGTCGAAAAATACGGCAGGTACGCCATCGGCACACCGAAGAATTCGAGCTGGGCGTTCTCGAAATACAGCATCTTCTCGGTCTGGTCGTGGATGATGCGCGCACCCTTGACCTGCCACAAAGGTGGCTTCTTCGGATCGTCCTTGCAGGGCGCGCAGGCGGTATACACGCCGTTTTCGAACACGGTATAATTGCCGCTGGTCCGGTCGGCACGGGTTGCCGCCATCCGCGTCGCATCCTCGGTGTCGACGCGCAGCGAATCGACGAAACCGTCACGGTAGTCGTCGCTCAGATCCATGATGTTGGCGTAGGTGACTTTGCCTTCGGCGTCCGTCAGGCGGATGTTGCCCTCGGCATGCAGGCGCTTGGTCTTCTGGTCGTAGATGACCTTGTCGGCCTCGACGCTGGTGCCGTTGTAGAACATCTGCACGTTGCCGACCGCCGACACACGCTGGTTGTTGTAGTCGTAGTCGACCTCGACGGCCTGCACGAGCATTTGCCCGTTGTTGTTGACGGGCCGTGGCGGCGCTTTGGGCGGCCGCGGATTGTAGGTGAAGCCTTGCGCGGAGGCGGGTGCCGTCGAGGCAAGCCCGATCACGCCTGCGAGGGCAAAGCCGGCGAGCAGGGCGATCATCGGGACGCTAACGGTGGCCAAGCGGTTCCGATAGCGGCGCAGCGGGCTGCACCGCCTGAACGCAGGCGACCTCAACTGGCGGGCGGCGACAACGGCCACTACCCGTCCTCCTGGTACAGCAAGGCCAAAAAACCGGTGAGGCCGCCCACGCATACGGGCAACCACGCCGCAGCGATGGGATGCATCAACTCAGCCTTGCTCAAATCCTCAGTTACTTTCGACAGAACGTAGAGCAGAAAGCCCGCACCCACGCCACTCAAAACCATCTTTTGCACGCCGCCCATCCGGAAGAAGCGAAGGCTGACCGACGCCGCCAACATCACCATTGCAGCCAGCAAAAACGGCTGTGCGATGAGCTTGTGATACTGCAAACGGTAGCCGGCGGTCGCAAATCCCGAGCTCTCCGAAGATCGGATATAGCCGGGGAGTTGCCAAAAAGACACAGTTTCCGGGGTCGAGAAACTGTTGCGAATCTGGGCCGGCGTCAGGGTGGTTGTGATGTACAGGTTTTCCTGCTCGATCGGCGGCTTGTCGAGGGAGTATCGGCGCACCGATTTGAACACCCAGCGGCCTTCTTCCAGCGACGCCTCGCGGGCCTCGATTCGTTCCTTGAACTGCAGGTCTGTATCGAATCGGAACACCGTGAGACCGGTCAGCCGCACGCCCTGCCGCTCGCTGCGGGCGGCGTTGATGATGGTCTGACCCTCGCTGTTGATCTGGTTGAGCCAGAATCCGGACGCGTCCTGGATGCCGCCGCCAGGTGCCGAGCCGAACAGTTCGGCCTCCATCCGCTTGGAAAGTTCGCGCAGGTTGGCCGACATCGGGTTGTAGGCGACCGTGGCGATGGTCCCGAGGATGATCGCGCTGGCCAGCGCCGGCGAGATGAACTGCCAGGCCGATACGCCGGCGGCGCGCGCGACCACGAGTTCGAGCCGCCGCGACAGCGCAAGGTAGCAGGTCATCGCGCCGATCAGGACGCAGAACGGCATCAGCTTTTCGAGCAGCTGCGGCACGCGGTACAGCGACGTCTGCGCGACCGTGATCGCCGACGCCGACGCCAGCCCCGAGGTCTTGCGCACCATTTCGATGTAGTCGACCAGCACCAGCAGCACGAAGATGCTCGCAAACACGCCCACTGCCGCGACCAGGAAGCGGCCGGCGAAGTATCGCCCGAGCGTATTGGTCAACATGCTCATGCTGTGGCCGGCCGTCCAAAGAGCCGCGCGAGGCGCGTATTCGATTTGTTGATCGCCTCGATCAGGCCGGCCGGCGGTTCCACCACCACGCCGCCGACGATCATCCACAGGCCGACGCCGATCGATGCGAACAGCATCACATACTGGACCAGCGCGGCGGTGGGATTCTTCACCGCCATGACGGAGCAGGCGAATCCGGCCATGCGCAGGCCGAACACCGCGATAATCGAACCGCCGATCGAAAAATTGCGGCTCTGCCGCGTGGTGCGCGGCGTGCCCAGGAACGCGAACGTCAGGACCGCGAACGCGAACGGATACACCGGCGCCATCAAGCGGTCGTGCAATTCGGCGTAAAATTGCCCACCCAGTTTCTTGAACACCGGGTCGTTTTCATCCGGCGAAGCCAGTTCCCAGAGGTAGCGTTCGCGAATCCCCAGTATCGTGTCGCGCTGATTGGAGAATTTGGACATGTCGAATGCGTAGCGCCCGAACGCCACCAGTGCGGGGTCGCGCTTGCCGGCTTCGAATCGCTCGAGGTTGCCGTCTTCCAGCACGAGATACGAGCCGTTCTCGTTCTTCAGCACCGTGCCGTGATCGGCGATGATGGTGACGCGCTCCTTCGGATCGCGGCGATCGTCGACGAAGATGCCGGCGAGCACGCCGCCCGGCAGGCGTTCGCGGATGCGAATCGTCAGGTTCTGGTCGAGCTGGGCGAAACGACCGGGCTGCAGGATGTTGGTCAGCACGTCGGCGGTGATCTCGGCGTCCCATTGCTTGATCCGGCGCATGCCGTCGGGAGCGAGGTAGGCGCCGATGAAGGCGACCATCAGCGCCACCACGCAGGTGGCGTAGAAGAAGGGACGGAACAGCCGGAACGGCGAAAATCCGGCGGCGTTCATCACGATGATTTCCGAATCGGTGGCGAGCTTGTTCAGCGTGTGGGAGACCGCGATCATCAGCGCGATCGGTGCGATGATCAGAACCAGCGCGGGAATCACCAGGCTGGTGATGCCGAGGAAGGTGATGATGGTCTGACCCTGGCTGGTCATCAGGTCGATGCCGCGCAACGCCTGCGTAATCCAGATCACGCCCGTCAGGCTGACCAGGACCAGCGCAAACGACGCAAGCGTCGTGCGGAAGATATACTTGTCGATCGACCCCATCGTTTACCGCACGATCCCACCTAGCGTGCCAAAAGAGCGGCTTGCGACCAATCCCGAAAACCGGGATCCCCAAGGTCGCGCCGCCAGCCTTTCAGCCATCTACGCTCTCACTACCATCCCTTTGATCCGTCAACAAAATGGCCGGGCCGTGGCACCCCTAGGATATGGTTAATTATTCGGCCCCTGTGGCCTTGCGGCCACGCAGGCGCTTGGCAGCGCCGCGGCTGACAGGCCATAGTGCGGCAAACCGAGGTCCCGGCCGATCGGGACCGCCACCGACGAGACCATTCTGAATACCGCTCCGCGTATCCTTGGGACCGCTTCCGGTCCCGAAATCAGCCCCTGAATTCTGGAGGAATTGCCTATGTCCGACGCCGTCAAGGTCGGCTTTATCCCGTTTTCCGCGGCGGTTCGCGGCATTCTGGTGGTGTTTTGCGACGATGCGCTGAAGTTCGGCGCGGCGACCCGCAAGGCGCTGGGATCAGCGGCCGACACCGTCAAGCGGGCCGCGGCGGCCAACCAGTTCAAGGGCAAAAGCGGCGCGGCGCTCGACATCCTGGCGCCGGAGGGAATCAAGGCGCCGCGGCTGATCGTCGTCGGTCTCGGGAAATCGTCGGCGCTGAAGGAGAAGGATTTTCTCAAATTCGGCGGCGTCACCGCCGGCAAGCTCAATGCCGCCAGTGACGCCGTTACCATCATCGCCGAACTGCCGGATGGCGCGATGCAGCCCGATCAGGCCGCCGCCATCGCGGCGGGCGTCCGGCTGCGCGCCTATAAATTCGACCGCTACAAGACCAAGAAAAAGGACGAAAACGGCGCCTTGCG
This sequence comes from Bradyrhizobium sp. AUGA SZCCT0160, assembly GCF_018130105.1. Lineage (NCBI taxonomy): Bacteria > Pseudomonadati > Pseudomonadota > Alphaproteobacteria > Hyphomicrobiales > Nitrobacteraceae > Bradyrhizobium > Bradyrhizobium sp. AUGA SZCCT0160. The sequence goes on from NZ_JAFCMD010000010.1 coordinate 214,172, forward strand.
ATCAGATGTTTCGATTGCAGTGGCCGACGCTAATGCTGCGCGAAAAGCCTTCGCGCCGGAATCCCACGTCGTCGACGGCGTGATCATCGCGCGCGAGCTCGTCAACGAGCCGCCGAACGTGCTTTTCCCGATCGAATTCGCACGCCGCGCCAGTCAGCTCAAGAAGGTCGGCGTCAATGTCGAGGTGCTCGACGTCAAGGCGATGACCAGGCTCGGCATGGGTGCGCTGCTCGGCGTCGGCCAGGGCTCGACCCGGCCCAGCCGCACCGTGATCATGCGCTGGAACGGCGGCAAGAAGGGCGAGCAGCCGGTTGCCTTCATCGGCAAGGGCGTTTGCTTCGACACCGGCGGCATTTCCATCAAGGGCGCCGCCAGCATGGAAGACATGAAAGGCGACATGGGGGGAGCCGCCTGCGTCGTCGGCCTGATGCATGCGCTGGCGGCGCGCAAGGCCAGGATCAACGTGGTCGGCGCCATCGGCCTCGTCGAGAACATGCCTGACGGCAACGCCCAGCGTCCCGGCGACATCGTGACCTCGATGTCGGGGCAGACCATCGAAATCATCAACACCGATGCCGAAGGCCGGCTCGTGCTGGCCGACGTGCTCTGGCACGTCAACAAGAAGTTCAAGCCGAAATTCATGGTCGATCTGGCCACGCTGACCGGCGCGATCATGGTCGCGCTCGGCACCGAACATGCCGGCCTGTTCTCCAACAATGACGAGTTATCGGAACGGCTGAGCAAGGTCGGCCTCGAGACTGGCGAGAAAGTCTGGCGACTGCCGCTCGGTCCGGAATACGACAAGCTGATGGATTCGCAATTTGCCGACATGAAGAATGCCGGTGCACGGTACGGCGGCTCGATCACCGCCGCCCAGTTCCTGCAGCGTTTCGTCGACGATACGCCGTGGGCGCATCTCGACATCGCGGGAACCGCGATGGGCGCGCCGAAAACCGACATCAATCAAAGTTGGGGCTCCGGCTACGGCGTGCGATTGCTCGACCGGCTGGTCTCGGAATATTACGAAGCCAAGAAATAGCAGCGCAATATTAGCGGAAGAGCAGAAACCTGCATGACGGAAGTCCTGTTCTACCATTTGCAGAACATGTCGCTCGAAAGCGTCCTGCCGCCGCTGTTGGAAAAGTCGCTGGAGCGGGGCTGGCGCGTGGTCGTGCAATCGACCTCGCAGGAACGCACCGATGCGCTCGATGCGCATCTGTGGACCTACAGCGACGATTCGTTCCTGCCGCACGCCACCTGGCGCGCCGCAGATGCGCCGGATCAGCCCATCATCCTTTCGACTGAGGAGGGCAATCCGAATCGCGCCAATGTCAGGTTCCTGATCGACAATGCCGCACTCCCTGCGGATTCCGACAGCTACGAGCGCCTGGTGCTGGTGTTCAACGGCGACGATGCCGACGCGCTGACCGCGGCGCGTGGCGTCTGGACCGATTGCAAGTCCCGCGGCTTCGAGGTGACCTATTGGCAGGCCGACGAGCGGGGCCGCTGGCAGCGCCGGCAATAGCGATATAAGACAATTAATGATAATTTGAAGTTTCTTCCGGCAGACTTGTGGGTAGCCATGGTCGTGCCGCAAAGTGATGTTGGGACAAGTAGTTACATATCAAGGGCGGGGGAGCCTGGGTCCAGCGTGCGAGACGGAACGTTCAATCGAAAGCCATTGGTGGCGTTGCTTCTGCTCGGTCCCGTGATCGCGGGCTGCAGCAGCGCGCCTGACCTGCTTTCGAAGGATGCCGATTGGTTCTCGCGTCCCGGCCGCGTTTTCATCAAGAGCATTTCGATCGAGACGCCGCCGCTGACGCCGGACAAGCCGGTCACGGCAGAAGAGCTCGTCTCCGCCGACGGCGCCTGTCCGGGAATGGCGCCGCCATCAGGCGCTGCCGACGCCAATGCGCAGGCTGGTACGCCGCCCTCGACGACCGGTAGCGTCGCGCTTGGCCATACCGAATGCGATGTGGTGCGCGGCATCGGCGCGCCCGACAGCGTCAACTTCTCGAATAATCCCCGCGGCGATCGCGTTGCGATCGTCACCTATTCGCGCGGCCAGCGCGCCGGCATCTACACCTTCACCGCTGGACGTCTGTCGTCGATCGAGCGCGGGCCCGAGCCGGTGCAACAGCCGAGGGGCGCCAAGCCGAAGCGAAAGCCGGCGGCGACGTAAGCCGGAATGGTGGAAGTTCGGATCATCAACCCGCTCGGGGAGGTGGCATCCGCTCAGCGTTGAGCGACCACCAACAACATCATCGGCCGCTCCAGTTCTTCAGCCAGATCAGGGTTGCTGGCAACCTCATCGTCTGCGGGACTCCACTCCTGAACATGTCGGATAGTGAAGTTGGCACCGATCAGGATGTTTAGCGTTGTTCCGATCGTCCGGTGATATTTCAGCACGTCTTTCGCGAGCCAATCTGTCGTTCGGGGACCCTCGACGGAATATTGATTGACCGGCCACGTCCTGCGGCCATCACCATCAACCGACCAGCCCGGACGGGTCGGCGCCATGTAGATTGGATGCTCGATAGTGAAGACGAGGTGCGCGCCTGACGTGAGCGAGCGATGCACCGTCCGAACCAGTCTTTCGAAATCCTGCACATAGTGAAACGCAAGCGAACTATAAGCCAGATCGAAAGAGGCTTCGGGTAGATCGAGATGATCGAGGTCAGCGATCGCATATTCGATGTCCGGATCGCTTGTATCGGCGGTGGCTCGAGCAATCATGTTCTCGGAAATATCCAGCGCGAGGATATGCGCTGCGCCATGCATCTTTGCCCACCGGGCGAACCAGCCGAAGCCGCAGCCGAGATCGACGATCCGCTTGCCGTTGAGATTCGGAAGCAGCGCGCGTATCGCGGGCCATTCCGGAGCGCCGTCGAGCCCGTGCACTGAGCGGCGCAACTTGCCGTAACCGGCAAAAAACTCGGGATTGTCGTAGATGTTCTGCGCCATTCTCGGCTCCGCAGGTGCGGGGGCGGTTTGCCCAAGATCGCTTTCAGCCCGTCGCCTCGTCATATTGCGAACTTGCTTCCAGCCAGTTTTCTTCCGCGCGCTGTAGTGCGCTTGCGGCACCGGCGCGGGCCTTGCTGAGCTGGGCGGCCTGCTTCGGATCGCGCGTGAACAGGTCCGGCAGCGCCAGCGCGGTGTCGATCTTGGCGATGATGCCGTTGATGCGCGCGATCTCGGCCTCGGCCTCGGCGATTTTTTGCCGCAGCGGCGTGCGCTTTTCGCCTCGAGAGCGTTCGGGCTTTGCGTTTTCCTTCGCACGCTCATTGCCACGGTCGCGCGAAGCGGGTCTGACGTCGCGGATCGACAGCACCATTTTGCGGTACTCGTCGAGATCGCCGTCATAGGTCGTCACGGTCTGGTTGGCGACCACCCACAATTGATCGGCGCAGGCTTCGATCAGATAGCGGTCATGCGAGACCATGATGACGGCGCCGGGAAATTCATTGATCGCTTCGGCGAGGGCGGCGCGGCTGTCGATGTCCAGATGGTTGGTCGGCTCGTCCAGGATGATCATGTTGGGGCCGTAGAACGTCGCGAGGCCGAGCAGCAGCCGCGCCTTTTCGCCGCCCGACAGGCTTTTCACCAGGGTGTCGCCGGCCTTGCCGGAAAATCCGATGGCGCCGACCCGCGCCCGCACCTTGCTCTCGGGCGTCTCGGGCATCAGCTTGCGGACATGGTCGTAGGGCGAGCCATCGAGGTTGAGTTCGTCGACCTGATGCTGCGCGAAATAGCCGACCGACAGTTTTTCCGCGCGCGTGATCCGCCCCGAGAATGGCGGCAGCTTGTTCGCCAGCAGTTTTACAAGTGTCGATTTGCCGTTGCCGTTCGATCCCAGGAGTGCAATGCGATCCTCGGTGTCGATCCGCAGCGTGACGCGGTTGAGCACGGGCTTTTTGGGATCATAGCCGACCGAGACGTCATCGACCGCGATGATCGGCGGCGACAGCATCTTTTCAGGCGTCGGGAATGAAATCTCGCGCACGTCCTGCGTCACCAGCGCCGTGACCGGCTTCATCCGCTCCAGCATTTTCACGCGCGACTGGGCCTGGCGCGCCTTGGATGCTTTCGCCTTGAAACGGTCGACGAAGGCCTGCAGCCGCTTGCGCTCGTCCATCTGCCGCTTGGCATGCTTGGCGTCGAGCATCTCGCGCGTGGCGCGCTGCTCCTCGAACGACGAATAGGTGCCCTTGTAGAGCGTCAGCTTGCCGCGATCGAGATGCAGGATCTGGTCGACCGACGTGTCCAGCAAATCGCGATCATGGCTGATCACGATCACCGTGCGCGGATAATTCGCGAGATGGTCTTCCAGCCAGAGCGTGCCTTCGAGGTCGAGATAGTTGGTGGGCTCGTCGAGCAGCAGCAAATCGGGCGCCGCGAACAGCGTCGCGGCGAGTGCGACGCGCATGCGCCAGCCACCGGAGAATTCCGAACAGGGGCGGGCCTGATCCGCGGTCGAGAAGCCGAGGCCCGAGAGGATCGCAGCAGCCCGGGCGGGTGCCGAATGCGCATCGATATCGACCAGCCGGGTCTGGATCTCGGCGATCCGGTGCGGATCGTCGGCGGTCTCGGCTTCCTGCAACAATGCGTCGCGTTCCAGGTCGGCCTTCAGCACGACGTTGATGAGGCTTTCCGGCCCGTCGGGGGCTTCCTGAGCAAGGCTGCCGATGCGCCAGCGCGGAGGTATCGAGATGCTGCCGGATTCGGTCGGCAGATCACCGCGAATCGCGTGAAACAGCGTCGATTTCCCGACGCCGTTGCGGCCGACGAAGCCGACGCGTGCGCCGGGCACGATTTGCACGGAGCTGTCGTCGATCAAAAGCCGTCCGGCGATCCGGATCGAGATGTCGGTGATTGAAAGCATGCGGCCTTGTCACCGGACCCGCCGCCAAACGCAACCGATTTATCTGAGAAACAGGGTCTCCTGAAGCTCTCGATACAGGTTAATACCGCTCGTTCTCGCGCCGGTGGAGTTCATTGATCAACTGCTGCAAGCGGGGCGAGAGTTCGGTTTCCGGACGCATATACTGCTGCAACCGTTCGCCGACGGCATCGCAGATCGATCGCGAAGTCCGATGATCGATCTGCTCGAAAACGGGATTGATTCGGCTATCCATGGCGAGTTCCAGCATCGCTTTTGAGTAAATCTGAGTAAGTTGCTGCAGGATAAAGTCATGAGACTGCAATTTGTTTCGGGGTTGCAGAGCTCGTATGCGCGCATCAGAAGCGAGCCGGGGAAACGCTGTCCGCCGGTTCCCTGCATCGACGGGGGCAATAGCGAGGCCGACGAAGAGGGCTCGGCCAATTTCGGAGAAGCCGCGGCAATGCCAAGCGATCGATTGCGAAACACGATCGTCCGATTGCGAAGCGTGATCGAGGGTTCGGCGCGGATGGCGCCATCCGCGAGGTCGCTTCGGATCGGTCCACGACGCCCGAGTGCCTGAAAGGCTAACGTGCGGAACGCCCTCGGGCCGGCGTGAAATGGCTGCAGTAAAGGGCTCGAAGCGCTTTCGGCCGAAGGCCCGGCCCGGATGACGATCCGGGGCGGCAGGGGCTGACCAGCGAAATCGCGTCAAAAACGCGGCATTGGTCGCTTGCCGTCGCAGGACTGCGCCGATATAAGCCCCCAACTCTCAATCAGCGTTTTGTAAGGACGTAATCATGGCGATGGAACGCACTTTCTCGATCATCAAACCCGACGCGACCGAGCGCAATCTGACCGGCGCCGTCAACGCGTTGATCGAGAAGGCGGGTCTTCGGATCGTGGCCCAGAAGCGCATTCGCATGACGCGCGACCAGGCCGAGACCTTCTACGCGGTCCACAAGGCGCGTCCGTTCTTCGGCGAACTGGTCGACTTCATGACGTCGGGCCCGGTCGTGGTGCAGGTGCTGGAGGGCGAGGGCGCGGTGCTGAAGTATCGTGACGTGATGGGCGCGACCGATCCATCGAAGGCGGCCGAGGGCACGATCCGCAAGGTTCACGCCAAGTCGATCGGCGAGAACTCGGTGCATGGTTCGGACGCGACGGAAACGGCCGCGATCGAAATCGCGCAGTTCTTCTCCGGCAACGAAATCGTCGGCTAATTCAAAACGAGCGGCGCGCGAGCGCCGCCCAAGGACGGCCACGCGCCGGGGGGAAATGCTGTGAACTGGGTGCTGCAAATTTTCGATCCGGCGACGATCTCGACCTTCTTCACGCAGTTCCAGGCCGAGATGCAGCAGCCCGCCTTCTGGGTCGCGCTCGGCAAGATCATGTGGATCAACATCCTGCTGTCGGGCGACAATGCGCTCGTCATCGCGATGGCGTGCCGCGGGCTGCCGCCGCGCCAGCGGTTCTGGGGCATGATCCTCGGCGCCGGCGTCGCCGTTGGGCTGCGCATCATCTTCACCGGCATCGTCGTGTCGCTGATGGCGCTGCCGTTCCTCAAGCTGGTCGGCGGCCTGGCGCTGCTCTACATCGCGGCCAAGCTGCTCGTGCCCGAACATGAAGGCGAGGGCGACGTTCACGCGGCGGCGCATCTGTGGGCCGCCGTGCGGATCGTGGCGATCGCCGATATCGTGATGAGCCTCGACAACGTGATTGCGGTTGCGGCCGCCGCCAATGGCAGCATTCCGCTGCTGGTGATCGGCCTTGCGATCAGCGTTCCCCTGATCGTTGCCGGTGCGGCGCTGATCATGGCGCTGCTGACGCGCATGCCCGCTCTGGTGTGGGCCGGTGCAGGCCTGCTCGGCTGGGTCGCCGGCGAGGTCATGGCCACCGATCCTGCCGTCGTTCCCTATTTGCGTACGCTTTCCGATGGCCCGGTCGGCGTTTCGCTCGACCGCGTTTTCGGCCCGATCGGCTTGCACTTCGCCAATGGCGGTCATGGTGCCGAGGTGGTGTGCGGCCTGATCGGCATCGCGATCGTGCTGATGATAGGATCGACGTGGCGCAGACGCGCCCAGGAAAAACACGCCGCCGAGCACGCCGCCAAGGCGGCGTAGGGGTTCACACAGCGGAACGCGTAGCGAACTGCTCGCATCGCGACACGGAAACGCCCGGGAATCTTCCGGGCGTTTTTTGAGCCTGAGCTCTCGGCGATCCGTCGCGTCCATGCTTGGGGCCGTTGTGCAATGAGACAGGGACTCTAGACTAGTTCTGTCTTTACCGCCGCACGATCGATCCGGAGCGTCCGACCAGCCGGGCCAGTTGCTTGAAACGGCTGCCGACCCGGTCGGCGACGAGATCGACCATCCGGTGCTCGAACACCAGCATCAGCTTGCGGCCCTGGCTGCGGAAGTGCGTCGCGGGCAGCACACCGGTTCGCGCCGCCGAGATCAGATGCGCAACGCGGAACGCGGCGCCGAGCATTCTGGCGCGCTCGTCCATGGCGGGTGGCACCAGTTCGCGGATCCGCGCCGGCGGTTCGTTTTCCTCGCTGAGACCCGCGTAGCGGTAAAACACCGACAGCGCGACAAAGGCGCGGCCCTGGTGACTGATCGAGCCGAAATTGCCGTTGGTGATCAGGCTCAACGTCTCTTCGCCGCGATGGTCCGGATGCACCCGCCAGCCGATGTCGGACAGCAGGCATGCGGCGTGGCGCAGCCGGCGTTCCTCGGGCGTTTCGCGCAGCTTAACGACCCTGACCAGACGATCGGTCCACGAGACCAGTTCTTCGGCATGGCGGGCGGAGCGCGACAACAGCTGGTTCAGCGTCTGCGCGGCGCAGATGAATCCATCGAGGGTGCGCTCGGATGGCGGCAGCTTTTCGTACAATAGCCCCTCGCGCACGCCGAAGGTCGAGAACACGATGGTCTTGGGCTTGGCAACGCGAATGATGTGTTCGAGCACCAGCGCCGCGTAGGTCAGCAGCGGCCGCCGCGCGTCGGAGATCATCTCGATATTGGCCAGCATGTTGGCCGCAACCAGCCGCCGCAGCCGCTGCGCGAAGTCGAGCGCGTCCGCCGCCGGGATCGAATAGCCGTGCATCACCCGCAGCGGGTAGTCGCTCTGGATGATGTGGATGCGCGCCAGCGCACGCCAGGTGCCGCCGACCGCATAGAAAGTGCGGCCGCGGCCGGCCGTGAGCTGGGCGACGTCGGACAGTTCGTCGGAGACGATTCGCTCGGCTCGCTTCAGCGATTTGTCCGACAGATCCTGCAGCGCCAGGCTGCCGAGCGGCAGCGTGACGCCGCTGCGGACGCGGTTGCGGTGCACGTCGATCAGTTCGAGCGAACCGCCGCCGAGATCGCCGACGATGCCGTCGGGATTGTGCACGCCGGAGACGACGCCTAGCGCCGACAATTTGGCCTCGCGCGGTCCCGACAGGATTTGAATGCGGGCGCCGCAGATGCGCTCGGCCTTGGCGATGAAATCGGGGCCGTTGGAGGCGTCGCGGCAGGCCGCCGTGGCGATCGCATAGACGCGGCCGACCTTCTGGATTTTGCACAACGCGCGAAACCGCCGCAGCGCGGTCAATGCCTTGGCGACGGCGTCGGTCGCCAGCAACCCGGTGGTCTGGACCTCGCGGCCGAGCCCGCACAGCGCCTTCTCGTTGAAGATCGTGACGAGGCTGCGCGCCATCGTTTCATAGACGACGAGACGAACCGAGTTCGAACCGATATCGATGACGGCGACGCTGCTAGCGCGCTTGCGCGGCCGCTTCACCGCCAATCCCCCATGTGACGCAACCCGCTAGGACGAATGCTGACGCTCATTCCGGCGCGTGAGGCGGCGCGGCGAAGATTCCTTGAGAGACTTTCCACGGCCTGACAGACTCGGATTCGTCATGAAGTAGTTGTGCAGATTGAACGGCTCTTCGCCTTTCGCGGCCTTCATACGCGTTGAAGACCCATCGGGCAACAATTGCCAGCTTTGCTCGGTATCCTTCAGGTTCGCGACCATGATCTGTTCGAGAACCTGCTGATGCACCGTAGGATTTTGCAGCGGACAGAGCACCTCGACGCGGCGGTCCAGGTTGCGCGGCATCATGTCGGCGGACGAGATATACACAGCAGCTTTTGTGCTCGGCAGGCCTTGACCCATGCCGAAGCAGTAGATTCGGCCGTGTTCGAGGAACCGGCCGATGATGGATTTGACGCGGATGTTCTCCGAAAGTCCGGGCAGCCCGGGCCGCAGACAGCAGATGCCGCGCACCACGAGCTCGATCGAGACGCCGGCCTGCGAGGCCTCATACAGCGCGTCGATGATATCAGGATCGACCAGCGAGTTCATCTTCATCCAGATCGCGCCAGGCTTGCCGTGGCGGGCGTAATTGGATTCACCCTTGATGTGTTCGATGATGCGGTTGCGCAGCGTCAGCGGCGACACCGCCATGCGCTCGATGTCGCTGGGTTCGGCGTAGCCGGTGATGTAGTTGAACACCCGCGCCGCATCGCGCCCGATGATCGGGTCCGAGGTGAAGTAGGACAGATCGGTATAGATGCGCGCGGTGACGGGGTGATAATTGCCGGTACCGGTGTGCACATAGGTGGTGAGGTTGCCGCCCTCGCGGCGCACCACCATCGACAATTTGGCGTGGGTCTTCAGTTCAATGAAGCCGTACACCACCTGCACGCCGGCGCGTTCGAGGTCGCGCGCCCAGCGGATATTGGCTTCCTCGTCGAACCGCGCCTTCAGTTCGATCAAGGCGGTCACCGACTTGCCGGCTTCGGCGGCTTCGGCCAGCGCGCGCACGATCGGCGAGTTGTTCGAGGTGCGGTAGAGCGTCTGCTTGATGGCGACCACATCGGGGTCGCGCGCGGCCTGTTGCAGGAATTGCACGACGACGTCGAAGGATTCGTAGGGGTGATGGACCACCAGATCCTTCTGCCGGATCGCAGCGAAGATATCGCCGCCATGGTCGCGCACGCGCTCGGGATGGCGCGGCACATAAGGCACGAATTCGAGGTCGGGCCGGTCGAGCCGCGTCAGCTGCGACAGTTCGTTCATCGCCAGCACGCCGTCGACCAGGAAAATCTCGTCGTCGGCGGTGGACAGCGCCTGCTGCACGAAGGCACGAAGCTCCTCCGGCATCTTGGCTTCGATCTCGAGCCGGATCACCGATCCGCGCCGCCGCCGCTTCAGCGCGGTCTCGAACAGACGGACCAGATCCTCGGCCTCTTCCTCGATTTCCAGTTCGGAGTCGCGGATGATGCGGAAGGCACCCTGGCCCTTGACGGTGTAGCCGGGGAACAGGCGGCCGATGAACAGGCCGGTGGCCTGTTCCAGCGTGATCAGGCGTACCGCGCCGTCCTTGCCTGCGGGCATGCGGATGAAGCGGTCGATCTTGCCGGGCATGCGGATCAGCGCGTTCATCGGCTTGCCGTCGGCGACCCGCGACAGATGCAGCGCGATCGTGAAACCAAGGCTTGGGATGAACGGGAAGGGGTGCGCCGGATCGATCGCGAGCGGCGTCAGCAGCGGGAAGATGTTGTGGAGGAAGTGATCCTCGATCCAGCTCCGCTCGGCCTTGGTGACGTCGTGGTTGTCGACCAGAATGATGCCGGTCTGGGACAGTATGGTGCGCAGATCGCTCCAGATCGCCTGCTGGTCGGAGGCGAGTTCCGAAACCGTCTGGTTGATGCGGACGAGCTGCTCGGAGGGGGTCAGGCCATCCGGGCTGCGTTCGGCAATACCTTCACGGACCTGCGCCTTGATACCGGCGACACGGACCATGAAGAATTCATCAAGGTTATTGGCTGAAATCGACAGGAACCGGACCCGCTCCAGCACCGGATGGCCGGGATTGACGGCTTCCTCGAGCACCCGGCGATTGAAATGCAGCCAGGACAGCTCGCGATTGATGAACCGCTCCGGGCTAGTGGCGATCGCCAGCGGCGCTTCGGCAATTACGTCTTTTTCTTTTATTTCAACAACTTGCGCCGAGTCCATGAAGTTTCGATCCATCTCAGTTGGAGCGCCGCGCCAATCTAGGCGGATGCCATGCGCACCATGTGATAGTTGGATGACGTTTCGATGACATTGATGTTCCGCCGGCCGCCGCCGTCAAGGCGGCGGGGGCGTGACATGGCGCGCAGCGGCAGTAGCGCCCGTCAGGCGTCGCGGAGCAGTTCGGCCGCCAGCGCCCGGGTCACCGGCCGGCCGAGCCGCAGCGCCTCGCTATCCAAGAGGTCGATGGCCTGGCGCGCGGCCGCATAGGATCGCTCGATCCGGCTGGCGAGATAGCTCACGACAGTCTCGTCGATGCTCAGCTGGCGGTCGGCGCAGAATTTGATGATCAGGCCGCGGAACAGGAGGTCGTCGGGCGGCAGCAGCGACACCGTCGGCACCGCGCGCAGCCGCGACCGCAGATCGCGCAGTTCGACCTCGAAGGCCGATGGCGCAATCCGCGCCGTCATCAGAATGGAGGCTTCGTCTTCCCGCCCCAGATTCATCAGGTGGAACATCGCGCGCTCGTCGAAATCCCCCGGTTTCAGGTCCTCGACCACCAGCGCCCCCGTCGCAAGCGCGCCGGGTACTGCAGTTGGCGTCAAGGCATGGGCTGAGATCGAGCGGGCGCCGGCTTGCTCGGCCCAGATCGCGGCGAGATGGCTCTTGCCGGAGCCTTCCGGGCCCACCAGCAGCATGATGCGGTTGGGCCAGTCGGGCCAGCGTTCGATCAGCGCCAGGCCCGCTTCATTGGCCGGCCCTTCCAGAAAATTGTCGCGGGTCAGGCTTTCGGCGTGCGGCAGCGCAAAGGCAAGCTGACGGGGTTGAACGCGAACTGCCACGCAAGTCTCCGGAACCATGGCGTTTTCAAGCGAAGTGGGTACCGGTTCGCGTGAGGACAACGCTTCGAACAAAACGCCTATTTGGCCTCGATCGTACTCATGTGCCGCACCCACTCCACGAGATAGAGGGAGACGGAAACCAAAGTAAAGACCGTAACAAAACCCATCAGGATCAGGTCGTACGGCGTCGGCTTGAAGTTGAAGCCGAGCGACGCCAGCACCAGGGCGGCGAACGCCACCTGCGCCACTGTGTTGAGCTTCGAGACCATCAAGGGTTTCATCGGGATAGGCTTGTCGAACAACCATGACACGATCACGGCGGTGACGATCATGATGTCGCGCGACACCACCAGGATCACGATCCACAGCGGCACCGCGCCCCAGATTCCGAGCGAGACGTAGATCGAGACCAGAAGTGCCTTGTCGGCGAGGGGGTCGAGCAGGGCGCCGAGCTCGCTGGTCATATTGAAGCGCTTGGCGAGGAAACCGTCGACGGCGTCGCTGACGCCGGCAATCACGAAGATCGCAAATGCGATCTCCATCTGCCTCGAGGCGATCGCCCAGACGATAATGGGCACCAGGATGATGCGACCCAGCGTAATGATATTCGGAATATTCAACTCGGTCGCTTCCCGGCTACCTGGCCACCGGCCCTGATTACGTAACAGATCCGGCCCTTTGCGGGGCAGGCCGGTTGTTATCTACATAGTATATGCATCCGGTCCTTGCGAGCCATTGCAGGATCGCGGAAATCCTCGTAACCAGCCGTCTTCTGACGGGAATTGAGCATGATCGACCGCAAAAACGGGCTCACTTACGCCGATTCGGGCGTCGATATCGATGCGGGCAATCGCCTCGTCGATCTCATCAAGCCGATGGTGCGCGCCACCGCCCGCGCCGGCGCCGACGCCGAAATCGGCGGTTTTGGCGGGCTGTTCGACCTCAAGGCAGCCGGCTTCACGGACCCGGTGCTGGTGGCCGCGACCGACGGCGTCGGCACCAAGGTCAAGATCGCGATCGAGACCGGCCTGCATGGCGGAATCGGCATCGACCTGGTGGCGATGTCGGTCAATGACCTCGTGGTGCAGGGCGCCGAACCGCTGTTCTTCCTCGACTATTTCGCCTGCGGCAAGCTCGATCCGGAAGCTGCGGCGGCCATCGTGGCCGGCGTCGCCGAGGGCTGCCGGGAGTCCGGCTGCGCCCTGATCGGCGGCGAGACCGCGGAAATGCCCGGCCTCTACAAGGACGGGGATTACGACCTCGCAGGTTTTGCGGTGGGCGCGGCCGAACGCGGCACGCTGCTGCCCCGTCCGGATATTGCGATCGGCGACGCTGTGATCGGCTTGGCGTCCTCGGGCGTGCATTCCAACGGCTTCTCGCTGGTTCGGAAAATCGTCGAAACCGCCGGCCTCGGCTTTGACGCGCCGGCACCGTTCTCGCCCGTCATGACGCTCGGCGGCGCGCTGCTGGCGCCGACGCGGCTCTATGTGAAGTCGTGCCTGCGCGCGATCCGCGAAACCGGCGCCATCAAGGGCCTCGCCCACATCACCGGCGGCGGCTTCACCGACAACATTCCGCGCGTGCTGCCGAAGCATCTCGGGGTCGGCATCGATCTGGCCCGGCTTCCGGTGTTGCCGGTCTTCAAATGGCTGGCCGAGCAGGGCGGCATCGCCGAGCTCGAATTGCTGCGCACCTTCAACTGCGGCATCGGCATGGTCGCGATCGTCAAGCCGGATGCGGTCGACAGGGTCACCGAGATCCTCACCGAGGGCGGCGAGACCGTTGCCCTGCTCGGCGAAGTGATCGCGGCGGAAGGCGAGCACCGCGTGGTCTATAACGGTCATCTGGACCTGTCGCGGTGACGCCGTGAAGCGCCGCGTCGCCATTCTGATCTCCGGGCGTGGATCCAACATGGCCGCGCTGATCGACGCGGCGAAGCTTGCGGATTTCCCGGCGGAAATCGTCACCGTGATTTCCAACCGCGCCGATGCCGGTGGCCTGGAAAAGGCTGCTGCGAGCGGCATTCCCACGACCGTCATCGAGAGCAAGCCGTTCGGCAAGGACCGCGCCGGCTTCGAGGCGGTGCTGCAGCGGGCGCTGGACGAAAAGAATGTCGAGCTGATTTGCCTTGGCGGGTTCATGCGGCTGTTCACCGCCGAATTCGTCCAGCGCTGGTACGGCAAGATGCTCAACATCCACCCCTCGCTGCTGCCATCCTTTCCCGGCCTCGATCCGCACGGCCAGGCGCTCACGTCCGGCGTGAAGATTTCAGGCGCCACTGTGCATTTCGTGATCCCGGAAACCGACGCGGGGCCGATTGTGATGCAGGGCGCGGTTGCGGTGGCCGATGGCGACACCGCCGAGACCCTGTCGCAGCGCATCCTCGGCATCGAGCACCGAATCTATCCCGCGGCGCTGCGGCTGCTCGCCAGCGGCAAGGTCCGCCTCGAAGGCGATATCTGCAGGATTTCCGGACAGGCCGCGCCGGACGGAACCCTGATCTGGCCCGCGCAGGACTAGGCCAGTGCCACCCGGTGCAAAGCACTGTGGCCGGCGAACAACAACGGCTTCCATTCAATCCTGTGTCAGGCCCGTAAGCGATTGACGCTCTGCGCGAACTGGGCGCAAATCCGGGCATGCTGACCGGCTTGTCGCGCATTTTTTGAGCGGGCGCTTTTTTCGGGAATGGAATAGATGCGCTGCGCATCGCGAGCGGTGAGGATCGGGGGCGGTCGCGCTTTGGCGCGACTGGCGGCGATCGCGTTCGTGCTCGCGCTCAGTGTGTCTTCCGCGCAGGCACAGCTGACGCCGACACCGACCCCCACGCCAACACCGACGGCCTCGCCGACGCCAACGCCCACACCATCGCCGTCCCCGACGCCACAGATGATCAACTCAGCGGTGTCGTCGACAGCAACCATCACCAATCTCGGCAGCAATTTCCTGGAACGGTTCGGCACCACCAGCGGCTTCAGCCGCATGATGCGGACCAATCCCGGCGGCGGCGGCGCCTCCGAGGCTGCGGAAACACCGCGCTACCGGACCTGGTTCGAGGGCTATGGCATTTCGGCCAACAACGGTCCGCTCGGGTTTTTCGTCGGCGACACCCGCAAGACCTGGGGCGGCGTCGCCGGCATCGGCGCGCGCATCGCAACCGGCGTCAATGTCGGCATCTCCGTCGACCAGAGCCGGACCGACATCGACGTGCCGCTGGCGTTGCAGTCGGCCAGGATCGACCTGACCCAGTTCGGCTTCAACGCCTCCGTCGATGCCGGGCCGTGGACCTGGGCCAGCGTGATCGTGCACGGTTTTGGCAACATCAATTCGCGCCGCGATACCGGTTTGGGTTTCGCGACCGCCGGCTACAACGCCAGGCTCGACGGCGTGCTGAGCGAAATCAGCTATTACTGGTCCAAGGACCAGTACCGCATCGTGCCCAAGGGCGCGGTCGAATATGTCCGCGCGCAGACCGGAGCGTTCCAGGAGTTCGGTGGCCTCGATCCGGTGACGGCAACGGGCGCGAGCGTGCAGCGCTTCCGCGTGCTTGTTGGTGCCGAGGTCGGCCATTACTGGATCTTCGACCAGAAGATTTTGGACCTGTCGGCCTACGGCAAGTTCGTCAACAACGTCGTGCAGAATTTCTCCGACACGACGGTCAGCCTCGGCGCCCAGAGCGTGACCTTCCAGGGCATCGGCGAAAGCCAGTACGGCGCGGATGCCGGCGCCTCGGCCTCGCTCAGCCTGACCAACACCGCGCGCCTCTACATCAACTACGACGCCAAATTCCGCGCCGCGATGCAGTCGCACCAGGGCACGTTCGGCGTCGAGTTCAAGTGGTAGTTTCGTAGACGCGCTCTATCCGTCATGCCCGGCCTTGTGCCGGGCATCCACGTCTTTTCTTCGGCTGGACTGGAAAGGAAAGACGTGGATGGCCGGGACAAGCCCGGCCATGACGGGGCTGGATTATCCCTCAGCCCCTCATGGTGAGGAGCGCGAAGCGCGTCTCGGACCATAAGGCCCCGCTGCCGCGTCTCAAACCGCCTTATCCCGATCGACCCTGACCACGCGGCCTTTTTCGATCGCGAGCGCCAGCCTGCCGTGCTTCAGCGATAGCGCCGCCTCGCCGAATAATTCGCGGCGCCAGCCATGCAACGCGGCGACGTCGGCCTGGTCGTCGGCCGCGATCTGCTCGAGGTCGTCGACGGTTGCGATCACCTTGCTGGCCACGGCATGACGCTCCGAGGTCATTCGCAGCAGCACCTTCAGGAGCTCGACGATCGCAGCGCCATTCGAATTGCCGCGCGGCTTTTCGAGCTTCGGCAAGGTCGCAGGATCGCGCGCGATGCCGCGCTGTACGGCGGCGACGATGTCGCTGCCCCATTTGGAGCGGTCGAAACCCTTCGGCAGCGAGCGCAAATTGGCGAGACGCTCCAGCGAGGTCGGCGCATGGGTGGCGATGTCGCCGACCGCGTCGTCCTTCATCACGCGGCTGCGCGGCACGTCGCGGCTTTGCGCTTCCTGTTCGCGCCAGGCTGCGACTTCCATCAGCACGGCCAATTCCTTGGGCTTGCGCACCCGCGTCTTCAGCCGCTCCCAGGCGCGCTCGGGATGGAAATCATAGGTCTTCGGCGAGGTCAGGACTTCCATCTCCTCGCTGACCCATTCGCTGCGGCCGCGCTTTTTCAAATCGGCGTCCAGCGCCGCGAACACGTCGCGCAAATGGGTGACGTCGGAGACCGCGTAATGCATCTGGTCTGATGTCAGCGGCCGGCGCGACCAGTCGGTGAAGCGATGCGTCTTGTCCGGGCGGTGGCCGGTGATGCGCTCGACCAGCGCGTCATAGGCGATGCTGTCGCCATAGCCGAGCACCATCGCTGCGACCTGGGTGTCGAAGATCGGGTGCGGAATGGTGCCGGACTGGTGCCAGACGATCTCGATATCCTGGCGCGCGGCGTGGAACACCTTTAGCACCGCCTCATTGCCCATCAATTCGAAGAACGGCTTGAGGTCGATGCCCTCCGCCAGCGTGTCGATCACGACGGCTTCGTCCGCGCTCGCCATTTGCACGACGCAGAGCAGGGGATAGTAGGTCGTCTCCCGGAGGAACTCCGTGTCGACGGTGATGACCGGGTGCTTGGAGAGGCGATCGCAGGCAGCCGCAAGGTCGGAAGTGGTGGTAATCAGATCCATGAACAGTCCATGACGCTTTCGACAGGCGTTCCGCCGAAAGCGCTGGTATGTCAAGGGTCTTTGGGCAAAATTTGGCCCTGGAGTGGAGGCAAAGCACCGCTTTCTGCGTGCGCTTTGCGGCAGGACGCGCTTGGGGCGAGCCCTGCAAACGGTGGTTCCGGCCAAGGAGGCCTAGGCGCAACAGGGCGAAGCCCGGCCGGCCGGAAAGAATTACTCGTATCGGGCGTGCTTCGACGGCCGGCGCCCCGAGGGCAGCGCAAGCACGACGAGGCAGAGCGCTACCATCATCAGCCCGATGAACTCGATGGCAAAGACGTTCAATGAAAAGCCGTCCACGGCAATCTCTCCCCGCTACGATCGCTAGAATTGTCGGGAGTGGATTGAGGGGATGTTAATCGGAATGGTTAAGCGCCGGCTCCGTCCGGCAATGGTGGATGGGCGCTTAAGAAGTGGGGTTAACGGGGCGGGCACATATGCAACCGTGGGGCGAAGCGATTTGTCAATGAAGCTGCGCCATGTATCTCAAGCTGGAACGGCGGCGCACCCGCCAAGTTTATTGAGGTCGTCTGAATGAAATGGCTCGGCGTTGCGACCTTGCTGATCGCCGGCGCGGCGGTGTTCTGCGTGACGGCCTATCCGAGCGTGACCGTGCGATATCGCCTGACTCTTGAGGCGCAGGTAGACGGCGTGACCAAGACGGGGGCGGGTGTAATCGAAGTTACCTATAGCAAGCAATCACGCTTTGCCGGGCAGTCGCCGGGTACTGTGGGCTATCGGGGAGAAGCGGTTGTGCTCGATCTGGGCTTCCGCGGTACCTTGTTTGCGCTCCTCAAGGAGGGCGCTGATCTCCGATCGACGCCCGAAACCATCATCCTTCGTGCGTTCAATTTTCCAGGCGGGGCACTTCCGGAACCGATCGATGAGGGCTTGAAACAGCTACGGCGTATATCGGGCTCACGCGAATTGCCGCTTACTAGCCTGCCGCTGCTCGTTCGCTTTCGCGACATGAACGATCCGAAGACAGTAGAGAAAGTGGATCCCATCGACATCGGAAGGAGCTTTGGTGATGGGACCAAACTGGTGCGGGCGACGGTCGAAATCGTCCCCGTCGGAATCTGGCCGTTGAACTCTGTCGGCATTACGGGCGAGCCGCTAACGACGGGCATTGACAAAAGACTGAGCTGGCTGCCCAAACATTACAACGTCAAACTCGATGGTCAGCGATATGAAACAGTTTCAGCGTCGCTGCGGCTCGCAAACTCACTCGCTTCCGGATTTTTCAAGGCAGGATTCTAATTGTGGTTATCTCGATCGAGCAAGGAAGGTGGCTCGCACGAGCGCAGCGGCATGAGGAATGATATCTCGGTAGGGAAGTAGACGAGAGAAAACGCGCTGTTGGACTTCCGCGAACACCCTATCGCAGCAGGCGGATTCGCCGCTACGGGCAGCTCCCCGACCAGCACTCATACCGCCGGCATTGGGCCGGCGTGCTCGGCAGCAGCGGTCTCTTCTTTTTCCAAGGGCAGGGTGAAATGAAAGGCGGCGCCGCAAGGTTTATTGGCGTCGGCCCAAATCCGTCCGCCTTGCGCTTCGATGATCGAACGGCAGATGCTTAGTCCCATGCCGAGGCCGCTGGACTTGGTGGTGTAGAACGCGTCGAAGAGGTGCTCGAGGCTCGCCGGATCCAGTCCCGGACCGGTATCCCGCAAGCTGACGAGCACGCCGTTCGAGGCATCTGCGGCAGTGCTGATCAGCAACTCCCGCGTCCCCTCGCTGGCGCCGTTCATTGCTTCGATGGCGTTGATGATCAAGTTGAGGATCACCTGTTGCAGCTGGACCCGATCCGCTTGAATGCGCGGCAAGCCCTCTGCGAGTTGCGTCCGCACCCAGACGCCGTTCTGCACCGCTTCGCCGCGGGTCAGGGCTATGACCTCGAGGATCGCCTGGTTGATCTCCAGGCTCTCCTTTCTCGGGGGAGCTTTCTTGATGAGGGCCCGGATCCAGCCGATGACGTCGCCGGCACGCTTGCCGTCATCCGTGATCTGACCGAGGATCTGCCGAACCTCGCCGAGGTTCGGCGGCTGAGCGCCTAGCCAGCGCACCGCGGCCTGGGCGTTGAGCACGGTTGCGGCGATCGGCTGGCTGACTTCATGGGCGACCGAGGCCGTCAGCTGCCCCAGCGTGGCGACGCGATTGGCGTGGGCGAGCTCCGCCTGCGCGGAGCGCAAGGCCTCTTCGGCCCGCTTGCGTTCGGTGATGTGCCGCCCGACGCCGCGGTAGCCGACGAAGCGCCCCCTCTCGTCGAACATCGGCAGCCCCGAGACGGATACGTAACGCTTGCTGCCGTCGGGGGCAGGGCGCGCGAGCTCAAAATCACGGAAAGGCAGGTGGGCATCGAGCGTCTCCCGGTGCTTGCGCCAGGCCTCTGCGTCGGGCTCCAGGTAGGGCACCTCCCAGCGCGTCCTCCCGATCTCGGCGCCCCATGCCGGCGCGTCGGCAAGGCTCTCGGCGAACTCCTGGTGAACAAAGCGATGCTGCGCGTCGGTCTCCCAGTACACGTCGAAGGAGAATTGCACGAGGGTGCGAAAGCGCTCCTCGCTTTGCCGCAACGCCTCTTCCGCCCGCTTGCGCTCGGTCAGATCGAGGACAAAGCCAACACCTTGATTTGTACCTTCTTCGAACATCGCCCCGCCGATCAGCACGGGGACGCGGCTACCGTCTTTCCGCAAATACTCTTTCTCGAACGGTTGGGCCGTCCCGATCCGCTTCAGCTCTGCCACGGTACGCGCGTCGCGCTCGCGCCAGTCCGGCGGCGTCAGCTGTGTCCGGTGCAGGCGACCCGCGGTGAGATCCTCCCGGTCGTATCCCACCATGCGGAGAAACTCGTCATTGGCCTCAAGAATGCGCCCATCGACCTCCCAGATGATGATCCCGATGATGTTGGCGTCGACCAGGCGCCGGATCTTCCTGTCACGCGCTTCGATATCGCTCTGGAGCTGGACGTTCTCCTCGGTCGCTTTTCGCCGGCGCCTCGCTTCGAACCGTGCGAGCGCCAGTGCTGCCCCTGCCAGGACCGCGACAACGACGACAGCCGTAGCGATCAGCCAGGCTTTGCGGCGTTCGAGTGCCTCGGCGCGCCTCTCCTGATCCACGCGCAGGAAGCGCTCGTGGTCCACCATCTGGTCGATTTGCGACCGGATCTCGTCCAGGCTGCGGATCATCGCCAGCGCTGCCGGCCCGGAGCTGGTTCGGGCAGTATTGACGATGTCGTCGATCTCGCGGAGCTTTGCTGCAACGGTCAGCGCCAGATGTCCGGCACGATGGTTCTGCAATGGATCGCTCGCTACCAGAGCCTGGAGCGCCTGGGCGTCTCGGCGCACGCTTTCGTCGGAGACGCCATAGGCCTTGAGATATGAGGGGTCCAGAGTCAGCAGATACCCGCGCCTTTGGGCCTCCACGTCGGCGATGACCGTCCGCAGCCGATCAAGCGTCTCGAGCACCTGGCGACCACGCTCGAACAAAAGATCTGCCGCTTGTCGCTCCTGCCAATATCTGAAGCCGAGAAACCCGGTCGCGACAACCACAGTTAGAAGAACCGCGACCACCAGCGCGAGTGGACGAGCAAACCACCGAGAGGACTGGCTCAGAGTGACTGACATTGGCCTGGTCTTCGATGCTCGCGTGAGCGATTATTTTCTGATGCCGACGCAGAACATTGCTATTATAATGAAAATATAGCCGCGGTCCGCGGGATGCGACGGGAACCGGCAAGCTCCACCGTGCAGATTACACGCAAGGGGCCAGAACGTCACGGGTAAGGCCCCGCCCGCTTGTTGTGAAGGCCGATCCCCCGGCAGGAGCAACCACATGGCTCCAAACCACATGGGTCCAGGCGA
Source organism: Bradyrhizobium sp. AUGA SZCCT0160 (assembly GCF_018130105.1). NCBI lineage: Bacteria > Pseudomonadati > Pseudomonadota > Alphaproteobacteria > Hyphomicrobiales > Nitrobacteraceae > Bradyrhizobium > Bradyrhizobium sp. AUGA SZCCT0160. The sequence continues at coordinate 234,988 of NZ_JAFCMD010000010.1, forward strand.
AAAGTTTCCGAGCAGTCCAAGCTCGGCCAGCCGGCGGAGCTTCGTCAAGGGATTGGGCACGGCGGGCGTCACCTTGCCGGCGCTCGCCATGCTGCCGCGGTGGGGTTTTGCAGAGGATGCCGCCGCGAGCTACGCCAAGGCCGCGATAGACTGGAAGCAATTTGCGGGGCAGACGATTTCGCTCGCGGGCGCAATCCATCCCTGGTCGAACGCGATCACTCCGTTGTTGTGGGACTTCACCAAGCTTACCGGTATCATCGTCACTACCGACTTCCGGTTGGAGACCGCCTATCTGGGCGCGCTGCCGATACAGCTCAACCGTGGCAGCAGCACGCCCGATGTCTTCATGTGGACGACGTATGGCCAGGGCATCTCGGCAGGATGGCTCGAGCCGCTGAACGCCTATTATTCCGACAAGTCGCTGACCGATCTTGGATGGTACGACGAGAACGACCTTCTCAAGACGGCCCGCGCCTTTCCACTGTGGTCGGACCGCGAGCGCTACGCCATCCCGATCACCTCCGAGGCGGTGACCTTGTTTGTCAACAGCGATGCACGAACGGCCAGGAACCTGCCGATTCCCCAGACTTTCGAAGCGCTGCTTGCCACCGCCAAGGCGGTCAAGACCAGCGCGATGTCCGGGATTGCCATGCGCGCGCAGGCCGGCGGCAATTCGTCCGTGCCGGCCATGAGCTTCGTGTTCTCGTATGGAGGACACATGGTCAAGGACAACAAGGCTGCTTTCGCGAGCCCCGAGGCCATCGCGGCCGTCGAGATGTTCGGACAGCTGCTCAGCCAGGCCGGGCCGGTCGGCGTGGGCAGCTATGAATGGTACCACGTGCTGGACGACTTCCTTCAGGGAAGGACGGCCATGGCCATCGACAGCAGCAACTTCGCGACCGACATCTCCAATCCCGCCAAGAGCCGCGTGACGAAGCAGGCCGAATTTGCGGCCTTTCCGCATGCCCCCGGGCAGGCATCCGTCCCCTTCATGTCGCACTGGCAGGCGTGCATTAATTCCAAATCGCGAAACAAGCGGGCCGCTTTCCTTTTTCTGCTGTGGGCGACAAGCAGGGCGACCTCGCTGCAGACCGCCGCGGCGGGGCTTGCGACGACACGCCTGTCGGCCTGGTCGAGCGAGGAATTCAAGAAGGCGTTCGGCCCGCAGGCCGCCGCAGCGGCACTGACCAACTTGCAAAATGCCGACGTCGACCGCGCGAAGGCGATCCTTTTCCATCCGCAATCCCGGCCCATCATGGACGCCTTCATGATCGGCGTGAATGAAGTGGTCTCGGGAGCAAAATCGGCGAAGATTGCCATGACCGCCGCCGCCGAGAAGGCCAATGCGGTGATGCGCGGATAGTTGTGCCGCTCGGCGTCAATCCGTTCCGCCGTGAAAGCTGTCCATCCAATACCGCGTCTGTGCGTCGGTCCAACCGGGAACGGCATAGCCCCTGGTGGCAGCAACAGGTTGGGCCGGGCGTGACTGGCCCGCATGCGGTTTGGCGTGCTGCACCTTTGCGGCATTGGCAGAAGCACAGAGGGCGATCAAAAGGCCAAAGGCCAGAACAGCGCGCATTATATTCGCTCCCGGCAAAACCGTATTGCGCGAGGTAATGCCCAGGCCGCACCGTCGCAATCCGCAGCGGCTTCACGATTCTGTGGCGTTTGCGCCGCGCGCTACACCCGTTCCACGCACCGGGTTGAGTGTGACGTCCGACACAGCGGCCTTGGTGCGCTGCGGATTGTCAATCTCTTACGAGTGGTGGGGACAGTCCTTCCACCGATAACGGGAGAGACTGATATGACCAAGCTGAACACCGACGCGCGCGAACTGAATGCTGTCGAACTCGACTCCGTCTCGGGCGGATTCATCTGGATCCCGGTCGTCGTGGTTGCCTTCGTCACCGGCACCGCGATCCGCATGGGCATCGATGCGGTGGTCGACAAGGTCACCAAGTAAAAATCCTGCAGCGCTTTTCGGAGAAGCCTGGTTTCTTCGGAAGGCGCGCGCAGCAAGCAGCCTGCATCGGCGCCGTCACACCATGAGGTCGTGCGGCGCATGAAAAGCGGCGGCGGTCGCCAACGGTTCCAGAACAAAGCTGAAATTGTCATCAGCGGGATTTCCTGACAGCGATTGCGCAAGCGTTTGTGCTCCCGCTGGCGTCGCCAGTTGTCCTTCGCTTGGGCTGATTGCCGCTTGGGAGAAATCCACATCAAGGGGATCGATGGCGTTTGAAGCGTCAAAGCCCATCATCTCGTCGTTGAACTGGAATGACTCGCCGGCAGCCGACGCCTTGAAATTGAATCCGTCGCTGGTGCCGTAGATCGTGATCTTCACTTCCTGGGCGGTGCCGTCGGTGGTTGTGACCGTGAAGCTGTCGCAAAGGGTGTCGCAGTCATTGAGCGCCTCCACGGTGCAGTTGGCGTTGTCGAGCGTGTAGGTCCACACGCCGGCCGCCGTCATGGTGAAGGTGCCGTAGCCGCCCGCGCTCGCCTCCGGCCAGCAGACCGGCGTGAAGGCATTGGGCGTATTGTCGACGTCGGTGCTGGTGAGCGTACCGCACGCGACCGGGTTACCTTGATCATCGCAACCAGCCTCCACCACACATCCGGCTGTGGTGCCGGAGATGACGGCCGGGTCGTTGGCGCCCTGGACGGTGACCTTCACCACCTGGGCGGTGCCGTCGATGGTTGTGACCGTGAAGCTGTCGCAAAGGGTGTCGCAGCTATTGAGCGCCTGCACGGTGCAGTTGTTGTTGTCGAGCGTGTAGGTCCACACCCCCGCCGCCGTCATGGTGAAGGTGCCGTAGCCGCCCGCGCTCGCCTCCGGCCAGCACACCGGTGTGAAGGTATCGGGCGCATTGTCGACGTCGGTGTTGGTGAGCGTGCCGCACGCAATCGGCTGGCCGTAGTCATGACAAGCAGCCTCGATCACGCTTCCGGTTGTGGCGCCGGAAATGACGGCCGGGTCGTTGGCGCCCTGGATGGTGACCTTCACCACCTGGACGGTTCCGTCGATGGTTGTGACCGTGAAGCTGTCGCAAAGGGTGTCGCAGCTATTGAGCGCCTGCACCGCGCCGTTGTTGTCGTCGACCGTGTACGTCCACTTGCCATCCGCCGTCATGGTGAAGGTGCCGTAGCCGCCCGCGCTCACCGTCGGCGTGCTGACGGCCGTAAAGGTATTGGGCGTATTGTCGATGTCGGTGTTGGTGAGTGTGCCGCACGCGGTCGGCTTGCCGGGTTCATGGTGCCCAGCCTCGGTCACCGACCCGGTGGTGGTGCCGTAGATGATGGCCGCGTCGTTCGTTCCCTGGATCGTGACCGTCACCACCTGCGGCGTACCATCGATGGTGGTCACGGTGAAGGTGTCGATCAGCGTGTCCCCGATGTTGAGCGCCTGCACCGCGTGGTCGCAATCGTCGAGTGCGTAGGTCCACAGGCCGTCCGCGGTCAACGTGTAGGTGCCATGGCCGCCCGCGCTCGCGGTCGGCGCGTCAACCGGCGTGAAGCTGTTCGGCGTGTTGTCGACATCGGTGTCCGTCAGCGTGCCGGTCGCGCTCGGCGTGCCGTACTCGGCGCTGCCTGCCTCGATCACCGCGCCGGCCGTGGCGCCGGAAATGACGGCCGCGTCGTTGGCGCCCTGGATGGTGACCGTGACCAATTTGGCGGTGCCGTCGACGGTGGTCACGGTGAAGGTGTCGGTCAGCGTGCCGCCGACATTGAGCGCCTGCACCGCGGCGTTGGTCTCGTCGAGCGTGTAGGTCCACACGCCATTCGCCGTTATGGCGAAAGAGCCGTAGCCGCCCGCGCTCGCAATGGGCGTCTCGATCGCCGTGAAGGTATCGTGTGGATTGTCGACGTCGGTGTTGGTGAGCGTGCCGGTCACGGTCGGAGCGCCCAGCGCGCGGTTGGCGACGCCACTGGCCTCGACCGTTGAGCCGGTCGCGGCACCGGAGATGACGGCCGCGTCGTTGGTGCCGTTGATGGCGATCGTGAAGGTCTGGCTGGCTGCGAGCGCGCCGTCAGACACCGTGACGGTGAAGCTCGTGGTCGTGGGCTCGGTCAGCGCATTGATCGCGTGACTGTCCGGAACGAAAGTGTAATCGCCGGTCGTGCTGTTGACGTAAAGCGTGCCGTAGGGGCCGGTCTGCGAGACATCGAATGTCTCCCCATCCAGTACCGTGCTGCCGGCGGTCCGGCCGCTGATGCCGTAAGTCAGTGTGGTGCTGTTGGTGCTGCTGGCAACAAAAGTTCCGCTCGTCGCGGTGAAGGTGTCAAACGCCGAGGTGTCGATTTCGGTCGGCCCTGTCACGGCATTCAGCGTCGGCGGGACAGGCGGCAGTGCGATAATAACTTGGGTGGAAGGGAAGTTGGGCACCGGCAGCGGCAGGAGCGAGCCCCCCGTTGGGGTGGGGACGTCAGTCTCGATAAAATTGATCGGTTGCACCGGCAGCCGATCGACCAAAGGAGGTGTGCTCGATCCGGATGACTCCATGCCTTTCGCAAGGGTGGCGAGCGCTTCCTGCTGGGCTGCCTGCAACTCCGCCATTCGCGAGGAGGAATTTGTGACCCGGCTGATATTGATCGAGGATCCTTCGACGCGCAGGACGATCGTTTCGCCGGGATCCTCAACGACGAAGTGCCGCGGGATAGGCTCCTTGGTCACAAGCTCGAAGCTTCCGTGCTCCAGATCCTTGTAGGTTATGCTGCCATCATCAAGGAAAACGACATTCGGGTCCGCAGCTCCGGCTTCCTTCATCATGGAGAAGGTCAGCGCTGTGAGCCACAGCAGGCCGAACCGGGCGTGCGTGCGGCCCGAAATGCCGGGAAATGGCCTGTCGGCGTGCGGGCAATCGCTCTTCGCCCCCTGGCCGAGGGGGCGGCTACCGGCTTCCGTCTGAACATTGCCGATGACGCGGGGAAGCCGCTCCGCTGCCGCGTTACGATCGTCCCCGGTTTCGGCGTGGGACCCTGTGAACATGAGTTCCGTCCCGGCCTGCCGCTACCTGTTGCGCATTCAGGTCAAAACATTTGGCGCGGTCAGCCAACGACTGACCGTGGAAATCGTCTGTGCCAAAATAGCGCAATCCGGTGGAAGGGATTAGGAAAGTCTGCACGAGGCCCGCGGCGCAAAAGGGGTACTCCTTTTGGGGGAGGTGGCGCGGAGCAGCCGGTCCGGCATAATATCCAATCGCATCCATTATTGCCCTGGCCAGCGGTTCAAGGAACCGGTGTGGCCGCACGAACGAGATTTGCTCGGGAAGGGGCCGTTCATGTGCAACCATAAGATTGCCGTTTTGCTGACAGGCTTCGCTCTGGCGATCGCCGGATTCTTCTCCGGCCCGGCTCAGGCGCAACGCGGTTCTGCGGTGCCCGCGGTTCAGGATGTCGCATCCAAGCCGATTGGAAAAGTCGTTGTCGCGACAGGTTCGGTTACCATCGAACGCGCCGGTGCAAGCGTCATTCAGGTTCGCGCCGACGCTCAAGCCGGTCAGGCGAAGGTTGGTGATGTCGTCTATGAGGGCGACGTGGTCGCGACCGGCGCCGACGGCCGGGTCGGCATTAGTTTTACGGATGGCACCGCGTTCAATCTGTCGAGCAACGCGCGCATGGCCTTGAGCGAGTTCGTGTACGACCCAAACGGAAAGTCCAACAAGACCTTGCTCAGCCTGACCAAAGGAACTTTCACGTTTGTTGCCGGCCACGTCGCGAAGACCGGCGACATGAAGGTCGATACCCCCGTCGCGACAATGGGGATTCGAGGCACCACGCCGCACGTCGAAATTTCGGACGATGGGACATTCAAGTTTTCCACCCTCATTGAAGAAGGCAAGAGCAAGGTCATGCGAAAGCCCGGGAGACCGGCGGCGGCGCCATCCGAACCAACGCCTCCCGGGTCAAATCTGAAAATCTGTCGGGGGTGCTAGGCGGTCGACCGCACACCCCCTTATTCCAGGACCCGGAAGCCTGACATGGAATCCAGCGCAAGCGGGCGCATTGTCCTCGGCCTGGCGCCGATCCTCGCCTTGCTGCTGTTCGGATCACCGGCGGCGGCACAGAACCCGAAGAGCAGCACCTATCTCGGGAATCTCGAGCTGTGCAACGGTTCGCATCGCGCGTCGCTCGAGCACCGGATCAATGCTTGCACGGCGCTTATCGGATCGGGTCAACTCACGACGGCCTCCCTGGCTGTCGCCCACAACAATCGTGGCAATGCCTATGCCTCAAGGGGCGACTACGATCGCGCCATCCCTAATTTCGATCAAGCGATCAAGCTCAATCCAGGCGATGCCCGGCCGTTCAACAACCGGGGTGTAATTTACCTGAAAAAGGGTGAATACGACCTCGCCATCCAGTCTCTCGATCAGGCGATCAAGCTCAATCCCAACTACGGCCGAGCCTTCGCCAACCGTGCGGGAATCTACCTGAAGAAGCACGAGTACGATCGCGCGGCGCGGGACTATGACGAGGCGGTTCGCGTCCAGCCCGATCTGGCCGCCGGATGGAGCGGGCGGTGCTGGACACGTGCTGTCCTCGGGCCGTTGGAAACCGCGCTGGTGGACTGCAACAGGGCGCTTCAGTCGGGACCCAACAATGCCGAAACGTACGACTCGCGTGGGCTGGTTCATCTGAAGATGGGCCAGCTCGACGCGGCGATCGATGATTATGATTCTGCGTTGCGAACCGAGCCGAAGCTGGCGAGCGCGCTCTATGGGCGCGGGCTTGCCAGGCTCAGGAAGGGCGACAAGGCCGGCAGCGATAGCGACATCTCGGCGGCCAGGACAATCCAGGCCGGCATCGGCGATCACTTCACGCGCTATGGGGTGGAGTAGGGACGCCGCGGCTTGGAAGATCGCCGCGGACGCGTCCCGGTACCCTGATCCGCCCAAAAAAGGGAAAAATCAAGATTATCTGCAGCTCATCTGAATGCCGGCTCGAAGCTTGGAAAGCCGGTCTGGGCCATGGTGGCCAGCATGAAACGAAGAGAGTTCATAACGCTTGTCGGTGCTGCGATGGCTTGGCCGGTCGCCGCATTGGCTCATGATCCGACAAGGGTCTATCGCATTTTCTGGGTTTCCACCGGGTCCCAGCCCGACCCGTTCCTCGACGGGTTCCGCGAAGGATTACGCGCGCGGGGCTATGTCGAGGGCAAGAACGTTGCCCTGGAATTGCACTATGCGCCCGGCAACCCGCAGGCGCTGCGCGAGGTGGTATCGAACGTCCGGCGCGGCAACGTCGACCTTGCCGTGTCGAGCGGCCCTGCGACCCGCGCGCTGACGGAGGTAACGGATGTTCCGGTCCTGTTTGCGCTGAGCGGCGATCCGGTGGAGCTCGGCCTCGTCAAGAGTCTCGGGGAACCGGGCGGCAATTTCACCGGCTCGACCTTCCTGTCGCTCGATGTGGCGGGGAAACGGGTTGAACTGCTCAAGGAAATCTTTCCGAGCCTGCGCACCCTGGCGGTCCTCTCGAACAGTCTTCATCCGGGAGAACAATCGGAGTGGCGCGCGACGCAGGACGCCGCCCGGCAGCTCGGCATCGCGCTGCGCTATGTTCCCTTTGCAGGGGCAAGCGAGCTGGACCACGCGCTTGGAGCGGTGGGCGACGCGCATCCGGATGGGTTGCTCGTCTTTCCGGATGTTCTCACGCTGGTGCATTGCGAAAAAATCGCCCAGCTCGCCATCAAGCATCGGCTGCCTTCGATGTTCGGATGGAGCGAGTATTGCGACGCAGGCGGGCTGATCAGCTATGGCGCCAACCAGCGCGCGACCTATTTCGCGCTGGCGACCTACGCCGACCGGATCCTGCGCGGCGAAAACCCCGCCACGCTTCCTGTTGTGCAACCCACCAAATTCGAGCTGGTCGTCAATCTCCGGACGGCTGAACTGCTCGGCATCGACCTGGACAAATCCTCCATCCTGTTTCGCGCCAACAAGGTGATCGAATGAGGCCGGCACATCTCATCGTGACGTGCAGCTCCAGTTGCCGGGCGCCGCCAGCATGACCCGGCCGCGGCGCTCCTTGTTCGTCAAGTACTTCGTCACACTGTTTGTCGCAGTGGTGGTGCCGCTCACACTTGGCTCCGTGATCGAGGCCTGGTTCTCCTTTCGCGACCATCGCCTTCATCTCAATGAAGTGCTCCAGATCGAGGCCCGCGCTGCGGCCGACCGGATCCAGACCTTTACCGATGGCATACGCGATCAGCTCGGCTGGCTCGTGCAGTTTCCCTGGACCCAGGGCGAGGACGACCGGCGCAGGGTCGACGGGCTGCGGCTGCTGCAGCAGGTGCCGGCGATCGTTTCGGTGTCGTTGGTTGACCCGACCGGCACCGAACGCGTGTTCGTATCCAGGATGAGTCTGAACCGGACCGGTCGAGGTACGGACATGTCTGATGATCCCGCGGTGGTGGGGGCGCGTGCGAACCGGGTCTGGTACGGACCTGTGCGATATCAGCGCGATTCAGAGCCCTACATGCGGATCGCCGTCGCGGGAAACCGCGCGGCCGCTGGAATCGTCGTTGCCGACATCAATTTGAAACTGATCTGGGATGTCATCGCGGCGATCAAGATCGGCAACACCGGCCACGCCCTTGTCGTCGATGACGGAGGACGCCTGATTGCTCACCCGGACATCAGCTTGGTGCTGCGCAGTGGCGCCGGGTCAGGCGAGTTCAGCCGGCTCAAATCGGTTGTGTCAGCTGCGAATGGATCGGCGGTCGTCACCACAGGCGATGACGGGAGAGATTTCGTCGCGCTGTCGGTACAGGCCGCGAATGTGGGTTGGACCGTGATTGCCCAGCAGCCGATCGTCGAGGCGTTTGAATCCATGCGCGCGACGGTGTGGCGTTGCCTGATGTTCATCGCCATCGGAACCGTTTTTGCGCTGGTGCTCGCCTATTGGCGCGCATCCCGCATGTGGGTGCCGATCCGCAAGCTCGAGGAGGGCGCGGAGCGGATCGGGATGGGACAGCTCGATCATCGCATCGCGATCGAAAGCCGCGACGAGCTGGAGCAATTGGCAGTCCGGTTCAACCAGATGGCGGAGGAACTCGGGGCATCGCAGCAGAAATCCGAGCGCATCAATCGCCTGAAGCAATTCCTGGCCCCGCAGGTCGCCGAACTGGTGGAACACTCCGATCCGCGGCTGCTGGATGGACAGCGGCGTGACGTGGTTGCGATTTTCGGCGATCTGCGCGGCTTCACCGCGTTTTCCGCCCGCGCCGAGCCCGAGGCCATTCTGGCCGTGCTGAGAGAATATTACGAAGCCATCGGCGCGGTCACGGCACGCCATGCCGCCACCCTGATCCGCTTCGCCGGTGACGGCGTGATGGTTCTCGTCAACGCGCCGGTCAGGTGCGAGGACCCGGCGCATTGCGGCATCAGGCTTGCGATCGACATGCAGGCCGCCGTGCAATCCCTGGCCAACAACTGGTCCGCCGGCGGCTGCACCGTGGGCTTCGGCGTGGGCATCGCGATGGGCCCCGCGACCGTCGGCACCCTCGGCTATCAAGGGCGCCTCGACTACACGGCGATCGGAAACGTCATCAATCTGGCATCACGGCTTTGCAGTCTGGCCGACGACGCCGAGATACTGGTCGACCCTGTCGTCACCGAACAGGTCAGGGATCGCATCCCGCTGGCCTCGATCGGAAGGCAGCCCATCAAGGGCTACGACCATGCGCTCGAGGTGTTTGCCGTCGTTCGCAGCGATCCATCCGTCCGGCGTCTTGGTTGTGAACGCGAGCCTGCTTGCGTTCCATCCGTCGCAGCGGGATTTGGCAGAACCGTACCGGAGTTTTCTTCGGCGGATGGGAGATGAATTCGATATTGTGCCTGCGTCAGCGATATGCGGGAACGGCGCGCGGGTTTTGCGGTTTCGTTGATCAGCTGGCGTTGCGCCCAGCCGTTGGTTCATCCGGGCAAGCTTGCTAACATCTCGTCACCATGTCTTCGAATCCCACCCAACTCAGCAAATTCCTGAGCTTCGTTCTCCGGCCCAAGCGAGTAGTCCGTTAGCCGCGAGAATCACGGCTGGCCAGCACAGGCGCGAGGATCGTCGGCGTCAGCATGGCTGCGATCTCCGGGAGAGCGCGGCGGTCCAACTGGGCCGCCGCAACCGGATCGCCGCTCCACCGCGCGGCGGGGGATCGTCGTCCTGGCCGTCAAGGCGGCGCAAGGCGGCGAGAATGTCGGCAAGCCGGATGGTGTGGCCGATTCCTGGGATGTCCCGCAGCACCGGGCAGGATTCCACCGCGTAGATGTCGGAAGCCCAGGAAGAAAGCACGACGCGCTTCTCGGGGTCGGAGAGGCGCCGATCGTTCAGAACATCATCCGGTGAATCGTAGTGGGCGGCGGGATGGAACAGAACATGTTCAGTCGGGGTCGAACGGGTCTTGGTCATCGAACTGTCTCCTTAACGCTCCTTTCTAAGAGACGGGGGAAGGCGGATGGAGGCGCGCCTTTGCAACGCCTCCAGCCGGTGTCATTGCTTGTTGATCGCAATGCGCTTGACGTCGGAACGAGCCTCTTCGGATTTCGGCAACGTGATCGTCAACACGCCGTCCCGGAACGACGCTTCGGCCTTCTCTTCGACAACGCCATCGAGCGGGATTTGCCGCTCGAACGAACCGTAGAAACGTTCGGAAAAGTACTTTCCGTTGTCCGAGCGCTCGGCCCTTTTCTCGCCCCGCAGCCTCAAGACGCCGTGGGCGATTTCGACCTGAACATCCTTTTCGGTCAGGCCAGGCAACTCGGCCGAAACGGTAAGCGCCTTGTCGGTCTCGCTCAGTTCGATTTTCGGCCAGCCGAAGCGGCCTTCCATCAGCGGGCTGCCGCTGCGCCCCAGCGTTCCGAACCCGCTGAATACGTCATCAAACAGCCGGTTCATCTCCCGGTGAAAGGTGATGAACGGATCATAGTTCTCGCGCGTTGGCGCGAGTTCCTGATTTCTCGACCACGGAATAAGATCACGAAAACCCATGTTGTCCTCCTTTTCTTGCGCAGAAGCTCCGCGCGGATCTCTGGTGCGCGCGTACGTCATCGAACGTGCCGCGGCTCAAGCCGCTTTCTTCCGCTCGACCTGCGGAGACGATTCCGCACCACGGATCGGGATCCGCCGTGGCTTCATGGATTCCGGCACTTCCCGTACCAGGTCGACGATCAGCAAGCCGTCTTTGAAAAACGCTTCCCTGACCTTGACGTGGTCAGCCAGACTGAACACCCGGCGGAATGGCCGTGAGGCGATGCCGTGATAAAGGTATTCGCGCTCCGTGACCTCGGGCTTGCTGCCTTCGATGATCAGCGTGTCCCGTTCGGCGGTGACGGCGATATCGTTCACGCCAAAGCCGGCAACCGCCAGCGAAATCCGATAGGCGTCGTCGCCGGAACGTTCGATGTTGTAGGGAGGATAGTTATCGTCGGCGGTTTGCCGCAGGCTCGCGTCAAGCTGGTCCGCCAGATGGTCGAAGCCGACCGTGGAACGCCACAGCGGCGAAAAGTCAAAAGTCCTCATAGCCAAGTCCTCCTAAGAGCAAGATGGATACGAAGGAGCGTCGGACACCGTCCGGCGCCCACTCTGGTTCGCCGGACCCAAGCTGGCGTCCGGCAAAAACCGACTTAGAAAAACGGCAAAAATTTTCAAGAGGGAATCTGTGAAATTTTCTTCGGGACCTGGCCGACCTTGGGCATGCTGTTAATGGCAGGTAAAGCGGAACGGCCGAGGCTCCTTTCGGGCAACTGTTGCGCTGCACCGTGCGTGATGATGAATCTGAAAACCCGGAAATGCGATCTGCGGCAAGCCGGCACAGATCGCATCGGGCTCGGATTAGCTGATCGCCGGCTTCCTTTTATCGCGCTCGTCCGGTGCCAGCTTGAGTCCCCACGGGTCTGGGAGGGGCGCAAGCAGGGTGTCGACCTTCAACGCGTCGCCGGCATTCCACTCCAACCAAGGCATCGAATCCAGATACGGTATCGGCGGCAGCGCGATTTGCTCGAAGGC
>NZ_JAFCMD010000011.1:0-243261 GCF_018130105.1 Bradyrhizobium sp. AUGA SZCCT0160
TCTCGCGTGCGATTGTGCTAAGAAAGCTGCACACGAGCATACAGGGCAGCGGAGAACATCCGACATTCCCTGCGCAATGGCTTTACGGCTTATGACGTGCTCTCCCCGGTGAGACGGCCTCTATTGCCACCGTCGCCCTCGGAAGCGTTGGCTCCCGAAAGACTTGACGCCGTTACGGGCGCCAGGACCACACGCTTTCACCGTACGCTTCAGCCGCGACCGTCAATCGCAACATCGGCGTCCACCGCGACCCGCCCCTCGTCGTGACGATGGCCAACGCCCTCTGAGTGGGACGGGATGGCGAGAATGTGCCGGTGATTTGGGTGGAAGGAAAGCGAAATAGTTTTGATTTTCGGAAATTTAGGACTTGACATGATTTCGATAAATCAGAAGTGATTTGCCCGTCGGGTTGATTTGTCGCACGCAGTCCTCAAGATTACGCTTGCATGCGAGGGGACGCAGCAACGTCGGTAGGGCGGATTGGAGCCCAACGGGTCCGCGCAAAGCGGACCTGTCGGGCGTAATCCGCCACCTTGGCTACATCGCAAACGGGGTCCGTGTTATCAAACGCTCTATGTCGAATGATCGTCACGCGATCGACCAGCGGAGATTCTAGCGAAGATGATCGCCTGACGATAACCTGGATAGCGGATTACGCCTTCCGCCTTCGCTCTGCGAGCTACGGCGGACAAGTCGGCTCAATCTGCCCTGCGAGCCGTGCCTCGTTGCCGTCGTGGCATTGGCTTTGGTCGTGCGCGGTTTCCGCTTTTGGGATAACTTGGCGAGCGTGTCGGCACCCGGATGACGACGGGAAACCAAGGGAGCTTGGAATGAGCTCGCAGCGAGTGTCGGGAACCGCCGTGCAACGAACCATTGCCGTGCTGGGCTCGGCGGTTTTCTTCGTGGTCGCCCCATGTACGCTGGCGGGGCTCGTTCCATGGTCGATCACGGGTTGGCAACTCCGGCCACCGTTCCTTGGTCTGGAGCTGACGCGCGGCATCGGCGCGATAATGATTCTCGCAGGCGTGCCTGGGCTCGTTGACGCATTTGCGCGTTTCGCGCTGCAGGGTCTCGGCACCCCCGCGCCCATCGCGCCAACCCGGAATCTCGTGGTGACCGGTCTCTACCGTTATGTGCGTAATCCAATATACGTCGCGGTCGTTGCCATCATCCTGGGTCAAGCGGTGCTGATGGGCGATTGGCGCCTCATCGTCTACGGCGCGCTGCTCTGGCTCGCCTTCCACGCCTTCGTCGTGGCCTACGAAGAACCCACGCTCGAGCAGACGTTTGGGAGAGAGTACGAGGCGTTCCGCGCCGCCGTCCCGCGCTGGATACCGCGGATGACCCCATGGCGGTCGAAATGATCGGTGGCCCGCGGTTGTGCGAGCCGCTGCTCGCGACCGGTCTCGGATGCTTCTCGGCCGCTTCACCGGCGCCGCTACCAGTCGCAAAAAATGCCTGAACTGTGTCCTCAATCACATGAACAAGACGAGATCGTCTCTATAAGCCATCGAGGTGTTTGGTGGGGATCCCAGATGGACGATGATTTTTATAAGGAGCGAGCACGACAAATACGTGAACTCGCCACTCAAGCCGATCCATTCATTAAGCAACGCCTATTACGCCTTGCGGGCAATTACGACGCAATGATCACGCGGACCAAGCCAGCTGCTTTGTTCAATGTCCCCGACATATCTGCTGATCAGTGCGCAGACAATAACGGCCGCAAAGACTAAGCCCGTCGACCGTAGGGCGGATTGGAGCGAAGCGTAATCCGCCGCCTTGGCTGATCCAAAAACGGCGGATTACGCTTCGCTCCAATCCGCCCTACAAGACTACAAGACCTGTTCAGCCGACCTGCCCGCGATGGCGCAGCAGGTGATCGGCCAGCACGCAGGCCATCATGGCTTCGCCGACCGGCACTGCGCGGATGCCGACGCAGGGATCGTGACGGCCCTTGGTCATGATGTCGGTATCGGCACCGGTGCGATCCACGGTCTGGCGCGGCGACAGGATCGACGACGTCGGCTTCACTGCAAAGCGCACCACCACCGGCTGGCCGGTGGAGATGCCGCCCAGCACGCCGCCGGCATGGTTTGACAGGAAGCGCGTGCCGTTATTGCCGGTGCGCATCTCGTCGGCGTTTTGCTCGCCCGACAATTCGGCGGCGCCGAAACCTGCCCCGATCTCGACGCCCTTCACCGCGTTGATGCTCATCATCGCCGCCGCCAGTTCGCCGTCGAGCTTGGCGTAGATCGGCGCGCCGAGGCCGGCCGGCACGCCTTCGGCGACGACTTCGATCACTGCACCGATCGAGGAGCCGCTCTTGCGGATGCCGTCGAGATATTGCTCGAAGAACGCGGCCTTGTCCTTGTCCGGACAGAAGAACGGATTGCGCGCGATCTCGTCCCAGTCCCACTTCTCGCGATCGATCTTGTGCGGGCCCATCTGCACCAGCGCGCCGCGCACTTTCACATCGGGCAGGATTTTGCGCGCGATGGCGCCGGCCGCGACCCTTGTGGCGGTCTCGCGCGCCGACGAGCGTCCGCCGCCGCGATAATCGCGCAGGCCGTATTTGGCCTCATAGGTGAAGTCGGCATGGCCGGGACGAAACTTGTCCTTGATCTCGGAATAGTCCTTTGAGCGCTGGTCGGTGTTTTCGATCAGAAGCGCGATCGGCGTTCCCGTCGTGACCTGAACGCCGGTCTCGGGATGGGCCATCACGCCGGACAGGATTTTGACCGCATCCGGTTCCTGGCGCTGGGTGGTGAAGCGCGACTGGCCGGGGCGGCGGCGATCGAGGTCCTGCTGGATGTCCTCGTTTGTCAGCGGGATCAGCGGCGGGCAACCGTCGACCACGCAGCCGATCGCGATCCCGTGGCTCTCGCCGAAGGTCGTGACCCGGAACATGTGGCCGAAGGTGTTGAAGGACATTTTGCGCCCGGTCTCGGAAAAACAGTCAATTCTGACTTGTCGTAACGCGCGTGGCCCAAGGGGTCAAATGCCCTCACGCTCGTCATGGCCGGGCATAGCCGTCTGAAGGACGGCGTCGCTTCCGCTCGCCTATCCCCGGCCATCCACGCCTTACTTGCTGCACATCCAAAGAAAGACGTGGATGCCCGGGACAAGCCCGGGCATGACGATGGCTGGATTAACTATACTTCCGCAGCGCCCCATCCCGGAACACGTAAACCGCCCCCTGCTCGATGGTCAGGTCGGCGGCGCTGAGCGGCGTCTCGATGCCGAGCGCCACCATCAGGGCCCGCGCCGTGCCGCCATGCGCCACCGCGACGGTGTCGGCCGCCACCGACGCGTACCAATCCTGCATCCTCGCCTGCACGTCGACATAGCTCTCGCCCCCCGGCGGCGACACCGTCCATTTCTCGGCCTGGCGTTTGGCATAGAGATCGGGGTCGCGCCGCTGCAACTCTGGCAGCGTCGCGCCTTCCCACTCGCCGTAGCCGATCTCGCGCAGGCGGTCGTCGAGCGCGTAGCCGTCGCGCGGCAGTTCCAGCGAGCCGCGCACCAGCTCCATCGTCGCGCGGGCGCGGATCAGCGGGCTTGCGACAAACGAAAGCGAATTCTTGTCATGGCCGTTGCGCAAAAGGAGATCGGCGAGGACATTGCCGGCATGGGCCGCCTGCCTGCGGCCGAGATCGTTCAGCGGAATGTCCTGCACGCCTTGCAGCCGCCCTTCGGCATTCCACGATGTCTCGCCATGGCGAATGTAATAGATGACAGGCGCAGGCATCGGACTGGCGGCTATTCCTCAGGCGACGAATGGGAGAGCGCGGCATGCGGCTTCCAGTCGCGCTTGGCATTACGGTTGGAGGTACACCAGCGCCCCAGCGTGGTACAGTCCAAATCCGCTTGAGGGTAATCCTTGGATTAACCCTGGGATTGACGCTGTCTTGCCTGAGCCTCAACAGGCGGAATAGACGCGTCGTTTAGGTGTTATGTTGGTTAAGGCGTTCGCGCCGTACCGACCTGAATATCTGGTGACAATGACCGCGTTTCGCCAAAGTGTCGAAGCCATGATTCCGGCGTTGCGCCGCTACGCGCGAGCGCTCGCGCGCGACGCCGACATCGCCGACGATCTGGTGCAGGACACGCTGGTGCGCGCGTTGCGTTCGGAACGGTTGTTTCTCGGCGGCGACGTCAGGAGCTGGCTCTATACGATCCTGACCAACCTCAACAAGAACCGGCGGCGATCGCTGGCGCGGCGGCCGCAGTTCATGCCGCTGCTCGACAACAACCCGGACGCCAGCGGGACCGAAGCGGAAGGCCGCGACATCGCCCGCGCGCTGTCGACGCTGGTGGAAGAGCAGCGCTCGGTGCTGCTGCTCGTGATGCTGGAAGGCTTGAGCTACCGCGAGGTCGCCGACATCCAGGGCGTACCGATCGGGACCGTGATGTCCCGGCTTGCCCGGGCGCGCGCGCACGTCAAAGCCTCGCTCGAGGGCGAGCGCACCGCGCTGAGACGGGTGAAGTGATGCAGGCGATGCAAAGAAGACGCGTGATGGCAGGCGATATGCATAGGCAGATTCCGATCCGGAATAGACAGAGACGACGACGATGACCAACCCCCATATTCCCGTCACCGAAGACGAGCTGCATGCTTACGTCGACAACGAGTTGCCGGCGGAGCGCCGCGGCGATGTCGAAGCGTGGCTCGCGACGCACCCCGACGATGCGGCGCGCGTGCGGTCGTGGCGCACGATGGCGGAAGCGCTGCATGTCCGCTACGACGGCATCGTCGATGAGGCGGTGCCGAGGCGGCTCGAGATCGAGCGGCTGGTGCGCCAGCCGCGCAAATGGTTCTACGCCGCGATTGCCGCAACGCTGGCGGCATTCATTGTCGGCGGCGGTGTCGGCTGGATGGCGCGCGGTGCGTCCGCGGCCGCCCCGTCGGCGATCCAGAATTTCACGCTTCATGCGCTCGAAGCGCACCGGCTCTATGTGGTCGAGGTGCGCCATCCCGTCGAAGTGCCGGGCAGCGAACGCGCGCATCTGCAGGCCTGGCTGACCAAGCGCTGCGGCTGGCTGGTGCGTGCGCCGGAACTGACCGGGGCAGGATTGAAGCTGGTCGGCGGACGGCTGTTGCCCGGCTCCGGCGGACCTGCATCCTTCATGATGTATGAGAGCACATCGGGCGAACGCTTCACGATCTACACGGCAAAGTCGGAAGCCGAGGCGACGCAGATGCGATTTTCGTCGGAGGGCAAGGAGAGCGCCTTGTTCTGGGCCGATCGCGGCGTGGCCTATGTGGTGGTGAGCAGCATCGGCGACCGTGGCCGACTGACGCAGATCGCCCAATCGGTGTATGACCAGATGGAAAAACCCGGGGGTTGAGCGCGCTCACCATCAAGGTTGCACAAGCCTGTTGTTCGATGCGTTTTCCTTGGCGTTTTCCTTGCGCGAGCCGCTGCTCACTCCGCGTCGGGTGCGCGGCACGGCGTCGTTCGAAAACGCCGTAGGTCAAGCCGTTTGTCCCAATTCTGACATCGAAAATCTGGAATCAAGACATCGGCACGTCTCATTATCGCACTGGGTGATCACGCGAAAATGAGCGGCGTTCGATCCGCCGATCGGCGCAAGCGGCCTCGATCGGGGTTTGGTACCGCGCTGGTCCCCCTTTCGAGGCCGCCCTTTTAAAGGGAAGCGCCTGAATTGGTTCGGGAAATGGCCTGCCGCACTCCGCTGTTTTATTAGCCGTGTTTTTGGTCAGCCGAAATCGCTGCGCGGGTTGTAAGGGTGGCCGTCGCGCCACTTTTGCATCAATGCTTCAAGTTCGGCATCGTTCCCGTCGGGAAGGATAATCCTTGTCGTGACGAACAGGTCGCCGGTCCCGCCTGCCTTCGGCAGCCCCTTGCCCTTGAGACGGAAGGTGCGACCGCTGGAGGTGTTCTTCGGGATCGGAAATTCGACCGCGCCGCCCAGCGTCGGCACCCGAATCTTGGCCCCGAGCACCGCCTCATAGAGCGTGATCGGCAGATCGAGCCGCAAGTCGCTGCCGTCGATCTTGAAGAAGGGATGCGGCGCAATGCTGACAGTGATCAGGAGGTCGCCCGGGGGATGGCCCTGCGCGGTCTCGCCCTGGCCCTTCAGCCGGATTTGCTGACCGGCGGCGACGCCTGCCGGAATTTTGACGTTGAGCTCCTTGCCGGTCGGCAAGCGGACGCGCTTCTCGGCACCCTGGACCGACTCCTCCAGCGACACCGTCATGGCGACGCTGAGATCGAGATCGAGGCCGATCCCGCCGGTATCGAATTCAAATGCGCGGCCACTGCCGGGACGTTGCCCGCGGGCCGCGCCGCCGAACATGCTGTTGAGGATGTCCTCGAAGCCGCCGCCGCCGGGGCCGCCGCCGCTGCGGAAAGTATGGCTTTCAAAGCCGCCGGCGGGGCCGGCACGGCCGCGCGGGCCGCCGCCGGGAAAACCCTGAAAGCGCGGCTTGCCCTCGGCGTCGATCTCACCGCGATCGAACTGCTTGCGCTTGTCCTCGTCGCCGATGATCTCGTTGGCCGAGTTGATCTCGGAAAACCGCGCCGCGGATTTCGGATCGTTGGTGTTGTTGTCGGGGTGATGCTTCTTGGCGAGCTTGCGGTAAGCACTCTTGATCGCCGCAGCGCTGGCGCCCCGCGGCACCCCCAAGACCTCATAGGGGTCGCGCATCCGTCACGTCTCCTTCACGGGAAATCGGTTCTAACCAAAGGGCTATTCGCCCGCTTTGCCTTCATCTGGGGAGCCAGTTGCATTTTTGCAACTGCCCATGCTGCTGAAAACTGGCCCCAAAACGGGCCCTCAAGATTCTTGGGGTAGTTTAGCTCCGTTTCCAGGGCCTGAGGGTACGAATTTCCCATCGACCCTGTTCACCCCGGCAGGCGGCACCCTGCAGCCAGCTTTCCGCACGATCCTTGACGTAGCTGGCCAGGAAATCCCGGCAGGTGCGGCCATCGTCCGAGGCATAGGCCTGGGACAGCGGCGTTACCGAACCCCGCGCGCCGGTTTCGGGGTTTTCCCAGGGCTGGCTGGAATCCTTGCCGCCTTTTGTCAGTACATCGGAAGCGGCCGTGCGGGCAAAGGCCAGATCGCTCTCGGTCGGCACCGGAGGGGCGGCCGGTGGTGTCACCGACCCCGTGACGTCTTTTTCTTCCAGCTTGGCGAGGACGTCGGAGCGGGACATGCTGCAACCGCCCGCGCCGAGGCCGATCAAAATCATCGTCATCACCGCACCCGCCGGCCGGATCGCCGATAGGCCAATGCGTCCCCATGTCCTATATAGGGCGAACCTATACTGGGGCTGTAGCGCGCTCTCTGACGCGAACGGACGCAACTGGAACTCCTGGCATGACCGACACAACCTCCATCAAACACCCGACACCGTTAACATCGGGTGATTTTACCGCCGCCGAGGAACCGTTTGCGTTGTTCGGTGCGTGGTTCGCCGAAGCCGTGAAGGCAGAGCCGAACGATCCCAACGCGATGGCGCTCGCAACCGTCGATGCCGACGGCCTTCCCGATGTGCGGATGGTGCTGATGAAAGGCTATGATGCGGATGGTTTCGTGTTCTACAGCCACATCGCCAGCCAGAAGGGCCGCGAACTCGCCGCAAATCCTAAAGCGGCTTTACTATTTCACTGGAAATCGCTGCGCCGTCAGGTGCGCATCCGCGGCAACGTGTCGCCTGTGACGCCGGAAGAAGCCGACGCCTATTTCGCCACCCGCCCGAAGCAGGCGCAGATCGGCGCCTGGGCCTCTAAGCAATCGCAGCCGCTGGAAAGCCGCTTTGCCTTCGAGCAGGCGATCGCGCTGGTCGCCGCCAAGCATGTCATCGGCGAGGTGCCGCGTCCGCCGGGCTGGAGCGGCTGGCGCATCGAGCCGGTCCGTTTCGAATTCTGGCACGACCGTCCGTTCCGCCTCCACGACCGCATCGAATTCCGCCGCGACGCGCCGGTCCAGGGGCAAGTTCAGCCTTGGACCAAAGTGCGGCTCTATCCCTGAAGCCTGAAAGTATTGCATGTCGACTTCCACCAATGCGCCGCGACGCACGCTGCTCCTGACCGGAGCCAGCCGCGGCATCGGCCATGCCACCGTGATCCGCTTTTCCTCCGCCGGCTGGCGCGTCATCACCTGCTCGCGGCATCCTTTCCCCGAAGACTGCCCGTGGGACGCCGGGCCTGAGGATCACATCCAGGTCGATCTTGCCGACCATGCCGATACCACGCGGGCGATTTCGGAAATCCGCCAACGGCTGGAAGGCGGCGCGCTGCATGCGCTGGTCAACAATGCCGCGATTTCGCCGAAGACCGCAGCGGGCACGCGGATGGGCACCATGGATACCGACATCGAGACCTGGAGCCATGTTTTCCGGGTGAACTTCTTCGCACCCATCATGATGGCGCGCGGGCTGATCGAGGAATTGAAGGCCACCAAGGGTTCGGTAGTGAACGTCACCTCGATTGCGGGCTCGCGCGTGCATCCGTTCGCGGGCGTGGCCTATGCGACGTCGAAGGCGGCACTTGCTTCACTCACACGTGAAATGGCCTCCGATTTCGGCCGCGTCGGCGTCCGCGTCAATTCGATCGCACCGGGCGAGATCGACACCTCGATCCTGTCGCCGGGCACCGAGAAGATCGTCGACCAGCAGATCCCGATGCACCGCCTCGGCACACCGGACGAGGTGGCCAAGATCATCTACGTGCTGTGCACTGAAACCAGCAGCTACGTGAACGGCGCCGAGATCCACATCAACGGCGGCCAGCACGTCTAGAGCGCGATCTGATTTGAATCAGAACCGAAGCTCTGGATTCTCTTTCTGACGCGTTTTCTTTGCGCGAACCGGCATGCTCCCCCGGATCAAGTCCGAGGGCATGCTTCGCGCGAAACGCTGGCGCGCTTCAATCCGCGTAAAACTTGCTTCGCGTTTTCCTTGGCGCGGTTCGCAGATCACGCGTCTCGACATTGAAGGCGCTCGAGCATTCGGCTTCGTTCTCGCCATCGGCAAGCGCCGCACCGCAATGCCGGCAGAGCCGCGCCGCGATCGCCTGCGCCTTGCCAACGATGCGGTCCTGTTGGTAGCGCGCAAAATCGATGACGTTGCGGGGTGACGTTATGAATTTTTCAACCATTGCTGTCCTCGCGGCTTGTGACAGCGTTATCGCAGAAAGCCGTCGCGCAAAGGTTCATCGCGACGCTCAAATTTTACTCGTACAAATGGGGCAGCTTCCTGTTTTTTTTGCTGGCGCATGAATGCCCCCGAGATCATGCGCGCGCCTTAACATCTCGGTTACTACGGCCACCTCGGTGACAACAGTCACCTCAGTGACGACAGTCACCTTGGTGACGACAGTCACCGCCGCGAACAATCAGGTTGCGACTACAGCCACTTCTTCCATCTGAAAAGAAAGTAAGGCAGCACGGCTGCCATGAGCATCATCACCAGCGCCATCGGATAGCCGTGCGCCCATTCAAGCTCCGGCATCGCCTTGAAATTCATGCCGTAGATCGAGGCGATCAGCGTCGGCGGCATCAGGACCACGGCCATCACCGAGAACAGCTTGATGATGTTGTTCTGTTCGAGATTGACGACGCCGAGCATGGCGTCGAGCACGAAGGTGATCTTGTTGGAGAGGTAGGACGCGTGATCGGTCAGCGAGGCGACGTCACGCTGCATGGTCTTGAGCTGCTCGCGCATGTCCTTGGACCATTTGACGCCTTCCATGACCGCCGAGAGGAAAGTGACGACGCGGCCGACCGAGACCAGGCTCTCGCGAACCTTCGAGGTCAAATCCCCCTTGCGCCCGATCGCGATCAGGATCTGCGAATATCGCTTGGCCTGGCCGTGACGCTCGCTTTCGGGTTCGAAGATGTCATGGGAAACCTGATCGACGTCGGCGCCGACCTTCTCCAGAATGTCGGCGCAACGGTCGATCACCGCGTCGACAAGTTCCATCAGCACCATTTCGCCGGTTATGCCCGGCATGCACGAGCGCGCCAGCTTGTTCTCCACCAGGGCAAACGGCTTCGGCATGTCGTAGCGCACGGTTACCAACCGGTGACCGGCCATGATGAAGGTGACGGCCGTCGTCCGCGGCATGTCGGTGTCGGAATGGCACATCAGCGTCGCGGTCATGTAGCGCGCGCCGTTCTCGATATAGAGCCGGCTGGAAATCTCGATCTCCTGCATGTCCTCCCGGGTCGGCACCGCGATCCCGGTCAGCCGCTCCACCGCGCGGTCTTCCTCGCCCGTCGGTTTCACCATGTCGATCCAGACTGCGCTTTCCGGCAACGTCGCCGGTTCAGCCACCTCGACTTTCTTCAGGGTGGATTCAGAGGGGACGTACACTGACAACATAACAAACTCCGGAACAGGGCAGCGGTCGTTGGTTCTGACGTGTCTTCTTCACGCGAAACCCGTACCCGCTCCGCACGAAAACGCCACAGGCACCGAGCGGACTAAACGCGATTCTGGCAAGCGCTTGATGACTGGCGTATTAACCCGCCATCCACATTTATGGCGGTGGGGTGGCGGTAGCGTGGCCACGATTCGGCAAGGACGCCAGCGTTGCCTATAAATCAACCGGAAATCGAAAAACTTGCGGCAAAAAAGCCACAGCCAGGCTCCCGCAGCGCCGAACAAGCGTCTAAGCACTGGAATAATTACCGGTTTTTGCCAATAATGGGATTATTGGAATCGTGGCGTTTGCGACGCAAATTGGCGCGTAACCGCGATATTGTTCGATTGGAAGTGCGCAATGACGTCGCTGAAGGCAAAGTTGGGAATTCTGGCTGCAGGCCTGATGTTGTCGGGCTGCATGCAGACCACGAGCTATCAGGCCGCGCCGGAGGCCACGCTCAAGCCGAATGACAAGGTCCAGCTGGCAAAGGCGCGTTACGCCAAGGTCGCCGTGGCCGAACCGTTCCGCCGCGCCATCGTCGACTATCACCGCCGCGAACTACCCGGCACGATCGTGGTCGATTCCGACAACCACTATCTTTACCTGGTGCAGGACGGCGGCAAGGCGATCCGTTACGGCATTACCGTCGGCGAAGAAGCGCTGGCCTTCTCCGGCATTGCCAAGGTCGGCAACATGGCGGAATGGCCGAAATGGACGCCGACCGCCGACATCCATAAGCGCATCGAAGGCCTGCCGGCGTCGGTGCCCGGCGGCGTCGACAATCCGCTCGGCGCCCGCGCGCTCTATCTTTACCAGGGCGGCCGCGACACCCTGTTCCGGATTCACGGCACCAACCAGCCGGAATATATCGGCGCATCGATTTCCTCGGGCTGCATTCGCATGACCAATGAGGACGTCATCGACCTCTACAGCAAGGTCAAGCAAGGCACGATCGTGGTGGTGCTGGACCCCAAGCAGGGCGACTCGCCGTACAATTCGAAGATGGCGCTCCAGGGCGGCAGCGGCAACGTGATGCAATAGCGGATCGATCGCACCATCCGCAACGAGATCAGAACGCCGGCTTTGCCGGCGTTTTTTATTTGGCCGCACAATATCGCGCTGAACACGTGCAATCGGCAGGATTGAAAACCAGGACGTGAGGAACGTGGCCAAAATATCGACCGGAACCCACGGGGGTGCGGTAATGCGGCCAGAAAGACACACTTATCGTTCAGCGAAGAGCCCAAAGGGCACGTAAACGCTGGAGTTACGCCAATGAATCGTCACGTATTGGGCGCGACTGGCGACGCCGCAAAAGGACGATCACGAGCGCCGGTTTTGCCGGCGCTTTTTTGTTGTGGGCTTGGGTTCGGGTTTGGACGTTGCCGCATCGGATTTCTCATCCGCCGGAGCGGCGCTGGATTTCCCCACAGCGGATTTGGCCGCGTCGGGTTTGGCCGCGTCGGGTTTGGCGGCAACCTCGCGCGGCGGCGCTTCTTCCGGCCGCTCGGCCGGCAGCAGCGGCGCGGTCTGCGGCAGCGGGTCCCACACGTCCCATTGGCAGATCCGGTAGTTATTCCGCCGTTCCATGAGGTCGAGATGGATGTGGTCCTCGTGGTACCAGTCCGACCCCGGACCCAGCACCGTCGAGAATCGCGCGCACGCCGTATGCAGCACGGCTTCGCGCACCTCGCGCGGCACGGAGCGATCGGTGAGCGAGATCGAGCGGCCATTGGACAGCTTGAGGGCGCGGACGTCGAGCGCATTGGCGCGGCCGTGTTCGGAGAGTCTTGCGCCGACGATGCGGTTACGGCCGCGGCATTCGAACGAGTCGAAATTGTCGAGATCACTGATCGTGCTGCCGAGACGCACCGCCAGCGGCGCGATGTCAGTCCGGATCCAGTCCGCCAATGCGGAGGCCATCGCGCAGCGCAGGATCGCCGCCGGCTTCACCGAGACCTGCCGCTTGTCCGGCAGCACGATCGCCTCGAGTCGCACCAGGTCCTCGCCCCCGCAGCCGCCGGCGCCACGGATATCGGGAATGCTGGGAGCAATGGCGATGGCCTCCGTCAGCGCCAGCCGGCAGGCCGAGGGCGGAGGTGGCTGGGGCGTGGCCTGTTCGGTGGGCTTGCCTTCCTTCGTGGTCTCCTTGGCAGCTTTGGCAGTTTCTTGGGCAGCTTCTTTGGCAAGCTCCTCAGCGGAGGGGGCATCGGCCGGGCGCGGCCGCGGGAGCGGCACCGCCGCCCGGTGGACCTTTGCCCGCGGCTTCGGCGGGTGGATCCCGAACAGGTCGCCCCAGGGCGTCGATCGGGAGGCTTTGGCCGCCAGGGCCGGTTCGCAGTACACGCCGGGCAGAAGCAGGCCCACCGCAACGGTAACCATTGCCGCCGCCGTGCGGCCAAAGGCGCCATAAGCCCATTTTCGGCTTGCTTTCTCCGCGCTACAGTTCATGTCAATTCCATGATCGCGCGCCAAAACACCAGCACTTTGGCGGATCATGCGCGAGGAAATAACCTTTGGGAGGGACGTGCGTATGCTCGGATTGATGCAAGACTGGCCTTTGCTTTGCCACCGGATTATCGAACACGCGGCGCAGTATCACGGTACGCAAGAGGTCGTCACGCGGTCGGTCGAAGGGCCCATTCATCGCACCAATTACGCCGAAATTCGCGATCGCGCGCTGAAAGTCTCGCAGCGGCTCGATCGCGACGGCATCAAGCTCGGCGACCGCGTCGCCACCATCGCATGGAACACCTGGCGCCACCTCGAAGCCTGGTACGGCATCATGGGCATCGGCGCGATCTGCCATACCGTCAACCCGCGGCTGTTCCCCGACCAGATCGCCTGGATCATCAACCATGCGCAAGACCGCGTGGTGATGACCGATCTCACCTTCATTCCGATCCTGGAAAAGATCGCGGGCAGCCTGCCCAGCGTCGAACGCTACATCGTGTTCACCGACAAGGCCCACATGCCGCAGACCACGCTGAAGAACGCGGTCGCCTATGAGGACTGGATCGCGGAAGCCGACGGCAAGCTCGAGTGGAAGACCTTCGACGAGAATACCGCAGCCGCGATGTGCTACACCTCGGGTACCACGGGCGATCCAAAAGGCGTGTTGTATTCGCACCGCTCCAACGTACTGCACGGGTTGATGGCCAACAATGTCGACGCGCTCGGCACCAGCGCCGCCGAGACAATGCTGCCGGTGGTGCCGTTGTTCCACGCCAACAGCTGGGGCATCGCGTTCTCCGCGCCCTCGATGGGCACCAAGCTCGTGATGCCGGGCGCCAAGCTCGACGGCGCTTCGGTCTACGAGCTTCTCGACACCGAGAAGGTCACGCACACCGCCGGCGTGCCGACGGTGTGGCTGATGCTGCTCAATCACATGGCCGCCGGAAACCTGAAGCTGCCCCACCTGAAGAGCGTGGTGTGCGGCGGCTCGGCGATGCCGCGCTCGATGATCAAGTCGTTCGTCGACATGGGCGTTCGCGTGCGCCACGCCTGGGGCATGACCGAGATGAGCCCGATCGGCACCGTGGCGGCGCTGAAGCCGCCGTTTGCCGAACTCTCCGGCGAGGAGCGGCTCGATATCCTGCAGACGCAGGGTTATCCGCCGTTCGGTGTGCAGATGAAGATCACCGACGATGCCGGCAAGGAATTGCCGTGGGACGGCAAGACCTTTGGCCGGCTCAAGGTCGCAGGACCTGCCGTCGCGAAGGCCTACTTCAAGGTCGACAGCGAGATTCTCGACGAACACGGCTATTTCGACACCGGCGACGTCGCGACCATCGACCAGCACGGCTATATGCGGATCACCGACCGCTCCAAGGACGTCATCAAGTCGGGCGGCGAATGGATTTCGTCGATCGATCTGGAAAACCTCGCGGTCGGCCATCCGGCGGTCGCGGAAGCCGCCGTGATCGGCATCCATCATCCTAAATGGGACGAGCGTCCGCTCTTGATCGTGCAGCTCAAGGCCGGCCAGCAAGCGACGCGCGAGGACATCCTGAAATACATGGATGGCAAGATCGCGAAATGGTGGATGCCCGACGACGTCGCCTTCGTCGAGGGCATTCCGCACACCGCGACCGGCAAGATCCTGAAAACCGCGCTACGCGACCAGTTCAAGAGCTACAGTTTTCCGAACGCGGCGGCTTAACCCCGGAGGGGCGCGTTCGACCGGATGCGCCCCGACCGGCCCGAGGACCCACCCAAGACACGCCAGATCGCCGACCACATTGCGCGCAGGCTGCGGGCTGTGTCCTGCACGGCGGCAAGGACGGCTGCGTCCCGCTCGCGGTGAGCGATCCTGCCGTAAGCGGCGATATCGGGGCTGCCGTCCGGATGGCGCAGCGCGCCTTCAACACCCCTTACGTGACCGTGCAGCTTCTTTTCCCAAGACATAGTGGACGCTCCTTCATTGTTCTGCGACCACCTTTTATTACGTTTCTAACGTGATATAATTGGCGAGTATTCATATTCACTCGTGAAATAAATTCATGAATATCAACGCGGCCTCGGCCGAAATGAACGGGTTCGTGCGGGTGGTCGAACGCGGCAGCTTTGCCGCCGCGGCAGACGACCTCGGCGTGACCGCCTCTGCTTTGTCCAAGCTGGTCACCCGCATCGAAGACCGGCTGGGGGTGCGCCTGTTGACCAGGACCACGCGCAGGCTCGCTTTGACCGCCGAGGGCGATCTGTTCCTGGCCCGGAGCCGGGACATCCTCGCTTCGATCGAAGCCGCTGAAGCCGAGGTAACGGCGGCAAGCCGGCTGCCACGCGGCCATTTGCGGATCAGCGTCGGAACAGCCCTCGCCAAACAGATACTCGGGCCCGCCCTTCCAGATTTCCTCGCCAAATATCCAGACATCAGCGTCGAGCTTCATGTTTCGGACCACCAGGTCGACCTGGTTGCCGAACAGGTCGACGTCGCCATCCGCTCCGGCGCACTCGGCGACTCAACCCTCGTGGCACGCAAGCTCGGTGACGCGACACGGGTCATTTGCGCCAGTCCGCTCTATTTGAAGCAACACGGATCGCCGCGCGTGCCGGCCGATCTGCTGCAGCATAATTGCCTGACGCTACCCGGGCCGGCGTGGTCGCAATGGCCCTTCCACACCCATGAAGGCATCAATCGCCTCGCCGTGTCAGGCACCTTTACCAGCGACAATGCCGACCTGCTGCTCGATATGGCGGTAGCCGGGCTCGGCATCGCCCGACTGGCGGATTTCATGGTCGCGCGGGCAATCCAGCAAGGCACCCTCGTTCCGCTGCTCGGGGATAGCCACATCCCCGAGACGTTTGCGATCCATGCGCTGACTGTCCCGGGCCGCCACCGCGCTCCGCGCATCAAGGCCTTTATCGACTTTGTGGTGGCGCAGTTCAGCCATCCGGCATGAGGCGCCATGACGCTCCTTGCACCACCATTTGGACTGATTTTCCGTCGCAAGCTGCTTTCCACAGGCGCGGAAAATGCGCTAGTTCAAGGCGCCGGGTCTCCAGCATTGCGACCGGAACGGCAACTGAATTCATGATGGAAGTCTAGGGATGGCCCGCAGGTTTTCCGCTCCCTACCAGACGGAGCCCGTGTCCAGCCTCGCCACGTGGGCGCGCAACCTCGCGATATTCTCCCTGGTTGCGGTGGTGGTGTCGATCATGATCGTCCGCTTCGGCTTCCTTGAAATGAAGCCGGCGCTGGCGACGTTCTTCGGCGCCCTGGCCCTGGCCGGCCTCTCCATCCTGGTCGGCCTCGCCGCGTTTGCCGCGATCTGGCAAAACGGTTCGCGCGGCATGGGCCGCATCCTGCTGGCGCTGTTGCTCGACGCCGTCATCCTCGCCTACCCTGCCTATCTCGCCCTGCAATACCGCAACCTGCCGCGGATCTACGACATCACCACCGATTCGATCGATCCGCCACGCTTCCAGGCGCTGGCGCCGCTGCGCGCCGGCGATGGCACCAATCCCGCCGTCTATGCCGGGCTCTATTCAGCCGAGCAGCAGGCGATCGCCTACCCTGATGTCGAGACCGTCGAACTCGAAGTCCCGCCGCAGCGCGCCTATGAGATCACGCTCGCGCTCGTCAACAAGCGCAAATGGCGCGTCGTCGACGAGCGCCCGCCGCAGGCGCGCCGCGAAGGACGCATCGAGGCGATCGCGCAAACGATGATCATGGGATTTCGCGAAGACGTCTCGATCCGAATCAAGGCCGATGGCGAGGATTCCCGCGTCGATATCCGCTCCGCATCGCGCTATTTCGACAGCGATCTCGGCAGCAACGCCTCACGCATCACCAAGCTGATCGCGGACATCAACACCGTGGCCGACACCAAGCCGGCCGCCAAGAAACCGGCGGCGCCCGCGAAGGCACCGGCCAAGACGGTGAAGAAGCAGTAGCGCGCTGGCTGCGGCTCAATCCTCCTTTGCGAACTTGGCGCTTCCTGGGCCCATAGACGCGATTGACCCAGCGGAGCGTGTCTGCTCCGCCCAGTTTTTATGTTGCCGAATGAGAGTTCGGCGTTAACCACCGCTAACGGTTCCAGTGCGAGCGCAATCGCTTCGAAGTTTCTTAAATTTTGCTGGGTACTTCTTCTGGGCATGGTGACCTGGGGAAAGATATGAGCAAGCGGGCCAAACGTGGAAAGGCAAAGGCGACGCTCGCACTACCAATGGTCGCGAGAGTTGCAGTTGGCGCCGTGGCGCTCGCCGCATTGGGGTACAGTTTGCTGTGGCGCCCGACGAGCGTGCAACCGACCCGAAAGCCGTCCGCGCACCAGGCTCTGGCGTCGTCAACTCCGGTTTACGTGGCAACTCCAGTTCATGCATCAGCGACAGTTCCGGCTCTGGCTCCAGCTCCAGCTCCGATTTTGCCTCCCGCGCCTCCGGTCGAACCGCCAAAAGCCGCTGACGCTCCCGGAGCATTTGTTCGGCAGGTGATTGACTACGCCAGCCACCAAACGCCGGGCACCGTGATCATCGATACCAAAAACACATTCCTTTATTTCGTTCTGAACGACAGGCAAGCAATGCGCTACGGCATCGGCGTTGGCCGCGAAGGTTTCACCTGGTCCGGTGAACAGACGGTGGCCCGCAAGACAGAATGGCCGGATTGGCGTCCGCCTGCAGATATGCTGGTGCGTCAGCCTTATCTGCCGCGGTTCATGGCAGGCGGCCCCGGCAACCCGCTCGGCGCCCGGGCGATGTATCTGGGCGAGACCGAATATAGAATTCACGGCACCAACAAGCCCGATACGATCGGGAAGCAGGTTTCGTCCGGCTGTATCCGGCTGACCAATGAGGACATCGTGGACCTTTATGAGCGGGTGAAAGTCGGAGCGAAAGTGATCGTGCTTCCTGTAACCGCTGCCCGTCGACCATCCCAGGGAGCGCCGCCCGGCGCCGCTTTCCGATTGCCGGACCCGGCATTGCCGTCGAACCGGCCCCCGACAAACAACGCGCAGATGCCGTCATCTGGACCGAAGATCGCCGAGGTCCAGTAACTCAGTCCTCCGTCCTTCGTCTGCAACATTCGGGTCGCCGCTTTTAAGTCAGCGTCTGGCCCATGGCGGACGTTGGACAAGAGTTCAGCACCGGCCCGATGGGAAGCTGGCACGAGCCGGATCGCACACAATCGGCTTGGAGAACGAGACGCCAAACCATTTGCTCGTCAACGAGCCATCGTTGTCGATCCAGGGGATCGGTGGCAATTGCGGCAGGTAAGATGCATACGGCATCACTTTCGCAAGCGTCACTCTGCCCGGAAACCGCGCCAGAAAAGCCTTGTTCATTCCGCCGTCCAAACCGCTGTAGATCGGGGCGACCGGCAAATTGTCTTCAACCAATCGGGAGTATTCGAGCTCGTCGATGCGATTTTTTTCCCGCGCCCGCCGCGCGATTTCCGGATTGACGACAAAGGAGGGGCATTTTTCGGATGCATTGAACACAAGAGGATGCGGCGAATTTGGGGGAGGTTGCGCATCGAATACATAGCGGCGATTGCACACATCCACCTTGGGTTCGAGTTGCGTCGTCTCGAAATGATCGTTGCCGATCTTGAGCATTTTCCAGAAGGCCAGGTTCGGATTATTTCGATGCCGTGCCAGATTCGCCGGCGTCAAGCGGAACGGATAGGCCTGGACCTGAAACGACGGCCGCCCGCTGAGGAATGAGTCGCGTGCCAGCGAATAAATCTCGCTGATCTGTTCGTCGGTCATGGCATAGCAACCGCTCGACCAGCAGTCGCCGTGGATCATGAGGAAGCTGCCGTCGCGGTTGTTGGCCTTGTCGAATCTGTTGGGGTAGCCAAGGTTGATCGAAAGATAGAAGCTGGAGTTGGGATTCATCAACTCAGGTGTAACTGTATAGAATCCCTCTGGAGCCTGACGGTCGCCCTCGTGCAGCTTCGGTCCAAGATCGCCCGACCACCGGCAGATCGGATAGGTCTTGAGGATCTGGAAACGGCCAGTGGTGTCCTGTTTCCAGACTTCGAGCTCCGCCTCTTCCTTGAAAAGGCGCACCACGATAGGTGAATATTTGGGCATCTTCTTCTGTTGGAGCAGCGAGAGCAGTTCAGGAGGAAGTTCCTTTGTTGCCTTGGTCGGTAACCGATTGTTGCCCTCGCCAAGGCACGTGACCGGCGTCAGCCCTGCGACAAATGCCGCGATCAGTACAAGCGCACGTCGGACCATGGCGCGGATCACTGCTGTACCTCGAACGTGACGAAAGATGGTTCGTTCTAGGAAGCCATCCGATAGGTCCCGCCGATCACGGGATCGCCGTCGGTCGCCACGATGCCGCGTGACACGAGGTCTTCCAGATGCGCCAGCACGGAATAGCCGGCGGCACCGGTCAGCCGCGGATCGAGGCCGATATAGATCGCGCGCACCATGTTCGGGATGTCGGTCTCGCCCTTGGCAAGACGATGCAGGATCGAGGCTTCGCGGGCGCGGCGGTGCCGGGTCAGGAAACGCACAAAGCGCGGGCCTTCCGGAATTTCCGGCCCATGGCCTGAGAAATACAGATCCTCCGGGCGCTTCTCCAGCCGCGCCAGCGAATCCATGTAGTCGATCATCGAGCCATCAGGCGGGGCCACGATGGAGGTCGACCAGCCCATCACGTGGTCGCCGACGAAACTGATCTTCCGCTCGGGCCAGGCGAACGCCAGATGGTTAGCGGTGTGGCCGGGGGTTGCCACCGCTTCCAGCGCCCAGCCGGAGCCCTCGATGGTGTCGCCGTTCTTGACCTCGATGTCCGGCCGGAAATTGCGATCGGCCCCCGATTCCGGATTGTGCTTCTCGCTCTCGAAGCGCGGCCGCGAGGCGCGGTGCGGCCCCTCGGCGTAGACGGGCGCGCCGGTCGCGGCCTTGATCCGCGCGGTGTTCGGCGAATGGTCGTTGTGGGTATGGGTGACCAGGATATGCGTCACGGTTTCGCCGCGGACGGCGTCCAGCAGCGCTTTCGCATGCGCCTCATTGTTCGGGCCGGGATCGATGATCGCAACCTTGCCCTTGCCCACGATGTAGCTGACCGTGCCGGTGAAGGTGAAGGGGCTCGGATTGTCGCAGAGCACCCGCCGTACGCCAGGGCGGGCTTCGTCGACGACGCCCGGTTTGAACGGGAAGTCGCGGTTGAACGGGATGGTTTCGTCTTCGGTTTCGGCCATGCAGGAATGCTCGCAGCGTGGGGTTCTTGCTCCGTCATGCCCGGGCTTGTCCCGGGCATCCACGTCTTTCTTCTCGCGGCGTCCAAGACGTGGATGGCCGGGACATCTAGCGCGAAGACGCGCTTCGCGCTTCTGCCCGGCCATGACGATTGGATAGAGTTTGCCTTTACGAAAACGCCTGGATGCCCGTGATCGCGCGGCCCAAAATCAGGGCGTGGACGTCGTGGGCGCCTTCATAGGTGTTGACGGTTTCCAGGTTCGAGGAGTGGCGCATCACGTGATATTCGATCTGGATGCCGTTGCCGCCGTGCATGTCGCGGGCGACGCGGGCGATGTCGAGTGCCTTGCCGCAATTGTTGCGCTTGACGATCGAGATCATCTCCGGCGCGACCTTGCCCTCGTCCATCAGGCGGCCGACGCGCAATGAGGCCTGCAGGCCCAGCGAGATCTCGGTCTGCATGTCGGCGAGCTTCTTCTGCACCAGTTGGGTTGCGGCCAGCGGCCGGCCAAACTGCTTGCGCTCGAGCGTGTATTGGCGCGCGCGCGCCATGCAATCCTCGGCGGCGCCCATCACGCCCCAGGAGATGCCGTAGCGGGCGCGGTTGAGGCAGCCGAACGGTCCCTTCAGGCCGGACACGTTGGGCAACAGCGCGCTCTCGGGCACCACCACGCCGTCCATCACGATCTCGCCGGTGATCGAGGCGCGCAGCGAAAGCTTGCCGCCGATCTTCGGCGCCGACAGGCCCTTCATGCCTTTTTCCAGGATGAAGCCGCGGATCTGATTGTCATGCGCGGCGGACTTGGCCCAGACCACGAACACGTCGGCGATCGGCGCGTTGGAAATCCACATCTTGCTGCCGGTCAGCTTGTAGCCGTCGGAGACCTTCTCGGCGCGGGTCTTCATGCCGCCGGGATCGGAGCCGGCATCCGGCTCGGTCAGCCCGAAGCAGCCGACCCATTCGCCGGTCGCAAGCTTGGGCAGATATTTCTTGCGCTGGCTGTCGTCGCCATAGGCGTAGATCGGATGCATCACCAGCGAGGACTGCACGGAGTTCATCGAACGATAGCCGGAATCGACGCGCTCGATCTCGCGCGCCACCAGGCCATAGGCGACATAGCTTGCACTGGCGCAGCCATATTCTTCCGGCAGCGTGATGCCGATCAGGCCGAGTTCGCCCATCTCGTTGAAGATCTCGCGATCGGTCTTTTCCTCGAGATAGGCCTTGGTGACACGCGGCAGCAGCTTGTCCTGCGCATAGGCACGCGCGGTGTCGCGGATCATGCGTTCGTCTTCGGTAAGCTGCTCATCGAGCAGGAACGGATCGTCCCACTGGAAACCCGCCGATGTCGGTTTGTCCTTGGACTGAGGGCGCACGCTCATAAAAATCCCTTTCGCATCACTGTCCTGATTGGAATTGGCGGCCAAATTAGTGCGCTATCGTCCGAAGCGCAATTGAATTGGGCCTCGCCGTCATTCCGGGGCGAATCGAAGATGCGAACCCGGAATCTCGAGATTTTGGGCTCGATGCTTGGCATCGCCCCGGAATGACGAGCTACCCTTCGAGCCGTTCGTTGGAGACGATCTCGATCCCGAAACCGGACAGTCCCTTGTAGTCGTGTACCGACGACGTCAGGTGCCGGATCGACGTGATACCGAGGTCGCGCAATATTTGCGCGCCGACGCCGACTTCACGCCATTGTCGGTTGCGATCGGCCTCGGCGGATTTCTGTTCGCCGACCGGCTCGACCGGAACGCCGGCGGCGCCGTCGCGCAAATACACCAGCACGCCGCGGCCGGCCTGCTTGAAATGGTTCAGCACGATCTGCATGCGCGCCTGGCCGGTGAACAGGTCCTTGACGATGTTGGGCTTGTGCAGCCGCGTCAGCACGTTCTTGCCGTCGCCGATGCCGTTATAGACGAAGGCGGCATGCGCAATCTCATCGAACGGCGAACGGTAGGCGTAGCCCTGCAGCGGCCCGATCGGGCTATCCGTCGTAAACGTTGCGACCCGCTCGATCAGCTTCTCGCGCGCCTGGCGGTAGGCGATCATGTCAGCGATCGTGACGTGCTTGAGCTTGTGGGTGGCGGCGAATTTTGCCACCTGCATGCCCTTCATCACGGTGCCGTCGTCGTTCATCAACTCGGAAATGACGCCGACCGGCGGCAGGCCGGAGAGCTTGCAAAGATCGACCGCGGCCTCGGTATGACCGGAACGCAGCAGCACGCCGCCGTCGCGGGCGATCAGCGGAAAGATATGACCGGGCCGGGCAAAATCACTGGCGCCGGCATTCGGGTTGGCCAGCGCCCGGCAGCAGGAGGCGCGCTCGTCAGCCGAAATACCTGTGCCGCCATCGGGCTTGTAGTCGATCGAGACGGTGAAGGCGGTGGTGTGGTTGGAATCATTATGCGCGACCATCGGATCGAGCCGGAACCGGCGCGCGTCTTCCTGCGTGATCGGCGCGCAGACGATGCCCGAGGTATGGCGGATGATGAACGCCATTTTCTCGGCGGTGCAGAGCGAGGCGGCGACGATCAGATCGCCCTCACCCTCCCGGTCGTCATCATCGGTGACGACGACGAGTTCGCCCTTGGCAAAGGCTTGCAGAACTTCCTGGATCGTATCGGCCATTTTCTCAAATTCTCGCTTTGGACAGGGAGTGCATTAGCCGGACTCATGGGCCCGCGCCAGCATCAATACGCGGGGCAGAACGTCGCCGAAGCGTTTCGCTGTACGAAATCGGCAGGCACTCGGGGAAGAGACATATGCATTTTCGGTTGAATTTCCAGCTGACGGCATGGGCGGGGTTCGCCCTGATGGCAGGGGCCGCAGGCCAGTCCCACCGCTTCCGCCACCATCGGCACGGGGGCCGTCATCCACGCCCAGCCGGACGGCTACACGATCGGGCTCGGCACGACCTCAGCGCTGGCGCACCAGCGCAGGAAAGCAGCCTGTAGCGCGAGAACTCACCGCCCGCGCTGCTCGCGCCATTTGGAGAAGCCTGCAGCAAGGATGATGCAGACCGCCCATGCCAGCAAGGGCACGGCTGCCATCCGCGCAATGGCCCGGTATTGCTCTGCGAGGACACCCGCAACCGAAGGGGCGCGGGTCACGATGAGCGGCTCATCCAGGGTCTTGAGGCCGAATTTTATGGCCGCATCGCGCGCGATGATCTGCGCACCGGATACGGCCACGCCGACGAACCGGACATATTCGCCGCCGGATTCGTTCCAGAATTGCGGATGCGAGGCGAGAATGCGTCCGGAATCCCTGATTTCGCCCGCGACCCAGACCTCGACGGGAAGCTCCGGTCTCCAGCCCTCGCCGACCAGCGGCGCAAGACGGCGGGTGCCATAACTCTTGCTGCCACGACCGCCGCTCAAGCGCGCCTCGCTTGCGAACTCGCCTGCAACGCGCCAGCGCGGCGTGGTGTAGCCGGCAACGCCGACACCTTCAGGAATATCGTCGACCAGACGCAGATTGACGGTGCGGCCCCACAAGGGGGCATCCACGACAAAGACCGGCGACACGCCCGTCAACGTCATGATCGCGACCGCAGGCATGAACAGGCCGGGCCGAGATCGCGTGACGCCGAAGGCCAGCGGCAGACCGAGCAGGAACACGCCGATGATCCACGGCACGACCGGCGTGTACGCAACGACCAGCGTGCCGAGCGTCAGCTGGAACAGGATCGCGGCCGTTCCCGCCATCAGGCAACCGAACAGCGTGGACGACGGGGACGCCAGGCCCGATGCACGAGCGCTGTTTGATGACGATAATGATAACCGCATACCGAATGAAATTTCTTTGCCGCCAAGGAATGGCGCGCCATACGGTACTCAGTGTCGGCTGCATTAAATCCGGTTCAAGCGGATGCGTGCGGGACGTCACACGTCCACATCCCGCTCCCATCTGCGAGCAGAAGGCCTTACGGCAGCACTTCCTTGCGCTCGGCGAGCAGCGTGTCCATTTCGGCGCGCTTCTCGCCCAGCAATCCCGCCTGCGCTGCCTCGATCACGGTATAGAGTTCGTGGGCGTCGCTGACCCTCGTTACGGTCACGTAATCGGCGCCGGCTGCGTAGAGATCATTGACGTCGCGAAGCATATCCGCGGTCGCCACGATTTTGGCTGATGGGTTGAGAGTGCGGACGTGCCGCACCAGCTTTTCGTTGTTGGCGCCCTTCAGCAGCGAGTCCGGCACGCTCAGGATGATCAGCTCCGACTTGCCGATACCGGCATGCAGCAGCGTATCGACATTGCTGATATCGCCATAGATCACGTGCAGGCCGCGATCGGCCAGCGTCCGGAACACGTTGGGATTGAAATCGATCACGGTGATCTGTTCGAGCACGAGCGGATTCTGCCGCTCGATTTCGGCCAGCAGCGCGCTCGCAGCGCGGAAGAAGCCGAGAATGACAATGCGGCGGGCTTCGTGGCCGCCCTCATGTACGGCCTCGCCCTGGCCGTGATCGAGATCGCGCAGGCCGATCTTCTTCATCGGATTGATCAGAGCTCGCGTGATCTCATCGCTCTTGCCCATCACGAAGGTGCTGATCACGGCCAAAATGACGAAGGCGAACGACGCCGCACTCGAAGTTTCGGTGCCGATATGGTTCGCGACCACACCGGTCTGGATCACAACCAGCGAAAACTCCGAGATCTGCGCCAGATTGATCGCCGGCAACAGGCTGGCGCGCAGACCCTGTTTCATCAGGTAGAGCGGCACAAACGTCGTCACGATGCGGCTCACGACGGTGAAGGCGGCAATCAGCAGCGCCAGCCAAATCACCGACGCGCCGGGAATGGGAATGGTCATGCCCAAGGCGACGAAGAACAGCGTGATGAAGAAGTCCCGCAGCGTCGTCACCTTGGCGGTGACGTCCAGCGCATAGGGGAATGTCGAGAGCGAGACGCCGGCAACCAGCGAACCCATCTCGCGCGACAGATGCAAGCGCTCGGCGATCTCGCCGATCAGGAAGCACCAGGCCAGGGCGCCGAGCAGGATCAACTCCGGCCGCCGCGCGATCTGGTGAAAAAGTCTTGGCAGCAAATACCGGCTCAGCACCAAGGCGGTCGCGACCAGCACGCCGACCCGGCCGATCGAGATCAGGATCACGCTCACCTGGAGATTGTCGAGGCTCGGCTGCACCGCCAGGAACAGGATCGCGAAGATGTCCTGCAGCACCAGGACGCCGAGCGTGATGCGGCCGGGCAGCGTATCGAGTTCACGCTTCTCGTACAGCACCTTGACGATGATGACGGTCGAGGAGAGCGCGCAGGCGACGCAGAGATACAGCGCGTCGAAACGGCCCGCCCCCATCGACAGCCCGATACCCCAGAAGAACAGGATCCCGAGCAGGCAGCCGCCGACCAATTGCCCGCCCGCGGCAAATAAGATGACCTTGCCGGCGCGCACGATCTTTTTCAGGTCGATTTCCAGCCCGATCATGAACAGCATGAAGATCAGGCCGAGTTCGGAGATGACGTGAATCGAGTCCTTGGAATGGACCCATTTCATGCCGAATGGACCGATAACAAACCCGGCGATAAGGTAGGCGAGGATCAGCGGCTGCCGGGTAAAATGGGCCAGCAAGCCAAGCACCCAGGCAAACAGGATGCATAAAGTGATATCGCCGATAAGCTCGTGCATATTTCCTGACTTTTCCTCATTGCAACCTAGAGGCCGGGGCGCAATGGTCAAACGAGCAATGTGTCATATCCGCCTGACAGGTCTCTTTCTAGCGATTCTTGCCTGCCTGTCGATCCTTTCCGCACCGGACGCTCAGGCGCACGTGGCCGGCAGCATCCGGCAATTTTAGAAGGTTCCTGACGGCGAACCCCGCACGCACCCCCCGTCATATCGGGCAGCATCGATAGCTGACATTCCGCTTTCATCCCCCGGCGGCGACCGACTAAGATCACCGGCAAGAACTAACCAAATACCGGAGGGCCGCGCCAGCGGCCGTCTCAACGAAAAACAAAACGGGAGTGAATGTCCAATGTCTACCGCATCAATTTTCGATTTCGCACCATTGCTGCCGGCCGGATTGCCGGCGCCGGCGGCGCGGTGGACGGGTCTGGCCAAATACAGTTTCGTCGGCGGCAACAATGATCCCGACCAGGTGCCGGTCGATGGCCTGATCGAGGCGATGACTGCCGTGCTCCAGCGCGAGGGCAAGACGCTCGCGACCTACGGCCTCGCCAGCGGCCCGCAGGGCTACCGCCCCCTGCGCGAATTCCTCACCAGGAAACTCAAGCGCGATGCCGGCATCGGCTGCACCGCCGACGACGTCATGATCGTCTCCGGTTCGCTGCAGGCGCTCGACCTCGTCAACGCGACGCTCCTGGCGCGCGGCGATACCGTGCTGATCGAACAGGAGACCTATCAGGGCTCGCTGAGCCGGCTGACCCGGCTCGGCGTCAAGACGGTCGGCATTCCCCTCGACGACGAGGGCATGCGGATGGATGCGCTGGCGGCGGCGCTGGCCGACCACAAGCGCCGCGGCATCATGCCGAAATACATCTACACCATCCCGACCGTGCAGAACCCGACCGGTTCGATCCTGCCGGAGGAGCGGCGCGCCGAAATGATAAAACTGTCGCAGGAATACGGCGTGCCGATCTTCGAGGACGATTGCTACGCCGACCTGATCTGGAACGGCCAGCGCCCGCCCGCGATCTATGCGATGAGCAAGCAAGGCGGCGTCATCCATATCGGCTCGTTTTCCAAATCGATTGCGCCGGCGCTGCGGGTCGGATTCATCGTCGCGCCCTGGGAGATGATGTCGCGAATGCTGGCGCTGAAGACCGATGCCGGCTCCGGCGCGCTGGAGCAGATGGTGCTGGCGGAATTCTGCGCGCCGCATTTCGAAACCCACGTGCCGAAGCTGACGCGCGGCCTGCGCGCCAAGCTCGACACGCTGATGGAGGCGCTCAACGAGCAGTTCGGCACATCAGCCGAGTTCGAGGATCCCAAGGGTGGCATCTTCCTGTGGGTCAAACTCCCCGACAATGTCGATACGCTGAAACTGTATCAGGCTGCATTGGCCGCCGGCGTCGCCATCAACCCGGGGCCGGAATGGTCGACCGACAAGTCCTATGCCGGCAGCCGCTTGCGGCTGTGCTTTGCCAGCCCCTCCCATGAGCAGATCCGCCAAGGCGTCGCCGTGCTGGCGGACGTCTGCCGCAAGGAGTTCGGCGTGCCCGAGCGAAGCGCCAATGTGGAGAAGCGGGCGCGCACTTGAGAGTCTGACTCAAAAAGAGATCAATGAAATAGCGCCTTGCACCGAACGTCGTCATGCCCGGCCTTGTGCCGGGCATCCACGTCTTGGCTTCCACCAAGCAAGAAAGACGTGGATGGCCGGGACAAGCCCGGCCATGACGAAAAAGCGACTGACAGCGCCCCTCACCGCACCGCGAACGGCGCCTGATAGGGCCGGCCGAACGGCACGCCGTTGATCACGGTCTGCACCGGTTTCAGCAGCAGCTTGCCCTCACGCTTGTTGTTGCGGGTGTCGACGAACGAGACCTGCGCCTCCACCAGCTCCATGATCGCGACGTCACCGGGCGCGCCGATCTGCAGCGTGCCGATTTTCGGGGCGCGGTTGATGATCTTTGCCGGCGCCGAGGTTGCCATCGCCACCACCTGCTCCACGGTAAATCCGAGCGGGATGAACTTGCTCATCACGTTCGGCAGATACGGCATGCCGGGCGAGTTGCCGGAGAAGACGTGGATATCGGACGAGATCGTGTCGGGCGGGCAGCCGCCCGCGATCGCGGGCTCAGCCACCGTGAAATCGAAGCTGCCGCCGCCATGCCCGACGTCGAACATCACGCCGCGCTGCTTGGCGGCAAGCGCTGCCGGCAGCAGCTTGCCATCCTGCACGATGTTGGTGAAGACGCCGCCGATGTTCGGTGCGCCGGAATAGGCATGAGTCAGCACGTCGCCCGGCCGCAGCAGATCGAGAATCTGCGACATCAACTCCCTGGTCTCGACGCCACCGATATGCACCATCATCTTGGCCGGCCAGCCGCACATCTCGCAGGCCTTGATGGCTCGCTTCAGTGGTTCGAGACCGTGCCTGGCGATGACATTCTCCGACATCCGGACTTTGACGCCGAGCAGGAAGTCCGGATTCTCGGCCAGCGCCATCGCGCAGGCGTCGAGCTGCGCGTGGTCGATGTTGTAGAGTTCGGCCACCGGGAAGCCCGACAGACCGTGATTGGCGATATGGACGAAGGCGTAAATCCGCGCGCGCGATTGCGCCACGATGTAACGGCGGAGCGCGGCGAGATTGTTGACGCCGGCATCCCCTGCCGACACCACTGTCGTCGTTGCCTGGGCCTGCACCAATTCGTCGGCCGGAATGCCGATCCCCGAGCCATAGGGATAGACGTGGGAGTGCAGGTCGATCAATCCCGGCGTCACCAGTTTGCCGGTGGCGTCGATGGTCTTGGAGGCTCGTGCCGCCGGAATATCGGCCTCAACCGCCTCGATCATCCCCCAGCGAATGCCGATATCACGTTTTCCTCGCAGCGACTGGCTGGGATCGAGCACATCGCCACCCTTGATCACAAGGTCGAACTTGTCGTTCGGTCCCATCGCGGCATTGGCCGGTGCGGACATCGCGGCAACGGCGGCTGAGCCGGTCAGGCTCAGAAAATCACGGCGTGAAAACCCGCTCATGGCATCGCTCCCCCATATGATTTTATGGCGCGATGATGCGCCGGGACCGGGCTTTCCGCAAGCCGGCGCATGCCCACGATCAACCCACACGGGTATCAAATGACCATGCGGCTGGACGGTCCGTGGGATCGCGGTTGTCCGGAACGGCCACGTGTAGACGCAATGTGTCGAGCGTGATTCATTGGACTAAAGAAACGTTCTCGTGCCTGGAACCAACGCACGCATTGCATCCACAGATCCTTGCTTAATAGACATTCAGAATTCTCTTCGAGTTCCCTCGGGAACGTTCGTGTCACCGCAATGTTACATCTCCGCTCAATTGAAAGAGGATGAGAACTATGAGGAAGTTTGGATATGTGCTTGCGGCCGTTGCCGCGATCATCGTTGCGGCGCCGTCGATTGCAAGCGCTCAGACTGTTGTGATCAAGCGAGGCAGCGGTTACCACGGCCATCATCACCATGGTCATGGTGCGCGGGCCGAATACCGCCGTCATCACGACCGCGGCTACCATCGCGGACACCGTCATCATCGCAACACGGTCGTGATCAAGAAGCGTTATCGTTACTGAGGCTTGCGCCTCAACGAAACTTGCGCCTCAACGGAAAATGGCTCCTCGCGGAGCCATTTTTTTTGTTCGTATGATCGTCAAGCTTGTTCAGCGAAGCGGCTTGTAACGGCCAATCAGCTGTAGATTTCGAACAGGCCTGCGCCGCCCTGGCCGCCACCGATGCACATGGTGACGACGCCCCACTTCGCCTTGCGGCGACGGCCTTCCTGCAATATGTGGCCGGTGAGCCGCGCGCCGGTCATGCCGAAGGGATGGCCGATCGCGATCGAGCCGCCGTTGACATTGTACTTCTCGGGGTCGATGCCGAGCTTGTCGCGGGAATACAGACACTGGCTGGCGAAGGCTTCGTTCAATTCCCAGATGTCGATGTCGTCGATCTTGAGGCCATGGCGCTTCAACAGCTTCGGCACGGCGAAGATCGGGCCGATGCCCATCTCATCCGGCTCGCAGCCCGCCGCCGCCCAGGCAACGAAACGGCCGAGCGGCTGCAGGCCGCGCTTTTCGGCATCCTTGGCTTCCATCAGCACGACAGCCGCCGCACCGTCCGAAAGCTGGCTGGCATTGCCGGCAGTGACGTATTTGCCCGGGCCCTTGACCGGCTCGAGCTTGGCGAGGCCTTCCATGGTGGTCTCGGGACGGTTGCACTCGTCGCGATCGACCGTGTAGTCGACGATGCTTTCCGCCTTGGTCGCCTTGTCGACCACCTTCATCCTGGTCTTCATCGGGACGATTTCGTCCTTGAACTTGTTGGCCTGCTGCGCCGCGGCCATGCGGCGCTGCGATTCCAGCGAGTACTCGTCCTGGTATTCGCGGCTGAGCTTGTAGCGCTCGGCGACGATGTCGGCGGTATCGATCATCGCCATGAAGATGTCGGGCGCGGTCTTGAGC
Organism: Bradyrhizobium sp. AUGA SZCCT0160; assembly: GCF_018130105.1. Classification (NCBI taxonomy): domain Bacteria; kingdom Pseudomonadati; phylum Pseudomonadota; class Alphaproteobacteria; order Hyphomicrobiales; family Nitrobacteraceae; genus Bradyrhizobium; species Bradyrhizobium sp. AUGA SZCCT0160. The sequence goes on from NZ_JAFCMD010000011.1 coordinate 30,204, forward strand.
AGATCCGGATCGATCGATTCCTTGGGCGAGCCGCCGCCGGGAATCGAGATGCTTTCAACGCCACCGGCCACGATGCAGTCGGCGCCGTCCGAACGGATCGAGTTGGCGGCCATCGCGATGGTCTGCAGCCCCGAGGAGCAGAAGCGGTTGACCGAAACGCCGGCCGTCGACTTTGGCATGCCAGCCAGCAGCGCCGCCTGGCGGCCGATATTGGGCGCGCCGTGCGCGCAATTGCCGAGATAGCAGTCCTCGACGTAATCCTTGTCGACGCCGGCGCGCTCGACCGCGTGCTTGATGGCGTGGGCCGCCATGGACATCGGAGGGGTGATATTGAACCCGCCGCGGCCGGACTTCGCCAGCCCCGTTCGTGCATAGGAAACGATAACAGCTTCACGCATTTTCTAGACCTCCCTTTGATGCCACCCAGTATGGACTGGACCTCAGCCCGTGTGTAGCGAAAAACCTTGAATTCCGGCGGACGGAAAAGGAGGAATCGCCTTCAATCCCACGCCGGCCCGAAGGCGGGATTTACACAACGTTTGTCCTTCGGCAAGGCCGCGATTGCCTTTCGATCGTCGTCATCAAGCCGCAGCTTCAGCGCGTCGAGATTGGCCTGTTGGCTTTCGGCGCGCGAGGCCTTCGGGATCGCGGCGACGCCGTCCTGATCGAGCAACCATTTCAGGGCCACCTGTGCGGCGCTGGCATTATGCTTGCGACCGATCGCGGTCAGCGTCTCGTCCGACGCCACGCGGCCCTGCGCCAGCGGGCAATAGGCAACCAGCGGAATCGATTTGGCGCTGAGATATTTGCGCAGCTTTGTCTGATCCAGCATCACGTGGTATTCGACCTGGTTGCAGGCAATCGGAGCCTTGATCTCCTCGACCACGGTTTTCAAGAGCGCGATGTTGAAATTGGCGACCCCGATGGCGCGGGTGCGGCCCTCCTGCTTCAGCTTCATCAAGGTCTCGAACATCGCCGGCAGGTTCATGTTCCGCGACGGCCAGTGCACCAGATAGAGATCGACCTGATCGAGCCGCAGTTTCTTCAGGGAAGCATCGAACGCCCGGCGGATCGCGTCCGGCGCCAGGTTTTCGTTCCAGACCTTGGTGGTGACATGCAGGTCCGTTCGCGCGACGCGCGAAGCCGCGATTGCAGCACCGATCGCCTCCTCATTGCCGTACATTTCAGCCGTGTCGATATGGCGGTAACCCTGCGCAATCGCGCTTTCAACCGCAGCGCGGCAGGCATCGCCCTGCAGGCGAAAGCTACCAAGCCCAAGCCTCGGCAGGGCAATGCCCTGCGTTTGCAGATTTTCCATTGAATGCTCCCAAAGGCGTAAGGTGTCGCGGGGGAAGACGAAAGCCGCATGGACGGCATTGGATTGCGTGGGATAGACCGCTATAAATAGACTGCCCGCAAGGCGCTGGGCAAATCAAGATCGGGTCAGGAAGAGCGATGGGCAACGCGTTGCAACGATGGCTGGATTCGCATCAACTGCCGGCGATCGCCGCCGCCGTGCTCGGCGTGATCACGACGCTCTCGGTGCTGATCGTGGCTGTCTTCTTTCTGATCGGAAAGCCCTGATCGACCGCTTCTATCGCTGCCAGTTGCAGATGCCGCCGGACCTGCACGGCCAGGTTTGAATCCGGGTATCGCGCGCCTGCGCATCGAGCGGATTGTGGCGCGGCTTCGCCAGCTTGGCACGCGCTGCGGCGCGCGGCGCCTCAGTGCCGGACTTCTCGGCCTGAGATTTGGCGGCATGCGCCTTGCGTGGCGGCAGCTTGGGCCAGATGGTCGAATCCAGATCCGCCTCCGTGTCCTCCGACCTTGCCTCGATCCGAACCGGCCCGAACCGCGCCTCCGGCCCGATTCGCTTGGGCGAAAATACGGCGCTCGGAAGATCAAGGCTGAGCAACTCACCCGGACGATACTCGGCCGCCGTCGCGGAGCCGGCCAATGCCAAAAACCCCGTGCAAACCGCTGCAGCTAAAGCGCTCTTCAGGACCATTATGGGCCTCCTGAAATGACTAAAAATAACGATAACCGGGAACATGTAGGAAGCCGGCAGGCCTTTTCCAGCCGAAATTTTCGGCAAGGTTACCTGCTAACTACGGCGGCCGCGAAAAATCCGCGGCCCGTTCCCCGGAACCTATTCCGCGGCTTGCGCAACCGGCTGCCCGATCGTGCCCTGCAGCCGCATGCATTCCTGGCGGTAGCGCGCGACATTGGCCTCCTTGATGTGGCCGTAGCCGCGCACCAGGTCAGCCGTCTTCGCCAGCGCCACCAGCCGCGGCCAATCCTGCGGTTTGGCCGTGTCGAGGTGGCGGAGGATCATGTCGGAATATTCGCCCGGCAGTGCCCGCTCCATCCGGCGCTCGGAGGTATAGCCGAACGGATCGAACGCGGTGCCGCGCAGGAATTTGAAGCGCGTCAGGACATCGAACGCCTTGAGGATCCAGCCACCGAATTCGCGCTTGCGCAAATGCCCGGTCACCTTGTCGCGACGCGCCAGCAACGGCGGTGCGAGGCTGACCTTGACGCCCGGATCGCCGTCGAACTGCTCCTTCAACGCTTTTGCAAACTCGCCGTCGGAATAAAGTCGGGCCACCTCATACTCGTCCTTGTAGGCCATCAGCTTGAACAGGCCCTTTGCAAAGGCTTCGGTAAGGTCCTGCGCCGCGGGCGACGCCTTGGCTTCGGCGGCACGCACCCGCGCGACCTCGGCGAGGTAGCGCTTCGAATAGGCCTCGTTCTGGTAGTCGGTCAGGAAGTCCGCACGGTGAGCGATGGTCTCATCCAGCGTCCGCTTGACCGGTGCGGCACCCTGCGCCTTGAAGCGCGCGGCGCTGACCACGCGTTGCAGGTCGTGCGCGGCCAACCGGCCCCAGGAGAACGCCAGCTTGTTCATCTCGATCGCCGCGCCATTGAGGTCGATCGCCTTCATGATCGCCTCCAGCGACAGCGGGATTGCGCCGCGCTGAAACGCAAAGCCGAGCATGAAGGAATTGGTCGCGATGCTGTCGCCCATCAGGGCTGAGGCAAGACCGGTCGCGTCGAGGATATCGAGATCGGTTGCGCTCACCGCCTCGTTGAGCGAGTCGCGCATCGCGCCGGCCTGGAAATCGATATCGGGATCAATGACAAAACTTGCGGTCGGCAACAGGTCGGCGTTGACGATCGCGCGCGTCAGGCCGCGCTCGGCGCGGCTCAGCGCCGGGATGCTGGTGGCGACGACGATATCGCAGCCGAGAATGAGATTGGCACTGCCGGGGCCGATCCGGACATTGGCGAGATCGTCCGCCGAGGGCGCAATGCGGACGTGGCTCATGACCGCGCCGTTCTTCTGCGACAATCCCGTGAAGTCGAGCGTCGAGCAGGCCCTGCCGTCGACATGCGCGGCCATGCCGAGCAACGCGCCGATGGTGATGACGCCGGTGCCGCCGATGCCGGTGACGAGGATGTTGAAGGCGCCGTCCAGCGCAGGCAGTGTCGGCAGAGGCAGATCGGCGAACAACGCCGACGGATCAGCCGCAGCACGATCGGCCTTCCGCAACTTGCCGCCATGCACGGTAACAAAACTCGGACAAAAGCCCTCGATGCAGGAGAAATCCTTGTTGCAGTTCGACTGGTCGATCCGGCGCTTGCGGCCGAGTTCCGTTTCCAGCGGCTGCACCGAGACGCAGTTGGAGGCCGCCGAGCAGTCGCCGCAGCCTTCGCAGACGCGCTCATTGATGAAGACACGCTTCGGCGGGTCCGGATAAAGCCCGCGCTTGCGGCGACGGCGCTTTTCGGCGGCGCAGGTCTGGTCGTAGATCAGGACCGAGAGGCCCTTGACGTCACGCAGTTCCTTCTGCACGGCGTCGAGTTCGCGGCGGTGATGAACAGTGGCGCCCGCGGGGAAATAATTGCTGGGGTATTTCTCGGGATCATCGGAGACGATCGCAAGGCGCTTGGCACCTTCGGCGGAAACCTGATGCGCGATCTGCGACACGGTCAGGCCGCCTTCGGCGGGCTGGCCGCCGGTCATCGCGACAGCGTCGTTGTAGAGGATCTTGTAGGTGATGTTGACGCCGGCGGCGGAAGCCGCGCGCAGCGCCAGCAAGCCCGAATGCGTGTAGGTGCCGTCGCCGAGATTCTGGAACACGTGCTGTTCGCTGGTGAACGGCGCCTGCCCGATCCAGGTAACACCTTCGGCGCCCATATGCGAGATCGTAGCTGTCCGGCGGTTCGGCACCGAGAGCGCCATGCCGTGACAGCCAATGCCGGCCATCGCGCGGCTGCCCTCAGGCACTTTGGTGGAGGTGTTGTGCGGGCAGCCCGAGCAGAAATACGGCGTCCGCTGCAGCTTTGCGGCACCAATGCCCTCCGCGGGCCGGTCGAACGCCTCGAGTTTTGCCAGGCGCTGTTCCAGCGCCGGGCTGCGATGGCCGAGCCGGCGGAGCCGCGCCACGACAGCGGCGGCGACCATGGTGGGCGTGAGTTCGCCTTCGCTTGGCAGCAGCATCGCGCCGGTCTCGTCGCGCTTGCCGACCACCGAGGGGCGCCTCATAGCATCGACATTGTAGAGGATGCGCAGCAGTTGATCCTCGATGAAGCCGCGCTTCTCCTCGACCACAAGCACGTCCTGCAGGCCCTCGGCGAACGCACGTGCGCCGTGCTCCTCCAGCGGCCAGGTCAGCGCGACCTTGTAGATGCGCAGTCCCAGCGCCTGCGCTTCGGCGTCGGTGATACCGAGATCGGCCAGCGCCTGGCGCAGGTCGAGATAGGCCTTGCCGGTCGCCATGATGCCAAGCCGCGCCGGTTTCGAATCCAGCACGATCCGGTCGAAGCGATTGACGCGCGTGAAGGCGGCGACCGCCTGCATCTTCGGGCCGTGAAGCCTGCGCTCCTGCTCCAGCGGCGCATCCGGCCAGCGGATCGACAAACCACCCGGAGGCATCTCGAAATCACTGGGGGTGATGATCTTGATGCGGTCGGGATCGCTGACGATCGAGGCCGAACTCTCAACCGTTTCCGAGATTGCCTTGAACCCGACCCAGCAACTGGAATAGCGCGACAGCGCAAATCCCAAAATGCCGAGGTCGAGATAGTCCTGCAGCGTCGCAGGGTTGACCACCGGCATCAATGCCGCCGCGAATACCTGTTCGCTCTGATGCGCCAGCGTCGAGGACTGGCAGCCGTGATCGTCACCGGCCAGCGCGATCACGCCACCATTGGGCGAAGTGCCGGCCGAGTTGGCATGCTTGAGCGCGTCCATCGAGCGATCGACGCCGGGACCCTTGCCGTACCAGATGCCGAACACGCCATCGACCTTGGCGCCCGGGAACATTCCGACCTGCTGGCTGCCCCACACCGCCGTTGCCGCCAGATCCTCGTTGAGGCCGGGCGCGAACTCGATGTTGTGTTCCCTCAGGAAGGATTTCGCACGCCACAGCGCGTGATCGTACATGCCGAGCGGTGAACCGCGATAACCCGAGATGAACCCCGCGGTGTTGAGCCCCTGCGCGCGGTCGCGTTCGCGCTGCAACATCGGCAGCCGGACCAGCGCCTGCGTACCGGAAAGAAAGATGCGCTTCGCATCCAGCCGGTACTTGTCGTCCAGCCCAACGTCCATCAACGCCATTTTTCGCTCCCCGTCGCGTCTATCGCTCTGCCGGCTATTTTGAACCGGTCTAATTGGGGGTCAGAATGCACCGGTTTTGCTATGCGTGCCCAGCCTGAATGCATGGCGGCAGGACATATCTCGGCTGCGATGTGGATTTCGCCCTCACCCTTGCCGAACCCCCTCTTCTTTGAAACGCTGGCGGCAAACGGGAGAGCCAAGGAAAGCTTAGAGATGACAGAAGCGGCATTCACGACCGAGGTACTGGAGAGCGGCGATGTGCTGGTCGGTCCGTGGCGGCGCCCAAAGCAGATGCTGCAGGCGCAGGTCTACGATTCGCACGCCTCGATCCACGACGATGCGACCGCGCAAAAGCTCGGCTTTCAGGGCGGCACCATCGAAGGCCCGACCCATTTCAGCCAGTTCGCGCCGTTGTGCGAACGGATCTGGGGCCAGGCCTGGTTCGAGACCGGCTGTCTCTCGGCGCATTATCGCAATCCCGCCTTCGAAGGCGAGGAAGTCCAGGCCAATATCGAGAAGCCGAAGCCGGGCCAGACGATTTGCGCCATCGGAATGACAAAGCGCGACGGCACCGAGATCTTGCGCGGCACCGCGTCGGTCGGCGGTGACGGGACGGAAACGGCACTGCACCGGCGGCTCGGCGAACTGAAGCCGCTCACCGACCCCGTGATCCTCGCCGACCTCAAGGTCGGCATGAAGACCGGCCGGATACCTGTGAAAATGGATTTCGACCAGAACATGGGCGATCTCTATCCGTTTTCGCTGGCCGAGAAGCTGAAGGTCATCACCGAACCTTCGGCGTATTATTCTGGGGAATTCAATCCCTGGGGCCGGGCCATTATCCCCATGGAGATGCTGAGCGTGTTGTTTCAATACCGCGCCCGCGAGGATCAGTTGCCGGTACGAGGCCCCGCGGTCGGACTGTTCGCGGATCAGGAAATCCGCCTGTTGCGCGGGCCGTTATTCGCCGGCGAGAACTACGTCACCGAACGCGAGGTCGTGGCGCTGAGCGGCAGCCGCCGGACCGAGAGCATGTGGGTGCGCACCACGGTATTCGGCGCCGACGACACGTCCGTCGCCACCATGCTGCTCAATCTCGCGAGCATCAAGGATTCCTACGCCAATTACGCGAGCGAGCATAAAGCCCTCTACGGCTGAGCCGACCTAACGCGGCCGCGTCCGACGCGGCCGGACGAACTTGCCAATAAGGAAAACAATAAAATGGCCCGCCTGCCCTATCTCGAGGCCGACCAGGTCGCCCCTGAATATCGCGACATGCTCAAGCGCAACACCAATTTGCACAAGCTGCTGGTCAACTCGCCTGACATGGCGCGCGCCTTCTCCGGCCTCGGCGGTTACATCCGACACAAGAGCAAGCTCGACCCGCGCCTGCGCGAACTTGCGATCCTGCAGGTCGGCTGGATGGAGAAGTCGGAATACGAATTCACCCATCACGTCAAGATCGGCAAGGAGTTCGGCGTCACTGATGACGACATCAAGGCGATGATGGCCGAGACCGACGGAAAACCCTCGAACCTCGAACCATCAGCCAAAGCGATCCTGCGCGGCGCCCGCGAGATGGTGCGCGAGCTTGCGATGTCGGATGCGACCTTCGCCGAGATCAAGCAAGACCTCTCCGACGAACACATGACCGATCTCGTGGTCACCATCGCGTTCTACTGCGCCGTGGTCCGCGTGCTGGCCACGATGAAGATGGACAACGAGCCCTATTACAAAGAGGTACTGCAACAGTACCCGATCCCGGGAGTGGAATGAAATGCGTCTGAAAGATCGTGTCGCCATCGTCGTCGGTGCCGGCCAGAGCCCCGGCGAGGGTATCGGCAACGGCCGCGCCACCGCGCTCACCTTCGCACGCGAGGGCGCCAGGGTGCTGTGCGTCGATCACCATCTCGAATCGGCGCAGGAGACCGTCGACTTGATCGCGGCCAAACAGGGCACGGCGATCGCCTTCAAGACCGACGTCACCAGGAATGCAGACATCAAGGCGATGGTGGCGGATGCGCATCGACGGTGGGGACGTGTCGATATCCTGCACAACAATGTCGGCGTCAGCCTGTCCGGCGGCGACGCCGAACTGCTCGATATCACCGAGGAGGCGTTCGACCGTTGCGTCGCGATCAATCTGAAGAGCTGCATCCTCGCCGCCAAGCATGTGATCCCGATCATGCGCCAGCAACAGAGCGGCAGCATCATCAACATCTCCTCGATGGCCGCGATCACCACTTATCCGTATGTGGCCTACAAGGCGACCAAGTCGGCGATGATCGCCTTTACCGAACAGCTCGCCTACCAGAACGCGCAATACGGCATTCGCGCCAACGTGATCTTGCCCGGGCTGATGAACACGCCGATGGCGGTGGATACCCGCGCGCGCGAATTCAAGAAGACCCGCGCCGAGGTCGAAGCCGAGCGCGACAGCAAGGTTCCGCTGCGCCAGAAGATGGGCACCGGCTGGGACGTCGCCAATGCCGCGCTGTTCCTTGCCTCCGATGAAGCAAGTTTCATCACCGGCGTGACGTTACCGGTCGACGGCGGCGCCAGCGTGCGGCGCGGTTAAGGATTATGGCGCATTGACGCAATGCAGCATGTCACGATTCGCGACAGTTGAAGGTTTCCAATGACACGATGATGTGACGGCGCATCATCGCACGTCCAAATCCTGACTCGTTATGGTCGCACGAATTTCATGAGCGGCGGCTATCACGCGCCTTGAGAATGCGAGGAGTCTTTAGGACGCCATGAACGACGAAGTCGACTACGATCTGACGCCCGACCAGTGGGAAGTGTTGAAGAACTTGCGCAACTCCACATCCCGGCCACAGCGGATGAATCGATTCACAATTCAAGGCCTGATTGCGCTTGGACTCGTTGCGATCAACGGCGATGTGCCGGTCCTCACGTCAAACGGACGCAAGGTGCTGATTAGAGGCTCATCGTGCCTGCTGCTCGATCTTGCGGCGTAATGTCGCCGTCGTGTCACACCGGCTTCTCGTCATCCGTCACCGGTGATGTGATGACGAGGAACACCAGATCGACCAGGCCGGAATTCGAGATGGCGTGGTCCACTCCGGGCGGCAGGAAGATGAAGTCGTGCTTGCGCACGATGTGGTTCTTGCCGGCGATTTCCATCAACCCCTCGCCCTCGAGCACGTGATAGATCTGTTCCTGGATCTTGTGCTTGTGCCGCGCGACATGGGCCATCGGCTGGTACATCGAAATCCGGTAGTCAATGTGACGCGAGCCCGCCGTCTCCGGCATCACCAGCGGTTTCGACAGTGCGCCGCCAAAATGATTGGGGAACTCGCGCCAGGGCACTTCGGCGATATTGCGGATGAAAGCGCCGTGATCCTCTGAAGCCATATGGTGCTCCTCAGTTACCGCGACGATCAGATCACCAGCGCGCCGCCGTCGATATAGACGATCGATCCCGTCGCAAAGCCGTTCGCCATGAACGACAGGATTTGCCGCGCGATATCGTCGCCGATCCCGACCCGGCCGACCGGCAACGCCGCGGCGGTCTTGGCGAGCATATCACGGCGCGCCTCCTCCGGCATCGCGGCGCGGATCGGTGTATCGATCACGCCGGGCGAGACGGCGTTGACGCGCACCGGCGCCAGTTCGAGCGCCAGCGCTTTTGCCAACGATTCGAGCGCGCCATTGGCCGCACTGACGATGGCCGAATTCGGCCGTGGGCGAACGCTGAGGAAACCTGAGACCAATGTCAGCGATCCGCCGGGGCGAATCTCTGCCGATCGCGCCACCCGCCATGCGCCCCAGAACTTGCTTTCCATCGTGGACCGCACGTCGTCCATCGCGACCGTTTTGAACGGACCGGTGCGAAGCTGAGCTGCCGTGACCACGACATGATCGACCGGACCGCAGGCGCGAAACAGCTTAGCGATGCTTTCGTCGCTGGTGACGTCGGCCGGGATCGCGATCGCGTTCAGCTTTTCCGCCACCTTGTCGAGGCGCTCGACATTCCGGGACGAAACAATCACGTCGGCGCCCTCGCGCTTGGCCATTTCCGCGGTCGAAAGACCGATGCCGGAGGAACCACCGACGACGACGATTTTCTTGCCTGCAAGCAACATGTGCTCTCCTCAGTTCAAATCAGACGGGCTGATAGCGGGTGCCGATACCCGCCTTGCTTTGGCCAAGGCCGGGCAATTCCCAGACGCCGGCGCCCGTGGGATTGATATCGGCGGCGATATCGACGTCGATCAGATAGGGCTTGTTGGCGGCGATGCCCTTGCGGATGGCCTCGCCGATATCGCCGGCGCGATCGACCCGCACGCCCTCGACGCCGCAGGAGCGCGCCATCGCGGCAAAATCCGGATTATAGCGCTGGCCGGTCACGGGATCGTGGAAGTCGGTCGCCAGTTCGCGGCCACCGAGATAACCGCGCTGCAACCCGCGGATCGAGGCATAGGCGTAATTGTTCCAGACCACCCAGACCACGGGCAGATTATATTCGACCGCCGTTCCCAGCACGTTGGCGTGCATGAAGAAGGCGCCATCGCCGCACACGGATACGCAGGGCCGGTCGGGGGCTGCGAATTTCGCCCCCATCACGCCGGCGACACCAAAGCCCATCGGGCCAAAACCCATCGAGCCGATCAGCGAGTCCGGCCGCTTCGGCTTGCAAAAACTCAGCAGCCAGTTGTGGTGCACGCCGATGTCGCTGACCAGGATCGCATTCTCCGGCAGCGCCTTGTCGATCTCGAGCGCCGCACGCTGCGGGTTGATCGGCATGGTGTCGTCGGAAAATCCGGGTGCGACGAACTTATCCCATTCCTGGCGATAGGTATCGATCTGCGCCAGCCATTTTTTGCGGCTGTCGGCCTTCCTGGTCAGATCGGCGCGGCGGTCGAGTTCGGCATGAACCTGCCGCAGGAACGTCCGCACGTCGGCCATCAGCCCGAGCGCGACCGGATAGTTGCGGCCGATCTCCTCGGGGTCGATGTCGACATGGATCAGCCGCGTCGGCGGAATGGTGAAGGAGTAACCGGGAATCCAGGAACTCGAGGTGCGATCGTCGAACCGCATCCCCATCGCCAGCAGCACGTCGGCCTGGCGCGTCGCGTGGTTGGCCTGGTAATGACCGGCACGTGCGACGAGGCCCAGCGCCAGCGGATGGTTGCAATCGATCGCGCCAAGGCCGCTGGCCGATGCCGCCACCGGAATCTGAAGACGCTCGGCGAGCTTGAGCAATTCCTCGGCCGCGCCGCCATAGCGGACGCCCTGCCCGACGATCATCACCGGCCGCTCGGCACCGAGCAGCATATCGACCGCCTTCACCACGCCCTCGGGATCGGCGCCGCAGCGGCTGGAGATGTTGGCGTTCCAGGCCTGCGCGTTCGGCGCCTCTTCGGCGGCCGACTCCATGAACACGTCGAAGGGAACATCCAGCACGACAGGCCCCGGACGTCCCGACATCATCGTCTTCCAGGCTTGCCGAACCGCGAGCGGCACCATCTCACCCCGCGTCGGCTGGAACACCTTCTTGCAGTAGGAGCGCACCGTGGAGGGAAAGTCGGCCTGATAGTGCCGATACAATTCCTGAAACGCGCCGCGGTTGAACTGGCTGGTCGGCACATTGCCGGTCACCGCCATGAACGGCACCGAATCCAGGAACGCATTGCCGAGCGAGATCGGCAGATTGGCCGAGCCCGGCCCGCAGGAGGTGAAGGTCGCGGTCGGCCGTCCTGACACCCGGTAATAAACGTCGGCCATGAACCCGGCGACGCTCTCATGGTGGACCGAGATGGTCTTGATGTCGTCGGAACGCTCGTACAGCGCATCGATGAACTGGATATTTCCGTGGCCGCACAGGCCGAACACCTGCGGCACCTTCTCCTGGATCAAATATTCGACGATGACCTGGGCCCCGTTGAGCATATTGCGCGCCATCGGATCACTCTCTCCCTGCTCAACAAACCTGGACGCCGCGTCTTGGTCTGCGCGGCCGACAGGGGCGGACCCTATTTCTCATAATACTGTACGTCAATTGCTATTGTGGTATATAGATGGAGAGGCCCGCAGCGGAGCATCGTGCTATTCATTGACGAGGGCAGCCTGATAGAATTCGGCCATGCCCTCCTGGAGACCCATCCGTGAAATCGCGAACCAAGCCGAAGACGAGCGAGAAGCCCGCCACGCCACGCAAGACGGCGGTCGCCCGGCTGGTGCAATCGAACGCGCCCAACATCGACGACGACGCCGAGGAGCGTCAGCGCGGCGGCGTGCAATCGCTCGGGCGTGCGTTTTCGATCCTGGAGGAAGTCGCGCGCCACCGCGAGGGCATCAGCCTCGCTGAACTGAGCAAGCTTGTCGGCCTGCATAATTCCACCACGTTCCATCTTGCCAAGACCCTGGTGACGCTGGGCTACATGCGGCAGGAGCGGGATTCCAAGCGCTACCGCGTTGGCCGGCCGTTGTTCGCGCTCGCCGCCAGCGCGCTCGATGAAATCGAGATGGTCAATCTCGCGACACCCGTGCTGGAAGATCTCTCGCGGGAAACCGGCGAGAGCGGGCATTTTGCGGTCCGCATGGGCGATTCCGTCGTGGTTATTGCCCGTACCAGCGGCTCCGGCGCGTTCCAGCTCACCGACCGGGTCGGGGTGGTGCGGCCGGCGCATTGCACCGCGCTCGGCAAGATCATTCTGGCCTCGCTGCGCCCCGACCAGTTGAAGCGGTTCCTCGAACGTGTCGAATTGAAGCCTTCGACCGGCAAGTCGATCACCGATCCTGCCGTGCTGCTGCGCGAAATTGCGGAAATCCGGCGCAGCGCAATCGCGATCGACGACGGCGAGTACAACGCGGAAGTGCGCTGCATCGCGGTGCCGGTCTACAATTTTACCGGCGACGTGATCGGGGCGCTCGGCATTTCCGGCCCGATCTGGCGGATGTCCGACCAGGTGCTGAAAAGCCGCGCCAAACTGGTGCAAACCGCCGCCGCCCGGTTGTCCGCCGAGTTCGGCGCCCGCGACACCGCGAAGTCCTCCTAGCGCCTCTCCCAAAATCGCCTGAAGCGAATCTGCGACGCATTTGGCGTTGACAGGCGCGGCTGTGTCCGGAATTATCATCCAATAATAAAAGAACGTCTCTCACATCCTCGCATAGCGAGAATCGGAGGCAGGACGTCGTGACGCGCCCCCAGGGAGGAGACCCGCCATGTTCAGCTACAGCCGACGTACTTTGTTGAAGACAGGCGCCGCGTTTGCCGGCGCTTCCGCTCTGGGATTTCCGGCGATCGTTCGCGCCCAGGCAACCCGGATCAAGATCGGCCATCTCGTGCCGCTGACCGGTTTTCTCGGCGCCATCGGCAGCTACGCCCAGCTCGGCGTCAAGCTCGCCGCGGAAGAGATCAATCAGTCCGGCGGCATCATGGGCAAGCAGATCGACCTGATTTCGGAAGACTCGGTCAATCCGGCCACCGCCTCGACCAAGGCCCAGCGCATGATCGAGCAGGATGGCGCCGTGGTGCTGCTCGGCGAAATCTCCTCGGCCTCCTCGCTCACCATCATGCAGGTCGCCGAGCGCAACAAGAAGGTGTTCTTCTCGACCGGCGCGCGCTCCGACGCGCTGCGCGGCAAGAACTGCAACCGCTACTCATTCCACTGCGACATTCCGAACACCGTGATGGTCAATGCCGTCGGCACCGCGCTCAATCAAAAGGGCATGGTGAAAGGCAAGAAATTCTTCACGCTGACCGCGGACTACATTTTCGGCCACGATCTGCTGAAAGCCGCAAAAACCTTCTTCGACGCCAACGGCGCCACGCTGGCCGGCGACGAACTGATCGCGACCGACGTCACCGATTTCAGCCCCTATCTGCTGAAGGTGCGGCAAGCCAAGCCGGACGTGGTGTGCTGCAACCTCGCGGGCAACCAGGTTACCAACCTCGTGAAGCAGTATGCCGAGTTCGGCTTCCCCTACCCGCTGGTCGGCTTCAACCTCAACACCGGCGACGCCTGGGCCGCCGGCGAAGGCAATCTCAGCGGCACCTGGCCGACCGTCTGGTATCACACGCTCGACAACTCGGCCTCCAAGGCCTTTGTCGCCGCCTTCACCCAAAAATACGGCAAGCCGCCGGAGAACCACGCCTGGATCGAATACGTCACGCTCAAGCTGCTGGCGCAGGCGATCAACGAGATCAAATCGACCGAGAGCGACGCGCTGATCGCGCATTTCGAAAAGCAGACCGAGTTCGACATCATGAAGGCGCGCAAGGGCTATTTCCGCTCCTGGGACCATCAGCTGGTGCAGGAGGCCTATCCGTTCACCGTCAAGCCGAAAGCCGAGATGAAGGACAAGTGGGACATGCTCGCGCTTGGTGACGCCGTGCCGGTGGCGGCAGAGCCGCTGGAGAAAATCTATCCGACCAAGACGCAGAATCCCTGCGAGATGAAGGCCTGACGCTTCACGCGTTAGCTTCGTTGGCGTCAGCGGCGCCGGCACTGAAAAGCCGGCGCCGTTTTTGTCTAGGGCACACACATGCAATTCGCGTTCTTGCTGGAACAGGTGGTGAATGGCCTCGTGCTCGGGGGCTATTATCTTCTGATCGCGCTCGGGCTGTCGCTGATCTTCAGCGTCGGCGGCGTCGTCAATCTGGCGCATGGCGCGTTCTTCGCGCTGGGCGCTTACGTGTCCGTCGAGATCACCAAATATCTCGGCTTCGGCTCCGCCGTCGTGCTGTCGCCGATTGCGGTGGCCATGCTGGGCATCCTGTTCGAGCGTTACATCCTCCGCCGCTTCTACACCGCTGATCCGATCCTGAGCCTGCTGGTGACGTTCGGGCTCGCGATGGTGGCTGAACAGGCGATCCGCATCATTTGGGGGGCGCCGCCTATTTCGGCGGCGATCCCGCCCGCGCTGCGCGGCTCGGTGTTCCTCGGCGACTTCCTGTTTTCGCGATACCGCCTCCTCATTCTCGCCGTCGTGATCGGGGTGCTGGTCGCCGTCTGGCTGCTGCTGCACAAGACTTCCTTTGGCCGCGTGGTGCGGGCCGGTATCCAGCGGCCGGACATGGTCGCCGCACTCGGCATCCGGCTGCAGCCGTACATGACCGCGATCGTGATGCTCGGCGTCGGCATGGCGGCGCTTGCCGGCGCGTTCTTCGCGCCGATCACGATCGTGCAGCCGGCGATGGGCGCCGACATCATCACGGTCGCCTTCGTCGTCGTGGTGATCGGCGGCCTCGGCAGTTTCTGGGGCGTGGTGATCGCGGCTCTTTTGGTCGGCGTGGTGCGCGGCATCACCATCCATTTCGAGCCCGCCGCCGGCGAGGCGTCAATGTATGTCCTGATGTTCGTGGTGCTGCTGGTGCGGCCGCGCGGACTGTTGGGCGAGCGTATCGAGAAATTCGAATGAAGCTGTCGCCTGCCTCGAAATACCGGCCGCTGCTGCTGGCGGGTCTTGCACTGATCGCGCTGCCGTTCGGCATGCAGGCGCTCGGCCTGTCGCACAACACCGGCACCATGGTGGTGGCGCTGGCGATCGCGACCATGGGGCTCAACCTGTGCGTCGGCTACACCGGCCTGGTTTCGTTCGGCCACGGCACCTGGTTCGGCATCGGCGCCTATGCGGCGGGCCTGATCCAGCTCAACTGGTTCCCCGGCTCCATCTGGCTGCCACTGCTGCTGTCGCTGGTCGTGGTGGCGGTCGCCTCCGCGGTCGTCGGTATCGTCATCCTGCGGCGGCGCGGCGTCTACTTCTCGCTGCTGACGCTGGCGCTGGCGGCGCTCGCCTACACCACCGCCTTCCGCTGGACCAAGGTCACCGGCGGCGAAGATGGCCTCGGCGGCCTGAAGCGCGGCAGCATCGGCGCCTTCGATCTCGACAACGCGCTCAATTATTACATCGTGGTCGCCGTGCTCAGCCTCGGCGTGCTCTACCTGCTGCTGCGGCTGGTGCGCTCGCCGTTCGGCCATGTGCTGGTGGCGATCCGCGAGAACCAGTTGCGCGCCACCTTCCAGGGCTATCCGGTCGAGCGCTACAAGCTCGGCGTCTTCGTGATCTCCGCGGTGGTGACAGGCTTTGCCGGCGGGCTGATCGGATTCCAGAACTACCTTGTCTCGGCAGAGGCGGTGTCGGTGCCGTTCTCCGGCGAACTGCTCGCGATCGTCGTGATCGGCGGCATGCGCAGCATGCTGGGACCGGCGCTCGGCGCATTGTTCTTTATTCTGTTCCGCGAATTGTTTTCGATCTGGACATCCGACTGGCTGCTGTGGTTCGGGCTGATCTTCGTCGCCTTCGTGCTGTTCTCGCCGGACGGGCTGGTCGGCATCTGGGCGCGCCTCAGCAAACGCTGGTGGCCCGCGCCGGAGGAATCCGCGGCGATGAGCCGGCGCAAGATCTATGACGGCCTGCCGTTGCCGGCCTTCCTGATGCCGAAGGGGCTCACCGGCACCGTGTTGGAAGTGAATGGCGTTTCCAGGAGCTTCGGCGGCATCCGCGCCGTTCACAATGCGAGTCTGACGGTCGGCGCCGGTGAAATCCATGCGCTGATCGGCCCGAACGGCGCCGGCAAGACCACGCTGTTCAATCTGGTCTCGGGGCTGTTTCCGACCGACAAGGGTACCATCAAGCTCAATGGCCGCGAGATCCAGGGCGTGCCGTCCGACCTGATCTGCCATCAGGGCCTGGCGCGCTCGTTTCAGATCACCAATCTGTTCAAGGGCCTGTCGATCTACGAGAATCTGCGGCTGTCGCTGCAGGCGCAAAGCGACATGCGCTTCAATTTCTGGCGCGACATCGACAGCTATGAGAGCATCCACGCCGAGACCGCTGAGCTGATCAAGTTCCTCGGCCTCGAGGGCATCGAGACCATCGAAGGCGGCGAACTGTCCTATGGCGGGCAGCGGCTGGTCGATCTCGGCATCGCGCTCGGCTCGAAGCCGCAGGTGCTGCTGCTCGACGAGCCGCTGGCCGGCCTTGCCGCCGCCGAACGCGAGCGCGTTTCGAATCTGGTCAAGAACGTCGCCGCCAATATCCCCGTGCTGATCGTCGAGCACGATATCGACCGCGTGCTCGGCTTCTCGCACTCCGTCACCGTGATGAACCAGGGCGAAGTGCTGATGACCGGTCCGCCCAGTGCGGTGCGTGCCGACCGCCGGGTGCAGGAAATCTATACCGGCACCGGTGTTCCCGAAGTGGAGCACAGCCGCACCGACGAAGCCAGGGAGAGCGCGGCGCAGGTTCTGCGTTTCGAAGGCGTCAACACCTTCTACGGCAAGAGTCACATCCTGCACGACGCCTCGCTCGACGTGCGCGAGGGCGAGATCGTCGCCCTGCTCGGCCGCAACGGCGCCGGCAAGTCGACGCTGCTCAAGACGCTCGCCGGATTGGTGCCGCTGTCGTCGGGCACGATCGAATATGCCGGCACCGATATCGCCCGTTTGCCGGCTCCCGATATTGCCCGCATGGGCATCGGTTATGTGCCGCAGGGCCGCGGCCTGTTCGCGGGCATGACCGTGCGCGAAAATCTCTCGCTCGGACGCCTGGCACGCAAGACCGACGGCAGCAACGGCGTGGTGTGGGACGAAGCGCAGATCCTGCAGTATTTCCCGCGGTTGGCCGAACGCATGGACGTTGCGGCGGACTATCTCTCCGGCGGCGAGCAGCAGATGGTGGCGGTGGCGCGCGCGATGTCGGGTAACGTCAAACTGCTGCTGCTCGACGAGCCCTTCGAAGGACTGGCGCCGACCGTGATCCTCGAACTGTTCAGGGTGTTCGACCAGTTGCGGCGCCACACCTCGATTGTGATCGTCGAGCACAATCTCGATCTCGTGCTGGCGCTGGCCGACCGCGTCTTCGCGCTGGAGCGCGGCGCGGTATTCCATCAGGGCCCGGCCGCGCCGCTGCTGACTGATCTTGAGTACCGGAAGAAGATTTTGTGGCTGTAACCGACGGAGGCAATGATGCGACGTTTGATGACGACGGCGATAGCCGGCGCAGCGGCCCTGTTCGCGCACCATGCAAGCGCGGCCGACAACCAGATGACGATCGCCGTGTTCACCAAGAATTCGACCAACCCGGCCTATGAGGCCTTCCGCATTGCCGCCGACCAGATCGCGCGGAGCACCGGCGCAAGGGTCGTGCACTTCGTGCCGAAGCAGCCTGACAATGTCGACGAGCAGAAGGCGATGGTGGAGCAGGTCATCAAGGACAAGCCTGACGCGATCATCTTCATTCCGGTCGACGACGTCGCGATGATTCCTTCGGTGAAGCAGTTGAACGAGGCCAAGATTCCGGTGGTGCTGGTCTCCAATCCGCTGCCGGGCAGTTTTGTGACCTATGTCGGCGCCGACGATTTCGAGATCGGCTATCGCGAGGCGCGCTATCTGTTCGAGCATCTCGGCGGCAAGGGCAAGATCGTCGTCATCGAGGGCACGCCGGCCGCCCCCACCAACCGCGAGCGGCTGCGCGGTTACCAGCGCGCCTTCGGCGAATTCCCCGGCATCGAGGTGCTGGGCTCGGCGGTCGGCAATTACCAGACGCCCGACGCCAGGCGCGGAATGGAGAAGCTGCTGGCCGAGCACAAGCAGATCGACGCGGTGCTGTCGGCCAATGACAGCATGGCGCTCGGCGTGCTCGATGCGCTCAAGAGCGCCAGCCGGACCGCTGTTGTGATCGGCATCAACGGCATTCTGCCGGCCGTGAAGCAGATCGAATCCGGCGGGATGCTCGCAAGCGTCGACTTCAACATGTTCAAGATCGGCTGCACCGCAACGCGGGCGGCGGTGCGTCATCTCAAGCGCGAACCGCTGCCGGAGAAGGTGATGCTGCCGGCCGAAGTGATCGACAAGACCAACTACAAGGCGTGGCTGGTGCCGGTCGATCAGCGCACCTGCCCGGAATGGAGCGACGTCGCGCGCCAATAGCCGGTCGTTTCTAATGCTCGTCCGGCCGGTTGCGCGCGATGATTTCGGCGGCACCCTTGTCGAGCAATTCCAGGCCAACGGCGCGGCCGAGTTCGCGGGGGCGGTCCGCCGCCGCCGTCCGCGACGCCTCGATGAAGCGCGAACCGGTTTCGTCCAGCACCGCGGCCGTGAGCGTCATGTCGTTGCCTGAAATGGTCGCGTGACCTGCGATCGGCGAGTTGCAATGGCCGTTCAGCACCCACAACACCTCGCGCTCGGCCTCGGCGCAAAGCCGCGAGGACAGGTCCTCGATGCCGGCCAGATACCCGCGCGTGACCCAGTCTTTCTCGACGCATTCGACGGCGACGATGCCCTGGCCGACCGACGGCAGCATTTCGTGAACCGAAAAATCATGGGCAATGCGCGATGTCATGCCGATGCGTTCGAGGCCTGACCGCGCCATCACGAGCGCATCCGCCGGCCCGACCTCGCCGCCGTCGGGAAGCCGCTGCATGTCGCCGCGATCGAGTTTTGCAATCCTTGTGTCGGCGGCACCGCGGTAATGGATCACGGTGACTTCGGGAAACAGCCGGCGCAGATAGGCGGCGCGGCGCACCGCGTTGGTGCCGATCTTGAAGCCCTTGCCGCGCGAGGCCCTGAAAGTTTCCAGCGACAGGCCCGGACGCAGCACCAGCGAATCATTGGCGGCATCGCGCGGCAGTGTCGCTGCGATGACGAGGCCGGGCGTCTCCTCGTTGCCGGGAACGTCCTTCAGCGAATGCATCGCGGCCTGCAATTCGCCGGCGCGCATGGCCTGACGGATTTCGGCGACGAACGCGCCGCCCTTGCCACCGTGGCGCAGCAGCTTGCTGGTCTGGTCCTGATCGCCGCGGGTTTCGAATTTGATGATCTCGACGTTCAGCCCCGGATTGGCCGCGCGCAGCAGCCGCGCGACCTCATCCGTCTGCGCCAGCGCCATCACGCTCTTGCGCGTGCCGATGCGTAGGGGGTGGTCTGACACGAGGTCTCCGTTTCGAGGCGATCAATGGGGTGGGGGATTAAAGCAAAGGGGCGGGTAAGACAATCCGCCTTCGCCCGTTGGGCTACGGCGGGACAGGCGGATTCTGCACCGCGGCGGCGCGCCTCCACACCGCTGTGATACCCCGCGCAGGCGGGGTATCCAGTACGCTGCGGCTTCTCGGTTCTATCATCAGCGTCTCTGGGATACTGGGTCACCCGCATGCGCGGGTGACGACAATTGAATGTGTGGCCGCGTTCTCGCGACGCATTGCGCCCGAGGTTTGCCAAAAACTTCCCGCCCTCTCATTGAGAGGGCGCAGGGAAGACCGGGTGCGCGCTGCACCCGCGGTCCCGTGTGCGGTTTGCACTAAGTAGGCTGCACACGAGCATACAGGGCAGCGGAGAACACCCGGCCTTCCCTGCGCAATGGCTTTACGGCTTATGCCGTGCTCTCCCCGGAGACGAGTTCTTGATTGACTCCGTCGCTGTCGTTTCCGCTCGCGCTTCTCCGACAGCTTGACGCCGGCAACGGGCGCCAGGACCACACGGTTTTGCCGTACGCTTGAGTCCACGCCATCGTCAGGCGTGAACCAGCGTCCACCGCATCCCGCCGCGCGTTCGTGACGTGCGCACGCCCCTCTTGCCGGGCGGGACAGCGAGAAACATGCACCTGAATCGACCTTCTTGAAAAGCGAAATATTTTTTGTTTCGGGGCTTGACATGATTTCCGTAAATCGGAAGTGATTTGCCCGTCGGGCCAGTTTGTCGCAGGCGGCAGCAATCCGCCCTGTCGTCATTCCGGGGCTCGCGCAGCGAGGGAATCCATTAAGCGACAGCGCATGCGGCCTGATGGATTCCGGGCTCGCGCTTCGCGCGCCCCCGGAATGACGAGTCGGCCCAGTTCAGGGGAACGACGACCCCAACCCTACCCCGCAACCTCATCTCTCCCGGACGGGCTGCCATCCCGGAATAGGAGTTGTGCAACGCAGCATTACCGGTAGAATCCCGGTCTGAAATGAGGTCGTAAGTGTCTGAAATCAATGCCAATGCCTGGGTTTCCTCAGGCCACCGCCCGATGGGCTTCCCCGAATTCGTCGTCATCATCGCCTCCATCATGGCGCTGAACCCGCTGGCGATGGACATGATGCTGCCGGCGCTGCCGAACATCCGCTCCGCATTCCACCTCGCCGACGCCAACCGTCCGCAGATGGTGCTGTCGATCTTCATCGTCGGGTTCGGCGTCGGCCAGTTCGTGATGGGACCGCTGTCCGATCGCTTCGGCCGCCGGCCGGTGCTGCTGGGCGGCATGACCGTCTATTTCATCGCCAGCCTGCTGGCGATCGCCGCCCCCTCGTTCGAGACCCTGCTGCTGGCGCGCGCGCTGCAAGGGCTCGGCACCTCCGCGACCCGCGTCATCGCCACCTCGATCGTGCGCGACTGCTATGCCGGCCGCCGCATGGCGAGCGTGATGTCGCTGGCGATGATGGTGTTCATCGCGGTGCCCGTGATCGCGCCGTCGTTCGGCCAGGCGGTGCTGCTGCTGACGCAATGGCGCGGCATCTTCATCGTGCTGATGGCCTATGGCGTGGTGACGCTGATCTGGAGCGCCTGGCGCATGCCGGAGACGCTGCCGCCTCAGCTGCGCCGCTCGCTCGCCGTCCGCGAAATATTCGACGCCTTCCGCCAGACCGTCACCAACCGCCAGACGCTGGGTTACGCGCTCGTCTCCGGCGGCGTGCTCGGTTCGCTGTTCGCTTTCGTGTTCACCTCGCAGCAGGTGTTCACCGAGATCTACCAGCTCGGGCATTATTTCCCGATTGCCTTCGCAGGCATCGCGATCGGCACGGCGATCGCCGGCTTCGTCAACTCCCGCTTCGTCAACCGCCTCGGCATGCGCGTGATTTCACACGGCGCATTGCTCGGCTACGTCGCCATATCGGGTATCATGCTGGCGGCGGTGAAATGGCAGATGCTGCCCTTGCCGCTGTTCATGGTGCTGTCGGCGTCGATGATGTTCGCATTCGGGCTGATGATCGCCAACTTCACCGCGCTGGCGATGGAGCCCCAGGGCCACATCGCCGGTACCGCCTCGTCGCTGTACGGATCGATCACCACCCTGCTCGGCATCGGCATCGGCACCACGATCGGCCAGGATTATGACGGCACGCTGCTGCCGTTCGCGACCGGCTTCTTCCTGTGCACGCTGGCATCGCTCGGCGTCGTGCTGGTGGTGGAAAAGGGCCGGCTGTTCAGGCCGCATCAGGTGGCGGGGTATTAGGCGGCGTGGGTCCGTAGGGTGGATGAGCCAACGGGTCGCTTATTGGCCGGAACCATCGTGACCCAGGCGGCTTGGTCTCCAGCAAGGGATAGCCAACACCGGTGTTCGACCAACCCGACCTCGATCCGGGGCTTTGGCATATAGTCCCAGCGAAGGAACCGTATGGCCATCAAAAAACACGGCGTCATTATCGAAACGCCAACGGAAGCTCGCCAGGCCGAGCCTGGACCGTCGATACTGTTTTTGCTCATCATTAGCCTGGGTATTGCCGTTGTCACTCTGGCAATTGTCTATTTCGTGTTTTTCCGAACCTGACGCTTACGATTGCATCAGCATAATTCCGGAACGATACGGAGGAGCGGGCTTTACCTCCTCAGATCGAACTCAACCGATGAGATGGCCCAATGCAAACGCTACCCGTGGATCGCGCGCTGAGCATATACGGCGCCCTTGCGGACCGTTCCGAGACGAAGGGCGCCCGCGAGCGTCTTTCAAGGCATCTGATGAAATTATACCTTGACGGTGAAACGAACGATCACCGCTTGACCGTGCATGGGCTGTCATACCTTCAACAGTTGGATCGTGAAAACGATTTCAGGAACTGAGGTTTTTCCGGTGTCATGCCTTTTGCGCCAGCCGCTGCTTTCGCAGTGAATTGCGCCGCATGATCTTTGCCTTCGCGGCGCGGACGGCATCGGCTCTGGTCGGTTTGGTTTTCGGCACTGATGCTCTCAAATGATCCGCTTCGTCCGAGCCGGGCATTGCAGGAAGCAACGGTGCCGGCCTCGTCGAACTGTGATCGACGGGCTGCATGTTCATTGGGCCGGCGCAGCGTGGTTTGCCTTTTTGCATGCAGGAATAACCCGTTGTTGGCGGATTAGTTCGATGTCGCGGACCGCACCGGCTGGCAACCTGCTCGCCAAAATCCTTTGACGAAGGCTGGTTCGCAGTTCGCAAAATGGTTCCGTGGTCTGCGGTGAATACACCGCCCTGACCGGTGCAACCTATGCGCCGGTCGCGTCTTGGTTCACGACTGGATATTCAGACCATTTTTTGTGCCGGCGGGCTTCTACTGCCGCACCGTCTCAGAAAGCTTCAATGAGTTTGATCACCCGAAAAGTCAGCACCGGACGCACGATGGACGAGTTGCTGGCTTTGCTGAGTGCCGTCGCCTGCTCGATCCTCGCCGCATTGTTCATTGCGGCGCTGTATTTCGGCCGAGAAATATTCGTACCCATCGCGCTCGCTATTCTTCTCAGCTTTGTGCTCGGACCGCCGGTCGGACTGCTGCAGCGCGCCCGCGTTCCCCGCAGCCTGGCGGTCGTGGGCATCGTCTTTCTGGCATTCTCGGTGATCTTCGGCCTTGGCACCCTGATCGCCAATCAATTGACCCAACTAGCCGGAGACTTGCCGGTTTATCAATCTACGATGCGTGAAAAGATCAAGTCGGTGCGCGGCGCCACGGCGAGCAGCGGCACCCTCGAACGTGCGGCGGATATGCTCCAGGAGTTGAGCCGGGAGCTCGACAGGCCAAAGGAGGACAAGTCGGCTCGGGGAGCAATCCCACGTCTCGGCGCGCCGAACGCTGCCGGAACGACCCTGCCTATTCCCGTTGAAGTGCGTCAGCCCGACCCAGGAGCTCTGGAGAATCTGCGAACCTTGATCGCACCATTGCTCAATCCGCTGGCGACCACCGGCATCATCATCATTTTCGTCATCTTCATCCTGATCCAGCGCGAGGATCTGCGAAACCGCCTGATTCGATTGGCGGGCTCGCATGATTTGCAACGCACGACAGCGGCGCTGGACGATGCGGCGAAGCGCCTTAGCCGGCTGTTTTTGGCTCAGTTGATGATCAACGCCACTTTCGGCGTGCTCATCGGGGCGGGACTATCGTTCATAGGTATTCCCAGCGCGATCCTCTGGGGCATTCTGGCGGCCGTGCTGCGGTTCGTCCCCTACATCGGCACAGCCATCTCCGCGGCTTTTCCGCTGGCGTTGGCGGCCGCCGTCGATCCCGGCTGGTCGATGCTGGCATGGACGATCGTGCTTTTTCTGGGCATTGGACCGATCATCAGCCAGGTGGTGGAGCCTCTCGCCTACGGCCAGAGCACCGGCCTTTCTCCCGTCGCTATCGTCGCTTCAGCGACGTTCTGGACCGCATTGTGGGGACCCATCGGGCTCGTCCTTGCAACGCCTTTGACGGTTTGCCTCGTCGTCCTCGGACGTCATGTCGAGCGGCTTGAATTTCTCGACGTGATTTTTGGCGACCGGCCTGCATTGTCACCGCCGGAAATGTTCTACCAGCGAATGCTTGCCGGCGATCCGATCGAGGCGGCAGGAAAGGCCGAAGAATTCCTGAAGGAGAAATCGCTGTCTTCGTACTTCGACGAGGTCGCCCTACGAGGCCTGCAACTCGCGCAGGCAGATGCAAAGCGCGATGCCCTGGACCAGGCGCGCATGACCAAGATTCGCGACGCCGTTACCGAGTTTGCCAGTGACCTTTCCACCCAGGACGATTCGATCCCCGAGGGGACCTCGCCGACCATGGACGCCGAGGCGGCGGCCGCGGTCGAAACCGTCCCGGATGCAGCGATTTCCAGCAATTTGCCGGTCGTGCAAAAAGCCGATCTTCCGCTTCACTGGCAGGGAGAGGCGCCGGTGTTCTGCCTGGCCGGACGCACCCCGCTCGACGAAGCCGCAGCGGTGCTGTTTGCACAGCTTTCCAACGCGCACGGCCTCGGCGCACGGGTCGAGCCTGCGGACGCGCTTTCGTCAAGCAAGATCGTGCAGCTGGATTTCACCGGCGTCGCGATCGTCTGCCTGTCCTACCTCGACGCCGGCAGTCCCGCACACATGCGCTACTCGGTTCGGCGGCTGCGTCGCCAATTGCCAAAGCCCACGATCGTCATGCTCGGTTGCTGGGCCGAGAACCTCGACAAGGAAGCGTTGGAAGAACTGCGGGAGGCGGCCAAAGCCGACATCGCCGCGGCGACCTTGCGCGAAGCGATGATGATGTGCCGGATGGCTGCCGGTGTGGAGGAAATCGATGAACCGCCGGGCCGTGCTACGCCAGCCCTCAAGATTGCGTAAGAAACCGCTGGATCAACCCCAGAACCTCATCCGGTCTGTCGTGCTGCAGCCAGTGGCCGGCGCCGGCGATCTTGGCGAGTTCGGCGTGCCTGAAATGCGACATCACGCCGGCCTTCTCGGGATCGGGCAGAAAACTTTCGCTGGCCGCGACCAGCAGCGTCGGGCATGCGATGCGCGACCACAATCCGATATTGTCTTCGAGTGACAGCCGATAGGGCGCACGCGCCCGCAAATAGGGATCGTATTTCCAGCTGAAGCTGCCGTCGTCGTTGCGCTTCATGCCGTGGGTGGCCAGATGCAGCGCCTGCTCGCGCGTCAGCCGCGGGTTGCGGCCAATGATCCGATCAGCGCCGTCGGCCACGGCCGGATAGCGGTGGATTTTCCGCTGCGCCAGCTTGTCGAGATCGCCGGCCCAATCCGTGATCCTGACGTCGGCAGGCTTTGGGCGGCGCGCCGGAAAATTGGTGACGCCGTCGAGCACGACCAGCTTTGAAACGCGCTCCGGAAAAGCCCCGGCATAGGTCAGGCTGACCATGCCGCCCATCGAATGACCGACGATGGCGACCTTCTCAAAACCTTCCGCTTTCGCGAGGCCGGTCAGATCGTAGACGTGGTCGGCAAGGCTGTAGCTGGAGCCGAAAGCCCAGCCGGAATCGCCGTGGCCGCGCAAATCGGGCGCCACAACGTGATAATCCGCAGCCAGCGCCCGCGCCAGATAATCCCAGCTGCGGGAGTGATCGAGGCCGCCATGCACCAGCAGCAATGGCGGTGCCTGCGCGTTACCCCAATCCGTGAAATGAAGCTTGAGCCCCTGCGACTGAAAATAGCGCGACTGCGGCGCGTCCGATGCAATGTCCATCGGGATTACTTAATGGCTGGCGTGGCGGAGGTCCAGCGCGGCGACGTACAGAAACAATGCGTCAGAAACTTGCCGCCTAGACGGGATAACGCCACTTGAGCGCGCGTCGTATGACAAGCAAAGCCACGATGATCGCAAAAACAGTGAACCAAACGAACGACGGAGTCGGCGATGCCCGTGGCTGCGGGCGATGTAAAGCACGAGCGCTAACAGAACGAGAACGAGCGCATTTGACACCCAGTAAAGCGGCGAGCGCAACAGTCCGGTTGGCGCAAGTTCTGTCGCCCGCTCGCTCGCCCGTCTAGCGACCCACCAACAAAAGACGAAAAATGCGAGGGCGATGATCCAGGACATACCTGAGCTTTTCTCATGCAATCTTCCCGATAGCCTTGTTGAGAATATTCAAATTGAAGCAATCGGCTTAACGTAACCGGTTCACGACTCAGTTCAACCGCAATTCGGTGATGTGCCGCGGATCCGGCTTCAGCTCGCCCCGTTCGACGCGCATCACGATATCAGTCAGCGCCGCATTGGCGCGGCAAGCGATGCCGATCTTCTCGCCCTCATCGACCACGAAGCCGTTGATGAATTCGATCTCGGTGCGCCGGCCCTTCTGCATGTCCTGGCCCATCGAGGGGCGTTGCCCTGATGCCGTGCGCTTGCCGTCCGCAAAGCGCTGCTCGTCGCAGGTGCGCATCGCCGCCTCGTCGCCCTCGCCGGCCCGCGCGATGGTCTCCGGCGGCAGATGCAGGATCTCCTCGAGCTGATAGCCATGCGCCTGGCCGACACGAATGGCTTCGCTGCCGAGCCGGGTGGAGAAGCGGCGGATCGGCTCGCTCTCCAGCATCTGGCCGCCTGTCATGCCGGTGCAGGCGGAGAGCCCGTTGCCCATGACGTTGGCGACGAGCTTGGACCAGCGTTCGCCCCACAGGTTGCTGGTGACCTTGGCGCTGTCGGTGTATCCGACCAGGCGGCAGATTTCCTCCGCCCGTGGCGTGATGCGGCCGTGCACTTCGCCGGCGCGAAACACCGTATGCGCGGTCCCGTGCTTGCCGGCGCCGCGATGGATGTGGCCGGGCTCCGGCAAATTGACCGTGATGCTGCTGGCGATGCACCCCAGCGTCTTGCCCCAGCCGACGATGCCGGCGATGGTTTCTTCATTCATGCAGTTCTGCAGCGACACGACATAGCCGTCCGGCGCCAGATATTGCCGGATCAGCATGGTGGCCCAGGCGGTGTCGTAGGATTTCATGCAGACGAAGGCGATGTCGACCGGCGCCTCCTTCGCAAGCTGCTGCGCGTCCGTGACGTGCAGCGCGCGTACCGGAACCGAGAATTCCGGAACATCCATCGCATGGGTGACGCGCAGGCCGTGCTTGCGCATGTGCTCGACATGCTCGGGCCAGGGATCGATGAACGTCACGTCCTCGCCCGCCTGCACCATGTGGGCGCCGGCATATCCGCCGACGGCACCGGCTCCGACGATCGCTATCTTCTTGCCCATGCTTGCCCCTTCGTTTTCTCTTTGGCGTTTCTTGGTACATTTTCTTGGCACCGAGGCTAGCGCACTGGCCCGCCCCGTCACAATGGCTGAAGGCATGCGGTAGCTGATCGCCGCCATGACATCAGGTACGTGAGTTTCATATATCAGCCAAAACGGCCTATACTTGTCCGGCCTGGCGCGGGATGCGGCAGGAGCACGCTTAAGGAGAATTGTGTGACGGGAACTGCGACGGCGCAGGCCTTTGAACCGCGCTACATCCGGCTCGACCCCAACGACAACGTTGCGATCGTGGTCAACGATCTCGGGCTGCCGGCGAAGAGCCGCTTTGCCTGCGGTCTCGAGCTGCGCACCTTCGTGCCGCAGGGCCACAAGGTGGCGCTGTCGGACATTCCCGAGGGCGAGCCGATCCGCCGCTACAACGAGGTGATCGGCACCGCGGCCCGGCCGATCCTGGCCGGCGAATGGGTCGACGAGGCGCGCATCGACATGCCGACGCCGCCGGAGCTCGACAAGCTCGAACTCGCGACCGCCGTCTCCGCCCCGCAGGCGCCGCTTGAAGGCTACACGTTCGAAGGCTTTCGCAATCCCGATGGTTCGGTTGGCACCAAGAACGTGCTGGCGATCTCGACCAGCGTGCAATGCGTCGCCGGCACGCTGCAATTTGCGATCAAGCGCATCAAGGCCGAACTGCTGCCGAAATATCCCAATGTCGATGACGTCGTCGGGCTGACGCATAATTACGGCTGCGGCGTCGCAATCAATGCGCCGCTGGCGATCGTGCCGATACGGACGCTGCAGAACCTCGCCTTGAACCCGAATTTCGGCGGCGAAGTCATGGTCGTCGGCCTCGGCTGTGAGAAGCTGGTGCCCGAGCGGCTGCTTCCGGAAGGGACAGACAGCAGCGTGGTGCGGATGCAGGACGAGGCGTTCGACGGGTTTGGCGCCATCGTCGACGCCGTCATGGAAATGGCGGACGCGCGGCTTGCCGTCCTCAACGCCCGCCGCCGCGAAACCTGCCCCGCCTCCGACCTCGTGATCGGCCTGCAATGCGGCGGCTCCGATGCGTTTTCCGGCGTGACCGCCAATCCCGCACTCGGCTTCGCCGCCGATCTGCTGGTGCGCGCAGGCGCAGCCGTGATGTTTTCCGAAGTCACCGAAGTGCGCGACGCCATTCATCTGTTGACGCGGCGCGCCGCCAATGAGGATGTCGGCCGCGCGCTGATCCAGGAAATGGACTGGTATGACGGCTACCTCGCCAAGGGCGACGCCGACCGTAGCGCCAACACCACGCCCGGCAACAAGAAGGGCGGGCTCGCCAACATCGTGGAGAAGTCACTGGGCTCGATCGTCAAATCAGGCACCAGCCCGATCGTCGACGTGCTGTCGCCGGGCGAGCGGGTGCGCACAAAAGGCATGATCTTTGCGGCCACGCCCGCCAGCGACTTCATCTGCGGCACGCTGCAGCTTGCGTCGGGAATGACATTGCAGGTGTTCACCACCGGACGCGGCACGCCCTACGGGCTCGCCGCCGCCCCCGTCATCAAGGTATCGACGCGCACCGAACTGGCGCGGCGCTGGAAGGATTTGATCGACTTCGACGCCGGCCGCATCGCCACCGGCGAAGCCACGATCGAGGAGACGGGCTGGGATCTGTTTCGCCTGATCCTCGACGTTGCGAGCGGCCGCACCAAAGTGTGGTCCGACCGCTGGGGCATTCACAACGATCTCACGCTGTTCACGCCGGGACCGGTGACGTGAGGCGCGTCCGCTTCGCCGCAAATTGCCATTAGGCCTGCGTTAACCATTGCGCCGGGAGCGATATGGGCCGTGCTTGCGCGCAAGCCATCGCGTCCGTTGCGCCCGGCGCTTCAAATCATGCGATTTATTTAAGCGAACATTACGGAATCTAGCATAGGCAAAGGGGCAGCAGCGCGCATTGGTTGGCGTCATTGAGGAGCCCTGTTTTGCAGCCCTTCCCAAAAATTACTGGCCGCCACTATTTTGCGATTTTCGTATTGGCATCGGTCACGCTATCCTACCAGATCCTGATCACGCGGTTCTTCAGCGTGATGCTGTATTACCATTTCGCGTTTGCGGCGATTTCGCTGGCGATGCTCGGGCTGACCCGCGGCGCGATGGAGGTTTACAACAACCCCACCCGCTATGCGCCCGAACGCGTCGGACCGGAATTCGCGCGCCACGCCTCCTGGTTTGCCGTCACCGGCGTCGGCGCCATGATCTGCTTTTTGTGCGCACCGGTGCTGGTACCTGTTGAGTATCTGTGGCTGGCGCTGCTAACCACGACGATCGCCTTCGTGATCCCGCTCTCCGCAAGCGGCGTCTGCATCACGCTGCTGCTCACGCGCATGCCCTATAGCGGCGGCTGGCTCTACGCGGCTGACCTCGCCGGTGCCGCCGTCGGCTGTCTCGGCATCATCTTCGTGCTGCTGGTGATCGATCCCGTCAGCGCCACGCTGGGCATCGGCGCGATGGCCGCAGGTGCCGGCTGGATGGTGGTGCGCGGCAGCGGCGACGTTCGCACACTGCGTCTCAGCGGCGCCGTCGCGCTGTCGCTGGGAGCCGCCGCGATGGTGCATGCGGCGCTGGATGTTTCCGGCAAGAGCCATCTCGGCGTGTTCTGGGCCAAGGGCACGCAACAAACCGGAACGTTGTTCGAGCGCTGGAACACCTATTCACGCGTCCGCGTGACGGCGATGGGCGAATCCGTGCCGTTCGGCTGGGGCTTTTCGCGCGCGCCGACGACCAAGATCGATCAGAAATATCTCGACATCGACGCCGATGCCGCCACCGTCATCACCCGCTTCGACGGCGACCTTGGCAAGCTCGGCTATCTGAAGGACGACGTCATCAACGGCGCTTATCTTGTGCAGCCGACGGCCGATGTCGCGGTCGTCGGCGTCGGCGGCGGCCGCGACGTTCTTTCCGCGCTGCTGTTCGGCGCCAGGAAAGTCAGCGGCATCGAGATCAATCCGGCGATTTTCGAGGTTCTCACCGACAAATTCGCGGATTTCTCCGGCCATCTCGACAAACAGCCCGGCGTATCCCTGATCAATGCCGAGGCCCGCAGCTACATCAACCATTCCTCCGACCGCTACGATCTGGTGCAGATCTCGCTGATCGACACCTGGGCGGCGACCGCCGCGGGCGGACTGACACTCACCGAGAACCGGCTCTATACCGTCGAAGCATGGGGCGATTTCTACCGCGCCCTGAAGCCGCGCGGCATGCTGTCGGTCTCGCGCTGGTACGATCCGAGTACCCACCGCGGCGAATTCTATCGCCTGGTTTCGATCGCGGCCGAAGCCCTGCAACGCAGCGGCGTTCCCGCCGCCGGACTGAAGGATCACCTGATCGCGCTCAACGTCGGCAACATCGTCAACGTAATTACGCGGCCCGATGCCTTCACCTCGGCCGAATGGCAGGCCGCGCGCACGCGACTGGAGGCCCAGGGTTTCAGGATCCTGATGGGTCCGGATGTCGCCTTCGACGCCGTGACGACAAAACTGATTTCCGGTACCGCCGATGCCGCCTACTTCGCCTCGCTGCCGGAAAACGTCACGCCGTCCACCGACGACAACCCGTTCTTCTTCTACACCGCGCGCTTTGGTGATTTCGTCGCAGCCCCGATGTCGGCGCGCACCCACAACAACACCGCGATCACCATGACGCTGGCGCTGATCGCGGTGGCGCTGGTGGCCTGTCTGTTCTACGTCGTCGGGCCGTTCATTCGCCTCGCGCGCACAACGCCGCTGGCGACGCTGACGCCGCCGGTGACGTTCTTCTGCGCGATCGGCGTCGGCTTCATGCTGATCGAGATCTCGCAGATTCAGCGACTGATGGTGTTTCTGGGCCATCCGGTCTATGGGCTCAGCGTCGTGCTGTTCACCATCCTGCTGTTCGGCGGACTAGGCAGCACCACGGTCGGCGCGCGTTCGCCCCGAACCCGCGAAGTCATCACCCGGCTGGTCGCACTGCTCGCGACGCTCGCGATTGCCGGACTGCTGACGCCAACATTGACGACCTGGGCACGCTCGGAAACCACAAGCATGCGCATCGTGCTGTCGATACTGCTGCTGGCGCCGCCCGCGTTCTGCATGGGCATGATGTTCCCGCTGGGGCTGAGCATCTGGCGCCGCCAAAGCGAGCTCCATCCGTACTTCTGGAGCGCCAACGGCATCATGTCGATGCTGGCGTCGGTGCTGGGCATGGCGCTATCGATCGAGTTCGGCATCGCCAACACCTACGCGCTCGGCGTCGCTCTCTATGTCGTCTGCGCGTTGATGATCGTTGTCGCCGGCCGCCAGATGAGCCGTATGGCGCTGTTTGCGGCAAGGCCGGCGATCAGCCCCGCGATGGTTGCGGATGCGCCGTCGATCCAGCCGAAGCAGGCCGAAACGCCGGCAGTGCCGGCGCGCACCAGCGAGGTCGCCGGCTGACGGCGATGCGGCGGACGGAGGCGTCCGCCGACCTACTTCGATTCCTGCATCGCCGCATCATAGCCGCGGATCGTTGCCCTGGCGCGTTCGGCGACTTCGGCCGCGGTCATTCCCGGCTTGTAAAGGCTGGTGCCGAGACCGAAGGCATGAATGCCGGCCTTGGTGTATTCCGCAAAATTCTTGTCGGAGATCCCGCCCACGGCGGCGATCATCAGGCCTGCGGGAAGAACGGCGCGGATCGCTGTTATCCCCGAGGCCCCAAGGGTGCCGGCCGGAAAGAATTTCAGCGCAGAAGCCCCAGCCTTCGCCGCCAGCAGCGCCTCCGTCGCGGTGAAAACGCCGGGCATCGTGACCATGCCGCGGTCCCAGGCGCTGGCAATGACTTCCGGATCGACGTTCGGGGAAACCATCAGCCGCCCGCCGACGTCATGGAGCCGCTCGACATCCTCGGGCGTCAGCACGGTGCCCGCACCGATCAGGATATCGGCAGTGGCTTTCTTCACGGCGAGCTCGATAGAGCGGAACGGATCCGGGGAGTTGAGCGGAATCTCGATCGCCGTCATGCCGTGTTCGATCAGCACGTCGACAATGCCCTCGGCCTCTTCGGGTTTCACGCCGCGCAGGATCGCAACCAGCGGACGCTTCATCGGCGGGAATGCAACAGGATTCACGCGCTTATCCTTCTACAATGTCCAGATCGCCCTGGCGGCCAAGGCAAGACCGCGTCGGACCGCATCATCTGAATCGATGGATTGGACCGCAACGGAAAGGCTGTCAAACGCCAATCGATACAGCGCCTCGAGCCTGCCTGACGAAACCAGGGTGATGTCGCGCCTCGACCGATCGCCAGCCAGTCCCGCCGCCAGTTCGAGACCGATCAGGGTTCCCGATATTTTCTCGCGGGCCGAGGCCGGGCTGCCGCCATATAGAAGCTGACCCGAGCGCACCTGGAACAACAGATTGGCCGCGAACGCAGGCGCCTCAAAGGCGGCAACGACAGCCGATTTAAAGGCTTCGGTATCCACGGCTTCGTCCGCGTTCGCCACGGCCAGCGACAGGATCGTCCCTTGCGATACGGCGCTGAAGAGTTCGCCGGTCATGAACGTGGTGAAGTGTTCGACGGTCCCACCCCGGACGCTCGCCCATTTCGAATGGGTGCCGGGCATGCAGACCAGCGCTTCCCCATCTGCGTCGAGAGCCCCGAGAAGTTGGGTTTCTTCGCCGCGCATCACGTCCGGCGCTTTGGGGTCGCGCTGCGCGATGCCTGGAAGGATGCGGATATCACGCGCCCCTCCGGGAGCCGGGACGGCACGCTGCAAGATGGATGTGAGGCTTGCCGGCGTGTCGATATATCCCGCTTCAACCCAGCCCTGCCGGGCACCCGCCATGCCGCAGATGATGACAGGCAGGTGATCGGCGGCGCCGACGGCATCGAGATGCGATTGCAACACGGCGGCAAAGCCGGTCTTGGCGGCCGCCATCATGCCTTCATCGCTGCGTCGTTCCGACAGCACGTCGCCGGCTTGATTCATCAGCCACAGCCGAAAGCTGCTGGTGCCCCAATCGACGGCGACATAGGCGGCCTGGCTCATTTCGAAATCCGTCCTGATGTTCGTGCTTTCTGAATGGCGCTCCACACCAGATACGGCGTCGCCGGCATGTCCAGTTCATCAATGCCGAGCGGCGACAAGGCGTCGAGCACGGCGTTCATGATGGTTTGCGGCGCGGCGATGCTGCCGGCCTGCCCGGTTCCCTTGACGCCCAGCGGATTCGACCTGGTCGGCGACGATTCATTCAGACCGCCGGCAAAATTCGGCAGATCCTGCGCGCGCGGCAGCGTGTAGTCCATGAAGGAGCCGCTGAGCAGCTGCCCCTCCGGGTCGAACACGATGTGCTCCAGCAGCGACTGTCCGATACCTTGCGCCACCCCGCCATGCACCTGGCTGAGAGCCACGCGGGGATTGATGAGGCGGCCGAAATCATCGACGATGGTGTAGCGATCGAGCCGCACGACGCCGGTGTCGGGATCGATCTCGACTTCCGCGACATGGCAACCGTTCGGAAAATTGTAGAGATCGGAACTGTTGGTCGCGCTTCCTTCGAGCCCCGGCGTCAATCCCTCCGGCAGATTGGCGGCATCCCGTGCGGCATCGGCTACCTTGCCGATCTCGATGGCGCGCTCGGTGGATTTCACGACAAAACGGCCATCGGCAAACACCACCTGGTCGGCGGGCGCCTGCAGCAGATGCGCTGAAATCAGCTTTCCCTTCTCGATCAGCTTTTCAATCGCCATCACCAAAGCGGTGCCGCCCATATGCATCGAACGCGCGCCGCCATGGCCGTTGCCGCCGGGCAGAAAATCCGTGTCGCCCTGCTGGAAGCGGAATGCATCGATCGGCAATCCGAGCAGGTCGGCCGCGACCTGCGGATAGGCCGTCTCATGCCCCTGCCCGTTGGACTGCGTACCGACCGCCAGCGACACCATGCCGTCGGTCTCGAACGCGGCCCGCGCCATTTCCAACGGCACACCGCGGGAGGTTTCGAGGAAGCAGGCAATCCCGAGGCCGCGCAGCAGGCCGGCTTTGTCAGATTGTTTGCGGCGCTTGCGAAAACCGTCGCGATCGGCGAGCGCGATCGCGTCGTCCAGATTGGCCTTGAAGCGGCCGCCGTCGATCTTCATGCCCATCGCGGTGCGATGCGGAAACGTGCTGACGATGTTGCGGCGGCGCAACTTGACGGCATCGATACCGGTCTTGACCGATGCGAGATTCACCAGCCGCTCGATCAGATAATTGGCCTCGGGCTTGCCGGCGCCGCGATAGGCGTCGATCGGCGGCGTGTTGGTGAAGGCGCCGCGCACCTCGTAAAATACTGACGGGATGTCATAGACGCCGCCGATCGCGCTGCCGGCGGCATTGGTGGAGCTTATGGGACCGCTGGTCGACAGATACGCGCCCATATTGGCGACCGCTTTGACTTCGAGCGCGAGAAACCGGCCATCTTTGTCGAGCGCGAGCCGCGCGCGGGAAAAGAAATCGCGGCCATGCGCCGAGCTGACGAAATCTTCTGATCGTTCGCAGACCCAGCGCACCGGGCGACCGAGCTTCCTGGCCGCCCACAGCACCAGCGCATATTCGGGATAGACGTAGTTCTTCATCCCGAATCCGCCGCCGACGTCAGGGACCACCACGCGAAGCCGTTCGAGCGGAATCTTGAAGACGGCGCCGGCGAGCACCTTGCGGGTGTCGTGAGCGGCCTGGCCGGTCACCGACAGCAGAAACTGATCCGTCTTGCGATCATGGAAGCCGATCGCCGCGCGCGTCTCCAGGGGAGCCGCCACGACGCGGCTGTTGAACAGGTCGCATTCGACGATATGCGCAGCCTCTGCCATCGCCGCGGCAACCGCCGCCGCATCGCCCTTCCGGAACAGGAAGGCGGAATTGCCCGGCGCCTCTTTCCATAACAGCGGGGCATCCGGCTTCAGCGCCGCGGTCGCCACGGTGACGCAAGGTTGCGACTTATAGGCGATGTCGACCACTTCGCCGCCCGCCACCGCCGCTTCCAGCGTCTCCGCCACAATGAGCACCACGGGATCGCCGACATGCCGCACGAAATCACGGGCCAGCGCGGGGCGCGGCGGCGCGATGATCGGCTCGGCCGCGTCGATCACCGTGACGCAGGGCAACTCGCCGATGCCATCGGCAGCGAGATCAGCTTCACAGAGGACTGCGACCACGCCGGGAAGCGCACGGGCAGCATCCAGGTTGAGCTTGATGATACGCGCGAAGGCGTGCGGCGAGCGGACCACATGGGCGTAAAGCACATCAGCCACATGATCATTGGCGACATAGCTGCCGCGCCCGGTGAGGAAGCGATGATCCTCCAGCCGGTTCAGGGACTTGCCTTGATAACGCTCGCGCAACCGCTCACCTCCTTGGCATAGAACCAAGGGTTATATTGGGCCATTGCGGGGACCGCCACCCTTCTCGCCCTGTCGAACTTGCGTTGCGGACCCTGTCGACCACTTCGCGCACTCTAGGGGGCCGAACCCGATGACGTCTGCCGGGCCCAATTCCTATTGGCCGAGACGACACCGGTGCCAATCAGGATCCCGACGAGAACGAGTGCCATCCCGGCGACCAATTCCACCGTCAGCGATTCGCCAAGCATCGCGATGCCCAGCGCCATCGCCGTGATTGGATTGAGCGTCAGGTACAAAACGGTTGTCGTCGGCGGCAGCCAGCGCAACGCCCACATGAAAAGTGAAAACTGCACAACGCCGGCGACTGTTCCAAGGAACGCCACCGCGAGCCATCCTCTTGCGCTGAGCGCCGGCAAAGCCGCGCTGCCTTGCTGGAGACCGACAACCGGCAATAAGGCAGCGACGGCGAATGCCATCGCCAATGCCGTCACGAAAATCGGCCCGTGGCGCATCAGGGTCGCGCGGCTGAAAACGGAGTAGATGGCGGCGCAGAGGACGCCCAGCAGCATCAGGGCGTCTCCGACCATGTAATCGGCATTTCCCCGCCCGAATGCAGCGGTGCCAAACGCCACCGCAATGCCGGAAAACGCCAGCACGACACCTGCCACCTTCGCGGTGGTCAGCTTCTCTCGGCCGAAGGCAGCTGCGACGATCAGGGTCTGGATCGGTATCGTCGCCAGACCAACCGCGCCACGCGCAGCCGGCACGTACTGGAGCGACGCATTGAAGGCCCAGGGAAAAAGCACAAAGAAGAGAATCCCGAACCCGGCGATCTTTGCACATTCGGATAGCGCAAGGCCGCCGCGCGGCCACATCGCCAGCAGAAACGGCGCAAAGCAGGCGATCGAGATCAGATAGCGGTAGAAAACCAGCGAGATCGGGTCGATCTCTCCAATGACGGAGCGCGTGGCTACGACGGCAGCCCCTGCGATCAAGGCGGCTGCCGCCGCGGCGGCATGGGCAAGCACAATCCTGTTCATGACGTCGCGACCTCGATCAGCCGCCCGGCGCGGCCAGTCGCTTTAAAATCGAAAGTTACACTAGCCATGACACTTTAAAAATGCAAGTCGGTCTGCTAGATTATCGAGGGGCACCGTTCCGGGCAGGTCCGGTGCCGGAAACGCGGGCACGTTCGCCATGGCAAAACATGACTTCCGATCGACATGCTCCATCGCGCGCGCGCTGGAAGTCGTGGGCGACAAGTGGACCCTGCTCATCGTTCGCGACCTGATGTGGCACGGCAAGCAGACCTTTCAGGCGCTGCAGGACAGCGCTGAACGGGTCCCCTCGAACATCCTGTCCGAACGTCTCAAGCGGCTTGCGGAATGGGGCCTGGTGAAACGCGACCCCTACCAGCAAAACCCGGTCCGATACGCCTATCAGCTGACCGACGAAGGAAAGCGCCTGGAGCCCGTCCTGCTGCAGATCATGAATTGGGGCCACGAGCACCTCGGCGGCGGGCGCTACGACCCCAAATCAGGCAAGAGCTTCAAAGCTCGAACTGGGTCTTAAACGCGCGGCAACGCCGCGCTCACCAACCGGAAGAGCTATCGTTCGCGAAAGGCGCGGGCGACCTGGTCGAACATCGGCTTGGTCAAGTAGGAGCCAACCGTCCGATCCGCTGTCTTGATGAACGCTTCGACCGGCATGCCGGGCACGAGCTTGACCTCGCCGAGGCGCGCGAGCTCTTCGGGCGCAATGGCAATGCGCGCGGTATAGTAGGTGACGCCGGTGCGCTGTTCCGTGGTCACGTCGGCCGATATCCGGCTGACGACCCCATTGATCTCCGGCGTCGTGCGCTGGCTGAAGGCGGAAAAACGCAGCGCGGCAGCCTGCCCGACCCGCACCTGATCGATGTCCTGCGGCGCCACCCTCGCCTCGACCGTCAAACGCTCGGAGTCCGGCACGATCAGCATCAATTGCTCGCCGGCACTGACGACGCCGCCGATCGTGTGGACGTTCATTTCGTGGACGGTGCCTGAAATCGGGGCCCGGATGTCGATCCGCCGCAACTGGTCTTCGGCCGCCACTTTCCGCTCGGCGTATTCACCCGCCTTGCCGTCGATTTCACGCATTTCACGGCCGACTTCGCTGGCCAATTCGCGGTCGATCTGGGTGATCTGAAGTTCGATCTCGGATACCTTGCCGCGTCCCTGCGCCGCCGCCGCGATCAGCTGTGCCCGTTCGCCATCGAGCCGGGCCGCTTCGCGCTCGAGCGCCGTCAGGCGATTGATCTGGATCAGATGCTTGCTCCAGAGTTGCCGCACCCCCTCCAGCTCACGGTTGACCAGATCCAGTTCCTGCGATTTGGCCGCCTGCTGGGCAGTGATGCCGACCGCTTCCTCGTTGAGCTGAGCGATCCGCTCGCGCAGCTGTCGCTTTTGACCAAGCCGCGTGGTGTTGCGCAGTTCGAACAGACGCTGCTCATCGGTCATCAGCTCGACAACGCTTTCCTCCTGCCGCCGGTCCTTGAACGCCGAGGGCCATGACACTTCCGCTGCGCCGTCGCGTTCGGCACGCAACCGCGCGCGGCGCGTCGTCATTTCATCCAGCGTCTTCGACACGATCTGCAGATTGGCCCGCGTCATGGTTTCGTCGAGCCGGACCAGGAGGTCGCCGGCCGTCACGGCTTTGCCATTGGTCACCGCAATTTGCCCGACGACGCCGCCGGTCGGATGCTGAACCTTCCGTGCGTTGGATTCGACCACGACACTCCCCGGCGCAATCAGGGCGCCCGAAATTTCGGTGGTTGCCGCCCATCCGCCGATGCCGCCGGTGACGAGCATGATGGCGGCCAGCCCGACCGCGATGTGTCCGCGAATGGACGAACGAGGGTCGATCAAATCAGCGTCAGACATCGCTCATCCCTGGACGGCTTGAACAACTTTGGGCGCGCTGACAGGCCCATCGCGCCGCAGCACCTTGGCCAGCACCTCGTCCTTGGGGCCGAAGGCTTGCTGTCGTCCGCCGCTCATCGCGAGCACGTGATCGACGCCCGACAGTGCGCTCGGCCGGTGCGCGACCACGATCACGATCGCGCCGCGGGCGCGGACGCCCAGGATCGCCTGCGTCAATGCCTCGTCGCCTTCGGCGTCAAGATTGGAATTCGGCTCGTCGAGCACGACCAGGAACGGGTCGCCGTAGAGCGCCCGTGCCAGCGCGACGCGCTGCTGCTGGCCGGCCGACAGCGCGGAGCCCTGCTCGCCGATCTCGGTGTCGTAACCTTGCGGCAACGACAGCACGAGCTCGTTCACGCCAGCAGCTTTCGCCGCCGCGATGATCGCCTCCGACGAGGCGTCGGGATCGAACCGCGAAATGTTCTCGGCAACGGTCCCTTCGATCAATTCGACGTCCTGCGGCAGATAGCCGATGTGGCGCCCGAGTTCATCGGGCACCCATTGGTCCAGCGTCGCGCCGTCAAGCCGGACGGCGCCACGTGCGGGCGCCCACAGTCCAACCAGAACCCGGGCCAGCGACGATTTCCCCGACGCGCTGGGGCCGATCACGCCGAGCCCGTTACCGGCCTTCAGGGCGAACGTCACCTCGTGCACGACCGCACGCTGGACGTCCGGCGGCGCCGCGCTGATATTCTCGACGCTGAGACCGCGTTGCGGCTTCGGCAACGAGGTCGGCGTTCTCAGTTCCGGCAGCAACATGAGCAGCTTGTGCAGGCGCTGGCGCGCCTGTCTGGCGCCGACGAAACTGCGCCAGTGGGAAATCGCAAGATCGACCGGTGCGAGCGCCCGCGCCGACAAAATAGACGATGCAATAATGACACCCGCGGTGGCCTGCTGGTTGATCACCAGATACGCGCCGACGGCAAGCACGCCGGACTGCAGCATCATCCGGAATGCTCGCCCCATCGCGCCAAGGCCCGCGGCAAGATCACTCGAATCGACCTGCCCGGACAGGAATTTGCGGTTCAACGACTGCCAGCGGCGCGAAATCCATCCGGTCATGCCGAGCGCCGTCAGAGCCTCGGCGTTGCGACGGCTGGTCTCCGCCAGCCGCGCGCGTTGATTGCCGATGCGATTGGCGTCAAGCGCCGACTTCTTCGCAAGCAGTTCCGACAGCAGCGTCAGCGAAACCAGGACCAGCGCGCCTGCCAGCACCGTGACCCCAATCCAGAAATGGAAGGCAAAGCAGATTGCGAGATAGAGCGGAACCCAGGGCAGATCGAAGAAGGCCGTTGGCCCCGGGCCGGACAGATAGCCGCGGACGGTATCGAGGTCGCGCAGCGGCTGGATCGACTCGCCGCGCTTTGGCGCCTGGATCGGCAACCGCATCACCGTCGCATAGACCCGATCCGACATCTCCTGGTCAAGACGGAGGCCGATCCGAACCAGTAACCGGCCGCGCAGCGCGTCCATAAACCCCTGAAAGACGTACAGGATCAGCACCAGCGCCAGCAGGCCGAGCAGCGTCGGCACGCTCCGGCTGGGCAGCACCCGGTCGTAGACTTCCATCATGAAGAGGGAGCCTGTCAGCGCCAGAATGTTGAGGATGGCGCTGAATCCGGCGATCGCAAAAAACGCCGAGCGACAATGCGCGAGCGCCTTATCCAACTCGCCGCGGGCAGCATCTGTGGGTTGTTGCCGGCTGGTGGTCAATGGTCGCGCTCACTCGTACAGCCTTGCTCGTACAGCCTTTGCTCGTACAGTCTTGGCGGTAGCCGAGAATTGTTACAGTTATCTGACAAAAAGAAATGGGGGCGCGTGCGCCCCCACTCGTATGACCAATTCGGCATGGATCATCAGGCGAAGCGGAAGTCATCCACCGTCAGCGTCGCCTTGTTGACCCCGATCAGGGTGATGCTGGACCCGTCAGCGTACTCGACCTCGGTGCCGATCTGGCTGTTGGTTACCGCGCCCGACGCCATCAACGCGTTGAAGTCGGCGAATGCGCTGGCGTCCAGCTGGAGGACATCGTCCGAGCCGGCGCCCGACTTGAAGTCGAATGCCAGATCGCGTCCGCCGCCCTGCTGGAATATGAAGGTGTCGTTGCCCAGACCGCCGAACAGCTGGTCATTGCCCTGGCCGCCGGCCAGCGTGTCGTTGCCGTCCTCACCAAACAGGATATCCCGGCCGGCCTCACCGCGCAGGGTGTCATTGCCAAGACCGCCGAACGCGAAGTCATCGCCGGTTCCGCCATTGACGATGTCGTCACCGCCCTGGCCGAAGGCAAAGTCAACCGAGCCACCCGCATTGATGAGATCGACACCATCCGTACCGAACAAGAGGTTGGTGCCGTTGGT
Organism: Bradyrhizobium sp. AUGA SZCCT0160; assembly: GCF_018130105.1. NCBI lineage: Bacteria > Pseudomonadati > Pseudomonadota > Alphaproteobacteria > Hyphomicrobiales > Nitrobacteraceae > Bradyrhizobium > Bradyrhizobium sp. AUGA SZCCT0160. Next base: position 71,158 of record NZ_JAFCMD010000011.1, read on the forward strand.
GCCATTGATCACGTTGGCATCGGTATCTCCGTTGACCGTCAGCGTGAAGGTTCCGGTCGACACAGCGTGGGCACTGTCTTGCGCCGTATAGCTGATCGAGACGGTGGCGCTTTCGCCGGTGTTCAGGCTGTCGAACAGGTTGCCCGGATTGAACTGCAGCTGGCCGCCCGGATTGATCGAGAAAGCCGTCTGGGCGTTCGCGTTGCTCAGATTGATGCCCGAGACGCCGGTCACCTCGAAGGCCGACAAGGTCGGGGATACGCCATCCTCGACGTCGGTGTCGTTGGCCGTCAGGTCGAAGGCCATCGACTGGTTTTCGCCTACGGTCGCGACGTCGTTCACCGTGACCGGCGCATCGTTCACCGCGGTAACGGAGAAGCCGACCTTGCCGGTATCCGACCCGCCGTTGCTGTCGCTGAGGGTGTACTCAAACGAGGCCGGCCCGTTGAAGTTGGCCGTCGGCCTGAACCGGATGCCACCCGCTACGATCTCGGCCGTGCCGCCCACGACATTTGCGAGCGCGGTGATCGAGAGCGCGTCAAGGTCGGCATCGGTATCGTTGCCGAGAATGCTGGCGAACGGAATGACGAACGCCGCCGCATCTTCCGCCACCGTCGCTGCGGTGTCGTCAAGGGCCACCGGCCCGCGATTGACGATCGCACTGTTGATGCCGCTGCGATCGAACTCCTGGCCATCGGCGAAGGTCACCTTCTCGACGCCGCCGCCAACCCGCTGATCCTTCAACGTGATCACGCTGCCGTTGGACAGCTCGATCTGAGTGTCGTTGCCAAACCTGCGGAACGTAACATTCGCAGCGTTCTGATCAACGAGTGCCAGCGTATCGGTGTCGGCCGGTGTGTTCGCCGCTTCGGTAATGATGTCAGAACCGTCGCCCAGCTTGTAGGCATAAGCGTCCGAACCCGCGCCGCCGTTGACATTGTCGTTGCCAGTGCCGCCGACCAGCTTGTCGCTGCCGTCATTGCCGCGAAGCCGATCGTCGCCGGCGCCGCCCAGCACGGTGTCATTACCTGCATCACCGAAGACGAAGTCGTTGCCCTCGCCGCCCTCGACACGGTCGTTGCCGTCGCCACCCTCGATGACGTCGTCACCGCCGCCGCCCAGCACGAGATCGTCCCCACCGAGGCTGCGAACGCGATCGTCGCCGTTCTTGGCAAAGATCGAGTCCTTTCCGGCGGTGCCGGAGAGATCATCCTCACCGTCGGTTCCCATGATCGGAAGGACGGTATCGTTGCCGCCGTTTGCAACCAGATTTTGGATGCGCTGATCCTGGGCCGGGGTCGTATCGGCCTGCGCGAACGGGGTTGTGGAGAAATTTGCCGCGAAATATTCGGCCAACGCATCCTGCTCGAAGCCGTCGTCGGTGAATGTTGCAGCGCCCGTACGGGTAGCCACGTCGTCTGCCGGCAAATTATCCGGAGACAGATCGACGCGATTGGCAAAGGCCGAGTTGGCAGCGATGTACTCGGCGAACCGGAAGCCGTCAGGCCGGTTGAACCCGCCCGGGGCGTTGGGATTTGCCCCACCGATCAGGAAGCTCAGCGTCACCATACGGATCGCCGCCGGAGCATCCGCAACCACGTCACCGTTTTCGACGACGACCGCGATTACATGTTCGTTCTCGTCGACCAGCGTGACCGAGCGAACCCGGTCACCCGCAGCGCGGGTCAGATCATAGCTGAACCGAAGGCCGCCGACCTGGGCAAAGATGCCGCCCGGGTTGGAAACACCGTTTTCCAGCGCTTCGAGCAGTTGCTGTGGCGTCAGCGTGACAAGGCTGAGCGCGTTGTTGAAGCGCAGCGAATTCTCGACGTCGAGCTGGCTGACCTCTCCCGCTTCCTTGCCAACCTCGGGGTTTGCCGCAGGCGGAAGCTCGGCACCGTCGCCCTCGGAGCTGATCGAGCCGATGGAGTCGCGGATGCCACCGCCGTTCTTGATCGAAATCTGAACGGCGCTGTCGTATTCCGACTTGGCGTACCACAGGTTCGCGTCGGCGGAGAGGTTTCCGAGATTGGTTTCCTGCGAACGCACCTCACCACGCCGACCCTCAAGATAGACGTCGGTACGGCCGAAGGTGACAGCATCCTTCTGGGTGATAATGCCGTCGATTGCGGTGGTGAGATCGCGCACGATATCGCCGCGTGAACCCTCGGCGAACGGATCGATGCCGGAGCCTTCGTAAACACGGGCCAAACCCGCATCGTCAGTGGCATAGGCGCCGTTCACGCCCGGATCGAGGCTGGCGGGAATGATGTCGCCGTTGGCATCGAACTCGAGCACCAGTCGGCCGACATATTTGTAGTTCCCGTCGGTGTTGACGAGAACCGTGTTCTTGCCGCCTGCGTTGGTGATGATCTGCGCGTACTCGCCTTCGCTGACGTCGCCCGGACGGAGAACATCGTTGCTGTCAGAGAGCAGCGCGTTCGAGCCGCCGCCGATCACGACGTCGACGCCGTGCAGGAAGCTGATGAGCTTCTGCTCGTTCTTCAGCTCCTGCAGCTGCGAAACGATGATGACCTTGTTCACACCCTGGGCGATGACGGCATCGATCGCCGGCTGAATGATCGCGGCAAGCGCGATGAAGTCGGCATCGGTTTCCAGCGTGCGCGGGCCGATGATCCGGACGCCGCCGGGCGTCGTGATGTCCTCGAACACCGGAGTCGTGACACCGACCACGCCGATCTTCTCGCCGTTTTCCTCGAGAATGGTCGAGGGCGCGATGCGGCGTCCACCGCTTGCACCGACACCGAACGTCGCTTCGGTGAGCGGCGTGGTCTGGGCATTGGGCGCCAGGTCCGGCTCGCCGGCGAAGTTCAGGTTGGCGGCGAGATAGGCAAACCGGGTTCCTTCGTAGCCGCCTAGCGGGCCGGTACCGTCGGGATCTGCAAGCGGACGGATGAGGTTCTGCACATCGCGCGGGCCCGGATCGAACTCGTGGTTGCCGATAACCGAGGCCTCGATCCCGATCGTGTTCAGGATGCGGATATCGGCGCGGCCGATGCTCGGCTGGAAGAACGATGCCAGGCTCGGGTCGCTGGCCGCGTTGAAGAACGGGCTCGGAATGTAGTTGTCGCCCGACGCCAGGGTGATCGAGTTGGCAAACGTATCTTCGAGCCGGTCCACGATGGCTGCGAAGCGCGGTGCGTCGTCGATCGCCTTCAGGCCTGCCTCGAAATCCGACGCGTGCAGGATCTGAAGCTTGTAGGTTAGCGGCGCGGCGACGGTGAAGTCGAGGTCGTTCTGCGCGATGCCGCCGAACGCATTGCCGGCAACGTCGGTGATCACGCCCGAGGCCAGTGTGACGTCGTAGGCGGCTCCGGCGGCCAGATCGGCGGTCGGATTGATGGTGACAATGTTGCCGGAGATCGTGACCTGCGACGCATCGCCGATCGCGATGGTGCGGATGTCTCCCGCGCCGTTGCTGATGACGATGTTTCCGGACCCTGCCGCGACGGCTTCGTCGAATGTCAGCACGATGTTGCTGCCGGCGGCGACCGCAGTCGCGTTGTCGGCAGGCGTGGCCGCGGTGAGGACCGGCCCCGTTGCGTCAAGCAATTGCGCCGCGGTAAGCGTGCGGTCCGTAAACTCGAACCGTTCGACGTTCGTGACGGTGTCAACGCCGTCGGCGGAGCCCGCGCGGGTATCGGTGATGACGAACGAGCCACCCTGCTGGGTGATCGTGTAGTTGCTGCGCGCGCCGGTGTAGACGGCGACGTCGCCGGCCGCACCGTTGGCGCCGCCATCGACGGCGTCATTGCCGCCACCAGCGGCAATTCGATCATCGCCGCCAAGGCCGTCGATTGTGTCATTGCCCGCGAGGCTGCCGCGCACGCCAAACGTCGCAGTGTATGCGGCCTGGTCGAACACGTCGTTGCCGGCGGTGGCGATCGCAGCCGAACGGGACATCACCAGCGACGACACCGACGGATCGTGATCTGAAAGCTGGTCGATGAACTCCGAATTCATGTGCACGATATCGAACTGGGCGCTGTCATACAGGTTGTTCGAAACCAGGATGTGATCCAGCGCCTGAGCATTGCCGTCGAAAATGTAGGAATAGCGCTCGTTTTCCGGGAGCTTGCTGATCAGCTCGGAGAGCACCGCGGTACCGGGCGCGAAGACGCTGGGGGTCCCGTCAGGGTTGGCGGTGGTGCGGGTGAGCGCGCCGGTGACGAGGTCGACGACCGGGAAGAACTGGAAGTCGTTCAGATCGCCCAGCACCACGATGCGGTCATCGGTCGCCGACGCGTTGGCCAGCAGGCCATCAACAAACGCGTTGATCGTCTCCGCCTGTCCCTCGCGCTCGTTCGACGAACCGGTCTGCTGCGCGGACCCGTTGATCGGGTCGGCATAGAGCGGCAGATCCAGCAGCGTGGTGTAAAGCGGCGCCGAACCGCCCTTCGAGGAGAGATGGTTGTTGACGGTCCAGAACGTGCCGCCCTGCTCGTCGGTGTAACCTACCGGCGACCATTCCATCGGGAGCGATTTGCGCGTGGCGGTGAAGTCGGTATTGCCCTGCCCGATCTGGCCAGCGCTGGCAAAATGCTGCACCTTCACGCCGTCAGCGTCGCTGACGGTGTCGGTCAGGCCGTTGCGGGCGCTCGGAGATACCGCCAACGGGTCGTAGAGATAGGCGACACGCTGATTGCCGCCCGGGATGCCGCCGATGTTGTCGATCGGTGCGGAGTCGATCGCCACATAACGCGGTCCACCGGCAGCGACAATGGCGTCGATCAGCTGCGACAGGGTTTCCGAAGCGCTCGTGGTGCTTGAGCTGGTGGCGCCGTCATTGTCCAGCACCTCCTGCAGTGCAATGATCTCGGGTGCCTTGAGGTTGTTGACGATAGCAGCCGCGAGACCGGCGAACTTGCTCGCCGGCGTCGGCACGCCATCCACCAGTTGACCAACCGGCGCCAGGTTCTCGACGTTGAAGGTGGCCACGCGAATCCGGTCGAGATTCTCGACGATCGTGGTGGTTTCCTTCTGCAGGTTCGCCGCGGTCACCGGGCCATAGGCCTCGGTCGTGTTCACCTCATACTGGCCGTTGGCGTAGTTGACGACGCCGGTCACATCACCCAGGCGGTCGCCGGTCTGAAGGTTGGTGGGTAGCGCCACGCCGGCTTCGTCGTCCAGCTGAATGCGCTCCGGATTGAAGTCGAACACCTTGTCGGCGGGCTGCGTCGTTCCCGGCGTCGTGTCGCTGATGGTCAGGCCGCCGCGCGGATTGTTCGAGGGGTTGGCGCCGACGTTCGGGGTGACGAACTGTTCGTCAAAATTCGAGTGGAACGGCGTGGTGACGCGCACATCTTCCAGCGTGACGCGCATACCTTCCAGGGATTCCCAGAAATCCGACCCCTGGGTCACCGGGTCATAGATGCCGCCCGGAGCTGATGTATCGACGTCATCGTCACCGAGCGACACCAAAGCCGGTTTGCGTTCGAGGCCGGTCGCGAGGTTGTCGACATCGCCGACGCGCACGGCGGTCGGCAGCGCATTGCCCGTCGACAAAATGCTGGTCGTGCCTGCTACCGGGTTGAGCTGCGTCGTCGACAGCTGGTTGGTGCTGGCGAACTCGCTGACGGTTGCGGTCAATTGCACTTCCGCACCCACGACGATCCCGGCCGGGATCGTGGCGCCGGCACCGGTCCCCAGGAACACAAAGACGCCGTCCGAAGTCCGGTAGTCGCCGTCGCCGACCGCGTCCTGAATGTAGTAGCCGACCGGGTTGTTGCTGCCATTCTCCGTGCCGGAGGCGTCAATCGCCGTGACGATGCCGCGCACCGTCACCTGCTGGCCGACGAATTCCGAGCGATGTCCGGCGCCCTGAACGTCGTAGATGTGCATGGCGTCGTCGTTCTGGATCGTGCCGGTGGCGACCGCCTGGGTGGCGCTCACGGCAGCGGTGACGCCGGGCTGCGTCGTCGACGCGCCGGTCACCGTCAACGTGAAGGTCTCGTTGGCTTCGAAGGCGGCATCGCCAGCGACGTCCACGGTCACCGTCACCGACGACTCGCCGGCCGGAATGGTGGCGTTGATGGTCTTCGGCAGCGCCGCAACACCGGAGAAGTCACCGGTGTTGGCCACGGCGGATCCGAGCTGCAGCGACACGTCGACCGCACCGATGGTGCCGTTGGTGCGCTCGATCACGAACGAATAGGCGGTTGTGCCGCTGTTGCCTTCTGCGTGCGAGACGCTGGTCGACGACGAGGCGACGCGGACCTCCTGGGTATAATCGTCCGGCAGCGCGGCATAGACCGTCAGGCCCGAGCCGGTATAGGCGCCCCCTGTCGAATTCCCCTCATTGGCGGTAAGCACGAGCGCCGTCCCGGTCGGCGAATCCGCGGCGCTGATGAACTTGGTCACTTCGGGCGCATTGCCTTCGCCCACGCCCGGCGGCTTGTACCCCACGAACGATGCGTTGGCGGGATCGGTGATGTCGTAGATCATCACACCGCCCGCGCGCTCGAGGCTGACGAACGCATATGTCCGTCCGTCGATGACGCCGATATCGACGCCCTCGGGCTCCGGCCCCTTGTTGTCGGACCGGGTGTCGAAGCCGCCGCCTTCGGCGGTGTCGATGTTGTGTCGCGTCGCCAGGTCCCGCGCGATGATCGCTTCGAATTCGCCGCCGGTGTCGCGCACCTTGGTGATGGTGCCGTCGGCATTCTGCTTGAAGATCGACAGGCTGCGGCCGCCATAGGCGTAGATCTGGTCGATGTCGCCGTCGCCATCGGTGTCGCCGAGATCCTTTCGGATTCGCAGGCGGCCGAGATCGGCGTTGGCCCTCATCGCGGCTTCATCGGGATAGGCCGTGTTGTCGAGATCGATGGTGAATACGCCGCCGCTCTGTTCCGCGAGCGTCGCCTCGTCGTCGAGCAGCACGCGGGCATCGCCTTCATTGGCAGTGACGAAGTAGGTGTCGTTGCCGACCTTGAAGGTGGCGATGGCATCCGGTTGCAGCAGGCTGATGACGTCGGCGTTGCGAAGATTGATGGCCTGGCCGTTCGATGGGCCGTCCCGGTCGCTGGCATCGAACTTGTTGCCGGCCAGGGTGTGGTCGACGCCGCCCAGCGGCAGGATCGCAAGCGGCTTGGTTGCCGCCGGATTGGTCAGATCGATCACGGCGACCGCGTTGACCTCCTGCAGCGTAACGTAAGCGCGGGTGCCGTCCGGCGACACCGAAATGTATTCCGGCTCGATGTCTGCCGATGCCGTCTGGCCGGTCAACAGCGCGACGCCGGCCTGCTTCAGCACGGTCTCGTAGCCGTCGAGCAGATCGAACCCAACCGTCGTGGCAACCGTGGCCGCTGCGGCGCCGCCGGACAGATCGAGAATCGAAACGCTGCCTTCGCGATTGATCAATTGCGTGCCGCCGCCGGGCAATGTGATCTCTCCGGGCTCGCCTTCATTGGCGACCAGCAGCTTCGAACCGTCGGCGGTGAACACCACCTGATCGGGACCCGCCCCGACTTCCACGGTGTTGACGAGCGTACCGTTGGCGTCGAACAACGCGACAAAACCGTTGGCGCCGGTCAGATCGCTGGCGTAGGCGACGGCAAGCACACCGTTCTTGATCGCGACCGAGTTTGCCCCGTTGAAACCGGCGAGTGCGGTCAGGTCGATCGAGGACACGAGGTTCACGGCGCCGCTGGCGCTGATCGAAACGATATCGATGGTGTTGCCGATGGTGTTGAGCAAGTAGGCCCGGCCGGTCGACGGATCGAACGAAACCACTTCGGCGTTGGTGCCGGCGGCGGGCGCGTAATTGCCGAGGCGAACCAGCTGAACCGTATTGGTGGCGGTCGGCGTTACGGCGTCGCCCTGCAGCGACGGCGCCTGATCCAGGATCGTGATGCCCTCGATCACGTTTCCGGGGCCGGCGGCATCGTCGTTTTCGATCGTTCCGGTCGCCGTCGTTTGCGCGCCGAGCGAGGTCGAAACGGTCGCGTCGCTCTTGACGACCGTCTGAAGTGCCAGGTTGAAGTTCTCAGTCGGCTCGAACGTCGTGTCGCCATTGACCTGGACGGTTACGACCGTCGAGTTCTGGCCGGCGGCAATGCTGCCGTTGAAGGCGAACGGCGGAGGCGTTGCGCCATTGAAATCGGCGGCATCAGCCGCCGCCGAAGTCAATTGGCCGCTGAAGCTGACGTCACCAATGGTGCCGCCGGTGCGCTCCACCGTGAAGCTGAAGGCGGTCGTTCCGGCATTGCCTTCGACCTGCGAGACCGAAACAGAACCTGAGGCGAAGCCGACAATCTGCGGCGGTATGCCTGACTGGATGGTGAAGGTCACACCCGCGAGCGGAGACTGCGCATCGGTGAGGAACGGCGCATCGGGAGTGGTGCCGTCGCCATCCTGGTCGCCGCTACCGCTTTGCGCGACAAAATTGGTCGTCGTATTGAACGCGACAAGGGCGTCCGCGCGCGATGCGAACGAGCTGCCACCGAAAGCCGGGTTGTAGGCGGCGACATCGGCGCCGTCGGTCCGGGGCAGCACCAAAGCCGTGGAGCCCGCGACGAGCCCGGTGCCTGCGAGCAAGCCGCTGACATTGGCGTCGGTGAAGCCGCCATTGTTGTTGGTGACCGCAGCCAGGAAGGTGGTCGGGGCGGTGTCAGAGGTTCCGACGAAGGCGTAGATCGACTCTTCCGAGTTACCCAGCGCAAAACCTGCGCCAGTGACTGTACCGATATTGGCGGTGCGGCCGGCCACGGAGGTGTTGAGGAGTTCGACAATCGTGCCGGCAGCCAGATCGCTTCCGCCATTGGTCCAGGTCAGCCCGCCTTCGCCGGTGTTGAAAGCGCCATCAGTTCCGATTGCCAGACCGTTCCATTCTTTGTCGCTGAAACGGATGACCGTCCCCGCAGCAATCGGGTCGATGACAATGAACGCTAATCCGTCAGTTCCGTCCGCGTTGAAACCGACGAAAGCGATCGAACCGGGACCAAGAGCCATCGATAATCTCCATGATAAAAAAAGGCAAAGCAGGCCGCAGCGGCACGAGGGGCTCGCGCAGCGTTGAAGGTGGGGAATCGCGTGTTGTCGCGCGGGGCGCGTCAGCGGCCGGAATATAAACCGGCGTTAATTACAACGCGGTGACGGTTTATTAACCATCGTCCATCGTCCACCGGAAGCGCCCCGCGACGCGGCAGGCATCGTGTCGCGAGCTAACCGCTTGCAAAATCCCCGTTTTAGTTCTCAGGCGACACACCCCGTTGAGTCTGTGACGGCGCGTGCACTGCGTAGGCTTTGGGCGCGCGTTGGACGCGTGACGGTCACAGGTCCTTTTCAGCGAGTTTGCGAAACGCGTCGGGAACGGAAGAAGAGACACCCGGCGCCACCGATCCATATCCGATCGCATCCCATCCGAAGCGATCGCGGATTTTATCGACGGCATGGTCGGCCGCCGAACGCGCCATGCCTCTTTTGCTGCCGGGGCGGCGTGCTTCATCGCCAAGTCCGAGCGGGAGTTCGAGCTCCACATCCCGCTGCTCTCCAAGATGCGACACGGAAATCGCCAGGAGCGAGATGGTTTTCTCGTGAGGATGATCGGCGAGGACAGCGCGCACCAGGTCCTCGGCGACCTCGGCCAGAATCAGAGTCGCAGAGACCGGTGCGTCGAGCGTGACCGAACGCGTGACCGAGTTCAGATTGACGAAGCGAACGCGGACCGTCACAGTCCGCCCAGGCCTGGACTTGGCGCGGAGCCGGCTGCCGATTCGGTCAGCAAGGTGAAGCAGCGTGGGTCGAACAACCCGCTCTTCGGCGGGCTTCCTGCCAAGCGCCGATTGCGCTCCTGCGGATCGAGCGCGGCGGTGCGTCTTGATTTCCCGGGGGTCACGATTCCACGCCAGCGCCGAAAGCTTCGTCCCTGCCGCGGAACCAAGCACCCGCTTGAGCGAGCCTCCCGGTGTCGTTGCCAGTTGCCCGATCGTGAGCACGCCGATTTCGGCCAGCCGTGCCCGCGTCGCCGGACCGACGCCCCACATCAGCTCAACCGGCAGGTGGTGAAGAAATCCGAGCTCCGTGTCGGGATCGACAACGACGAGCCCGTCGGGTTTGGCCACTTGCGAAGCAATTTTCGCCAGATGCTTGGTGCGCGCGACACCGACCGAGATCGGAAGGCCAAGCTCGGCGCGCACGCGTTGGCGGATGGCCATCGCGATTTCGGCAGGCTGACCGAACAGATGGGTGCAGCCCGCGACGTCGGCAAAGGCCTCGTCGATGGAGATCCGTTCGACGAGCGGCGTGAAATCGCCGATCACCTTGATGGCGGCATCGCCCAGCCGTTGGTATTCCCCGAAATGTCCGCCGACAAAAATGAGCTGCGGACAGAGTTCGCACGCTTGCCGTCCCGGCATGCCGCCGCGGACCCCGAAGGCCTTGGCCTCGTAAGACGCGGCAAGCACAACCCCGCCACCGACGGCAATGGGTTTGCCGCGCAGCGAAGGATCAAGCAGCTGCTCTACCGAGGCATAGAACGCATCCAGGTCCGCATGGAGGATGGTGGCTGTCGTTGCCATCCGACCGTTCGCCCATGACGTTTTGACGAGGTTCACGCAGAGTGAACATAATGAGAACGAGGACGCCCTATGTCAAGCGATCGGAGACGCACGGGCGTAGGTCGGCATTCAGCCGTGATACGCGAACAGCTCGATTGGGTCGTTGAAGCCGCGCACCGGATGTTCGCCGACGCGTTCGAGATCGAAATCGCTCTCGACGAAGTCTGCGAACGCGCGGGACAGCAGCACCGTTTTCCCCAATTGCTTGGTGAGGGCTTCGAGGCGCGACGCCATGTTGACCGCCGGACCGATAACCGTGAAGTCGAGCCGGCTGCGCGACCCGATATTGCCGTACATGACGTCGCCGACGTGAACGCCGATGCCGTAGTTCAGCGGCGCACGGCCGGTTTCGCTGTTCTTTTCGTTCAGCGCCGTCATGGCCTGACGGGCCTCAGTCACGGCACGCAGCAGGTTTGCACAGGCCTGAGGTTCGCTGAGCGGAAAAATGGCGAGCAGACCGTCGCCGATGAATTTCAGTATTTCGCCGCCATGACGCGCGATCGGCTCCGACATCGCGTCGAAATAGCCGTTCAGGAGATCAATGACGTCATCGCGCGGCCAGTTGTCGGAGATCCGGGTGAAATCACGTAAGTCGCAGATCATGATGGCGGCGCGCACCGTGGTTCCGGTTCCTCGCCTGGTGGCACCGGCCAGAATGAGTTCGCCGGCATGCGATCCGACATAGGTTTCCAGCAGCGTACGCGCCAGCCGGTTCTTGACCCGGATCTCACTGACCAGCGCCAGCACCGGCAGCAATCTCTGCAGGGCGGCGATATGCGTGGCGTCGAAACCGCCTGGCCGGTCGGTAGCAAAGGTCACGATGTGCCGCTTGCCGAGCGTATGGTACAGCGGCCACGCCACATAGTCGCTCAAGCCTTTCGCCCGCATCTCGTCATAGACGGCGTGCTTGCGGCCGAGCGCTGGATCACGCTCGAGATTCTCGCGCACCTCGGTGACACCGTCATGGATTTCGTTGGCGGGACTGCCGATATATTCGGAACGCTCCTGGACATCGTAATCAACCCGCGCAATCTCGGCCTCGCGCATCCCGTCTTCCCACATGATCCGGGCGCCAAGCCATTGCGGATGGTGGATCAAGATATGAAGCGACGCCCGCTTGACGGGAATGTCCGCTTGCTGAAGCCGGATGCACATTTCGGCAAAAATATTGTCGATGAAGCGCTGATCGCGCGTGCCGTTGGTCAGCCAGTGCACGACGTCACCGCCGGATTGCGCTGTGACGGGATCGATATTCGACGGCGCGTCCATACTTACTCCTGAGCGGTAACGTGGATCGATGGTGCGGGATATGTGTTCCCGCTCGACAACGTCAATGGAGGCCGCCGCAATTTGCCTGCGCGATCGGGAACGCCGGCTTAATCACCCATACTTAGTCACACACGATCGCGGAGATCCGCGTCCGGCGCCAGATCGGCCGCCTGCCGCAGCGCCTCGATCAGGCTGCGCTCATCCGCGATACCCTTGCCCGCAATGTCGAAAGCCGTGCCGTGATCGACCGAGGTCCGGATCACGGGCAAGCCGACCGTGATGTTAACGCCCGCTTCCAGTCCAAGCACCTTGATGGGGCCGTGACCCTGATCGTGGTACATGGCAACAACCATGTCGTAGTCGCCGCGGCCGGCCAGGAAGAACAGCGTGTCCGCCGGCAGCGGGCCGCGCACATCCCAGCCACGGCGCTGGCAGGCATCAATCGCGGGCGCGATCTTCGCCGCTTCCTCGCCACGACCGAACAACCCGTTTTCGCCGGCATGCGGATTGATCGCACAAACACCAATTCTTGGATTAGCGATACCGGCGCGTACCAGTACGCCGTGTCCGCGCGAGATCACGCGTTCGACGAGGCCGGGCTCGATCTTCTCGATCGCATCGAGAAGACCGATATGCGTGGTGACGTGGATGACGCGCAGCTTCGATGACACCAGCATCATCGAGACTTCGGGCGTTCCGGTGAGATGCGCCAGCAATTCGGTGTGGCCCGGAAACTTGTGGCCGGCTGCGTGAAGAGCTTCTTTCGATAGCGGCGCGGTGCAGATCGCCTGCGCGTCGCCTGCCTGCACCACCTCGACGGCCTTTTCGATGCAGCGATAGGCGACCTCGCCTGCTGCTGCCGACACCTGGCCGAACGGCAAATCGTCCGGCACCAATTTCAGGTCCAGGCATTGCACGGCGCTTGCGGCAAAGTCCGCCTGCTTGGCATCGCCGAGTGCATCGACCGCAACCGACGCGCCGACAAGCCGGCCTGCCTTGCGCAGCCGGTTGGCGTCGCCGATCACGAGCGGATTGCAGATCGCCCGCGTCGCCTCCTGGGCCAGCGCCTTCATGATCACTTCGGGGCCGATGCCGGCGGGATCGCCCATCGTGATCGCAATCGTCGGGCGGCTCATGCAAAACTTCCTCTCGTTCGAACGGCGTGAAGGCGCTCGTTGATGCGTACAAGACTATCCGCGTCGCCGAATGCGCCCGCCTTGGTGACGACAGGAACGGACAGCGAGCCCAGCGTGAGGCCGAGCGACACGCCGGGCTCAATCTCGTCGGCAAGACGGATAGCGTTGACACCAAGGCCCGACAAGAGCGCTGCCGCGGTTTCGCCGCCCGTTACCGCAATCGCACCGATCACGGGCGCGGCGACTTGCAGCGCTGTCGCGAGATTGTGGGCCAGAAGCGGCCCTGCCGACATGTTTGGAGAATCGTTCAGCGATATCTCGACGAGAGCATCGCCACCATTAGCAAGACGCGCCATCACTCCGGAAGCAAGTTCCGCGCGATCGACATCATTTCCAGCCAGGGCTTTCGGCTCGACCGGAAAATATGCGGCCGTTCCCGTCTCTCTCAAGCGGCGCGCCGCGATACGGGAGGCACCGGCGAGCGAACCGACGACAGTGAGCGTTCCGAACTTGCCGGCGGGAATACGCAGCGTTTCGCTGCCGCCGCTCCGCTCCAGATACGCCAGCGCATGCGCAAGACCCGCGCTGCCGATGAAGACGCTCGCGGGCGATGCATGCAGCCCCGCCTCCGCGATCAGGGCCAGATCATTCTCGGTCTCGGCGTCACAGATGGCAACCACGGTGGCCGACCGATCCGCCATCGTTGCGAACCTGGCTCGCAGATCGCCCCCACGCACAGCGGCAAGCGTGACCTTCTCGCCGCAAATCCCGGCGGCAGCGAGAACGTCGTCGAGATCGGCGTTCGGATAGGTGTGATCGCGCCGCCATAGCTCGGTTTCTTCCAAGGCCGCGCCATGAACGAGGACTCGGCCATCGACGGTGGTGCGACCGGTCGCCGGGAAGGCTGGTGCCAGCACGCCAAATATCCGATCGGCGCCTGACTTCAAATGGGCAAGCGTCGCGGCCAGTTCCGCCGCGGGCTGTCCCCGCAACGTTGAATCGATTTTCTTGAACAGCGCACGTTCGGACATCGGCAAGCGTGCCAGCACGCCGAGATGGCGCGCCGCAGCGGCCTCGGACGAAAGACCGCGGCTTGCGACGTCATGGGCCCAAACAGCTGCCTGGCGATGCGACGGCTTTGTGGCGTCGCCCCACGTCACGACCGCCTCACGCCCCATCCTGCCGAAGGCAATGGCGCAGTCGGCGGCTCCGGTCAGATCGTCTGCAAGGATCAGCCAGTGACGGGCCATCCTTGCGCGGTCGGTGATATGCTTCGTCACTCCCAGACCCTACCCTATTTGCCGTCTGCTGCCGTGCGCAGAGGCTGGATCCTTTCATCAAACAAGGTAATTTAATACCGCAAGCTTGACCCACTATTGACTTCTGAGCCAGTCAACTTTAGTAAGTGATTACTCACTTGATTGGTTTGGATGTGTCTTATGGCGTCAAAGTGGCCCTGTCTCCGGCGATGCGGCCGGATGCGTACAAGGGAATCCGGTCCAGGCGGGAGCCGCGGCGGTCCAGCAATCGCGGGCGCCTGACGGAGCGAATGGTCGCGGCATCCCGATGGCCCGAATGGCGAAGCGACTCGCGATGCCCCGCGGGTTGCCCCTGAGCGCTCCCTTCCAATCCGGAAATGTCATGAACTGCATCGGTCTTCGGACACCCGTAGCCTTGGCCATGGTTTCAGCGCTCAGCCTTATCACCGCCGGATGTTCGTCGCTGCCGAGGACGCCGCACAGCGTTGCGGAGGCATCCTCCGCGCGCGTGCTCGGTCTGACGGATCTGCGCCGCTACGCCGACGAGCCCGCCGCCACATTCCGGCAATATCCCGCACCAGCCGTGCTGCGCGGACCGCGCACCTATCTTGCGTTATCCGGTGGCGGGGCCGACGGTGCCTATGGCGCCGGTGTGCTGATCGGCTGGACCGACACCGGCAGGCGTCCCGCGTTCTCGATCGTGTCTGGTGTCAGCACCGGCGCGCTCATCGCCCCATTCGCGTTCCTCGGTCCCGGCTATGACGCGACCTTGCGTGAGCTCTACACCAGCGGCATCGCCGAGAGCCTTCTCGACGCACCGAACCCGTTCAATGCCATCTTCGGGGCGGGCCTGTTCGGCAACGCCCGGCTGCGCGAACTGGTGGCCAAATATATCGATGCCGATTTCGTCGCGGCGGTCGCAGCCGAACATGCCAAGGGCCGGCGGCTGCTCGTCGTCACGACCAATCTCGATTCGCAGCGCACCGCGATCTGGGACATGGGGCGCATCGCCTCGCTCCGCACGCCCGCGGCGCTGAACCTGTTCCGGGACGTCGTCGCCGCATCGGCCAGCCTGCCCGTGGTGTTTCCGCCGATGCTGGTAACCGCGGAAGCCAACGGCAAGCGTTTCGAGGAGATGCATGTCGACGGCGGCGTGACCGCGCCTGTCCTGACGCTGCCGGAGGCCTACCTGCTGCACGATGCCAAGCCGGGCAAGCTGGACAATCTGCAGCTCTACATCCTGATCAACAACAAGGTAGAGCGTGAATTCAAGCTGGTTCGCAATGCCACCGTCGAAATCGCCGCGCGGTCGTCGTCGACGATGACGAAAATCCAGACCCGCTCGATTCTGTACAGCACCTATATCTTCGCCCGCCGCAACAAGTTCGGATTCAACCTGACTTACATCGAGGGCGATCAGCCGGCTTCGCCGACCTCCGGCTTCGACACCGCCTATATGCGCGCGCTGTTCCAGTACGGTTACGACAGGGCGCGCGGCAACCGTCTCTGGTCGGTCTCCCCGCCGCCCGACGAATTGGAACCTGCGCCGATGTCCGGCGTATCAATCAGGCGGCAACTCGCCAGCGGCAATTGATGTCAGCCCCGACTTTTACCCCCTGCACGTGCGAACAACGAAAGCAGCCGATGTCAAACAAGCAACGATTTGCGGTCATCCTTCTCTCCCTCCTCGCGCTTGTTCCGCCATATGCGATACCCCCGTTATCGGCCACGCAGGCCGCTCAGGAGGAAGGCGCGGAGGGCGAGCGCATTCACCAGGAGGCGGTGAACCGCGAGCTCGAGGCATTCCGTGCGGCACAGCTATCGCTGCGCCAGGCGATGGGAATCGCTGAAAAGCGGCACGCCGGTTCGAGAACCGCGGATATCAGCTTCGATGGCGCCTCGGGCTCCCCGGTTTATCGTGTCAAGACGGTCCAGGATAACCGTCTCTGGGAACATGCGATCGATGCAAAAACCGGGGACACGATCGGCGCGGAAACAGTGTCACACCTGAAGGACCTCAATCCGGATGACCGGAACAACGTCATGGCATTGCGGACCGTCCGGCAAGAGCTGTCGGACGCCGTCATCATCGCGGAACAAGTAGCGTCGGGACGAGCCATTGGCGGAAGCCTGATGGACGACAACGGGAAACTCAATTTCGTCATCGTCGTGGTGAGCGGCGGCAGCGATCTGAAGCAGGTCGTTCTCGAACCTCCGCAAGCAAAAGGCCGGGGATCGAACGCCCGCCATGGATCGCGATGATTCAATCACACCACGGCGAACACCATTCGATCCCGTCGCTGCGCGAAGGTCGTGCAGAAAAAATCTGCTGACATCGATTCGTTGCTTGCAGCCCCACCTCCAGGATCGAAAGACATGCCTGCACGCCTCACACGTGAGCATCGCCATGCGCGAGTTCGCCCTGGCGGCCACCAGTCCTCAATGCAGCGATGACGATCCAGCCGTAAAAAGCCAGCATGACCGCCGATATGATCCAGCCGGAAACCGGACCCACGCCGGCATTCCTTACCCAATCGTGGAAGGTGAGAGCCGGCGGGACCTCGCCGCTGAAGGAGGGAAAGGTCACTTTGAGCGCCCATGCGCCCAGCAGGATCAGGAATATCCAGATGTAGTTGCGTCGCAACCTTCGCGACACGGCCTCTGCCATCGACATCGCGAATGTCGGCGCCAGGAGATCGGCAGCCATGATGCGCTGCCAGTCCTCCTCCGCTTTCACGCCGGGATCAAACAGTTTGGCGTAGTAATTGCGCTCCAGCCGGCGCACGCGAGACCGATAGACGTCGAAGAAGCGATAGCGCCGCGACTCAATCATCAGCAGGAAGAATGCCAGCACCATCGCAAACATCAGCACGCTGTGGTGCGCATTCGACGTCGAAAGCGAGACCGAGAGCATCGCGGCGACTAGCGTAATGGCCCAATTGGTGGTCCGGTCGATGCGATCTCGCCATCCGGCCATGCGGGCAATCTCGGCCCGATGGAAATGAGCGAATGCAGTTATGAACTCGCTGGGAGATGAAGGAAAATAGATGCGGCCGATTTCGCGTCTTTCCGGTTCCTGCATTTTCATCTCCCTGTTTCGAATTCATCACGGCGATCGGCCGGCAACAACGGCCCATCAGCGTGTCAGGCACCGATGCATCATCGATAAGCTCGCGATCGAGATCAGCCGCATCGTACGCTTCGCTTAAGGGACGTGCAGGCCAAAATCCCGGACTTCGGTTTCGAGCCGCTGGGTGACACGACCGAACCCTTCGCGGCGTTTGCGAAAGCCCAAGCGTAGCGCTGGACAGCGGCCGTCAAGGAAGTAACACCGGGTGGGGGATGCGATGACGGCTTCATCATTGATGATGACCGCATCTTGGTGAAGAGCGCCGGTCTCGAGGACCGCATCAACGCAACGTTGATTCGCCATACGCTCGGAGAACGTCGCGTGGGTGCCCGGACTCAATGGGCTCCTGACGACCTTCTCCTGCACCATCGGGCGGGTGATGAAGACCGTCTCGTGCGCCCCGAAAATGCTGCGTGCATTTTGCGTGCAAAACCGGGATTTTTGGTCAATAAGAAGCCGCGAGAAGGTCGCGCAAGCCGTTGATTTAATGGTCGGAGTGGCAGGATTCGAACCTGCGACCCCTGCGTCCCGAACGCAGTGCTCTACCGGGCTGAGCCACACTCCGACTAAGAACGCGGCTTATAGCTGCCGGTTTCGGTCACCGCAAGGCACCGATTTGAGGAATTAATCCCTGTGAATACAAGCCCGAAAACGTCGGTTTTGCCCGCCAATGAGGCCGCGGTGGCCTCTGCCGCGCATTGTTTGCGTGAAGGCGGGCTGGTCGCCTTCCCGACCGAGACGGTTTATGGGCTGGGAGCGGATGCCACCAATGCGGCTGCAATCGCCCGGCTATACCAGGCCAAGGGCCGGCCGGCCTTCAATCCGCTGATCGCCCATGTCGACGATCTCGCCGCGGCGCGCGAGAACGGTCGCTTTGACGCGGCCGCCCTGCGGCTGGCCGAAGCGTTCTGGCCGGGTCCGCTGACGCTGGTGCTGCCCAAAACGGAGCATTGCGCGGTCGCCGACCTCGCCACTGCCGGCCTCGACACGGTCGCGATCCGGATCCCGGCGCACCCGGTGGCGCGCGACATCCTGCGCGTGTTCGGCCGGCCGGTGGTGGCGCCGTCGGCCAATCTGTCCGGGCACGTCTCGCCGACGACGGCGGCCCATGTGCAAAGCGACCTGGAGGGGCGGATTGACCTGATCGTCGATGGCGGCGCGGTCGCGGTCGGCGTCGAATCGACCATTGTCGGGATTTTCGACGAACCGATGCTGCTGCGGCCGGGCGGCCTGCCGCGCGCCGACATCGAGCGCGTGCTGGGCCGCGCGCTGAAGCAACCGCCTGCGGACGCCGAGAGCGACAGCGCCCAGCCGCTGGCGCCGGGCATGCTGGCGTCCCATTATGCTCCGAGAACACGTGTGCGGCTCGGTGCAATTCAGATCGAGCCCGGCGAAGCGCTGCTGGCGTTCGGCAGCGATGCAGTTTCGGGAATTGACGCCGCCGCCGCGGTGATGAATCTGTCCCTGCGCGGCGACCTCAGCGAGGCCGCCGCCAATCTGTTCGGCTTTCTTCGCGCGCTCGACAGCAAGGCTGCGCAAACCATCGCCGTGATGCCCATTCCCAACGACGGACTGGGCGAGGCCATCAACGACCGGCTGCGCCGCGCCGCAGTCGGGCGGGAGTGAATCGGACGGGAGTGAAAGACCAGACCATGAATATCGTGCAGCCTGCCGCGCCACAGTTTCCGCCCGAACTGATCGCGAAATTCCGCGCGATCGTCGGCGACAAATATGCGGTGACGGATGCTGCCGATATCGCGCCCTACGTCACCGAGGAGCGCGATCTGTTTCATGGGCGCTCGCCGCTGGTGTTGCGGCCGGGATCAACAGCGGAAGTCTCCGAAATCTGTAAACTCGCCACCGCGCATAAAATCGCGCTGGTTCCGCAGGGCGGCAATACCGGGCTGGTCGGCGGCCAGACGCCGCATAATGGCGAGGTCGTCGTCTCGCTGCGGCGGCTCGATAAAATCCGCGAGGTCGATGCCGCCTCCAACACCATGACCTGCGAGGCCGGGGTGGTGCTGCAGGTCGCCCAGCAGCGCGCCCGCGACGTCGACCGGCTGTTTCCGCTGTCGCTCGGCGCCGAAGGAAGCTGCACCATCGGCGGCAATCTCTCGACCAACGCGGGCGGCACGGCCGCGCTCGCCTACGGCGTGGCGCGCGAGATGGCGCTCGGCCTGGAAGTGGTCTTGGCCGACGGGCGGATCCTGAACTCGCTGTCGAAGCTGAAAAAGGACAATACCGGCTACGATCTGCGCAATCTCTTCATCGGCGCCGAAGGCACGCTCGGCATCATCACGGCGGCGACGCTAAAACTGTTCCCAAACCCGCGTGCGATCGAGACCGCCTATGTCGGCCTGCAATCGCCGGCGCAGGCGCTGAAGCTGCTCTCGATCTCGCAGAACGAGGCAGCCGGCAGCCTGACCAGCTTCGAATTGCTGGCCGATATCGCGGTGGATTTCAGCATCCGTCACGGCATCGACATTCGGGATCCCCTCGAGAGCAAGCATCCCTGGTACGTGCTGATGGAGTTGTCGTCCTCACGCGATGATGCCCGCGACGCACTGGAATCGATCCTGGCCAAGGGCATGGAAGAAGGCATCGTCGATGACGCCGTGATCGCGGCGAACCTCAGCCAGCGCTCCGCGTTCTGGAAGCTGCGCGACGAGATGTCGGCGGCGCAGAAGCCGGAAGGCGGCTCGATCAAGCACGACATCTCCGTGCCGGTCGCCGCCGTGCCCGATTTCATTGCCGAGGCCAACGCGGCCGTGGTGAAGTTGATCCCGGGCTCGCGGCCGGTGCCGTTCGGCCATCTCGGCGACGGCAACATCCATTACAATGTCAGCCAGCCGGTCGGCGGCAACACTGCGGACTTCCTGGCGCGCTGGCACGAGGTCAACGAGGTCGTGTTCGCGATCGTGCTGCGGATGGGCGGATCGATTTCCGCCGAGCACGGAATCGGCGTGCTCAAGCGCGACGAACTGCCTGACGTCAAAGACAAGGTCGCGATCGAACTGATGCGGAGCATCAAGGCGTTGCTCGATCCACTCGGCATCATGAACCCCGGCAAGGTTCTGTGAACGCATCAGCGCCTAAGCCGCTTCCGCCACTCGCCATCGCGCCGATCGCGGACGCCGACATTCCCGCCGTCGTCGCGCTGTGGCAGGCGTGCGGACTGACGCGGCCGTGGAACGATCCGGCATCCGACATCGCGCTGGCGCGGCGCGGGCCGAATTCGACCGTGCTGATCGGCCGCGACGGCGGCGCCATTGTGGCGACCGCCATGGCCGGCCATGACGGCCATCGCGGCTGGGTCTATTATGTCGCGACCGATCCGGAACGCCGCGGCCGCGGCTATGGCCGCGTCATCATGAACGCGGCTGAAGATTGGCTGCGCGCGGCCGGCATGGCCAAGGTGCAATTGATGGTCCGGCGCGAAAACGCCCAGGCCGGCGCATTCTACCAGTCGATCGGCTATGCCGAGGCACAGACGATCGTTTTCGCCAAGTGGCTCGACGGCCGCGCGCCTACGCCTTGATCAAGGAATGCCATGACCATCTCCGACCGCATCCGCATCAAAGACGAGCGTGTCCTCTCCCATGCCCGGTACCTGTTGAAGAGCATCACGCTCGACTACCGCCGCGGCAACGGCGAATGGCAGACGCAAACCCGCGAAGTCTATGATCGCGGCAACGCCGCGGCCTTGCTGCCGTATAATGTTGCCTTGCGCACCGTGGTCCTGGTGCGGCAGTTCCGTTTGGCGGCCTATGTCAACGGCCATGACGACCTCCTGGTCGAAGCCGCCGCCGGCATGCTCGACGATGCATCTCCGGAGGAACGAATCCGCGCCGAGGCCGAAGAGGAAACCGGCTATCGCCTCCACGACGTCAAGAAAGTGTTCGAGGCCTTCATGAGCCCGGGCGCGGTGACGGAGAAACTGCACTTCTTTGTCGCCGAATATGAAGCCTCGATGCGGATCGGCAGTGGCGGCGGTCTCGCCGACGAGGGCGAGGACATCGAGGTGCTGGAATTGCCGATTGATCAGGCACTCGCGATGATCGCCGATGGCCGCATCGCGGATGCCAAGACGATCATGCTGTTGCAATATGCGGCACTGAATATTTTCAGGTGAGTTGTCGCTCCGGAGTAGCTGTCGTCCCGGCCTTGCGCCGGGACCCATACTCCGCGGCGTTCGTTACTTTAGAGGTCTCTAACACCTTTGCTCTTGCCGATAGAGCACGG
Organism: Bradyrhizobium sp. AUGA SZCCT0160; assembly: GCF_018130105.1. Classification (NCBI taxonomy): domain Bacteria; kingdom Pseudomonadati; phylum Pseudomonadota; class Alphaproteobacteria; order Hyphomicrobiales; family Nitrobacteraceae; genus Bradyrhizobium; species Bradyrhizobium sp. AUGA SZCCT0160. Next base: position 92,771 of record NZ_JAFCMD010000011.1, read on the forward strand.
CGTATGGGTCCCGGCTCAAGGCCGGGACGACGCGGAGTTAGAACAAACTCCCCTGCCCTTCATCCTCCTCCGCCACCGCCGCCGCCTTGCGCACAGCCTTCGGCTTCGGCGCCTCCGCCGCACGCTCTTCTTCCGTGATCGGCAGCAGCAATTGTGCGTCGTCATTGGCGACGCGATTGACCCGCGTCGAAATCTCGTGCCAGGCGAATTCTCCTTCCGCGGGGCCGGTCAACAACGCCATGACGTCGTCGGCGTCAAAGGCCCGACCGTCGAGCCAGCGTTCGAATTCATCGGGCGCGATCGTCACGGGGACGCGGTGATGCAGCGCCGCCAGATCGCGGCTGGCCGGCGCGGTGACGATCGCAACGCTGTCGACCTCCTCGCCATTCGGCCCCATCCAGGTCTCGGCCAATGCGGCAAAGCCGACAGGCTTGCCATCGCGGCGGTGAATGAAGAACGGCCGTTTGCGGCCGCTCGAATCCTGCCATTCGTAATAGCCGTCGGCCGGGATCAGGCAGCGCCGCCGCTTGATGGCGTTCTTGAAGGCGGGCTTTTCCCGCACCGTCTCGGAGCGGGCGTTGATCAGCAGCGAGAACTTGCGTGGGTCCTTGACCCAGGCCGGCACCAGGCCCCAGCGCATCAGCCGGAAATGCCGGCCGCCATTCTCCAGCATCACCACCGGAATCGGCTGGGTCGGAGCAATATTGTACCGCGGCGGGAAATTGGGCTGCTCAACGTAGCCGAAAATCTGCCTAAGTGCCGCCGGCGGCGAGGTAATTACGAAACGTCCGCACATAATCTAACCCGAATGGGGGTACGTTTAATCCCTTTTAACCCCAGTTGTTAACACTGGAACAGATGAGCTTACCGGCCGCCACAGAAGCGCGACCCGATCGCCCGACACCGCCGCCACGCACGGGCCCCATCGATGAGGCCCGCGCCGCGCTTCTGCGCGCCGCCAACATCAATCCCCGCACCGGGCTGGCCACCGACTATCTGAATCATTTCAACGAAGCCATCATGTTGCTCGAGATGGTTCCGGATATGCCGGAATGCGCCGAGGACTTTCTGACCTGGAGTCCGCTGTCCTACGCCGAGCATTTCTGGGCTTCCAATTTCAAGGCGCGCGATCTCGCGATCGAGGCCTATGAGCTGGCCGACCCCAAGATTCGCACCGAGTTCGACAAGGTCGCCAACACCATGACCTCGATCCTGACCGCGGTAGGCTCGGCGATGCGCGAAGCCCGCCAGGACAAGACCCGCGCCACGCTCGCCGAGCAGGCCACCGGCTGGGTCAAGCCGCTGGTGGCGCAGGCTGGCGGCATCATCAATGGCGCCACCGAGGCCGACGTCGAAACCATCATGTCGAACTAAGACTCGACCTGACGGCAGTGCATTAGACCTCCGCGCATCGATCGGGCATGATCCGGCCCGAAACCGTCCACCAATTTTCCGGATCACGCCTTGGACTCCTCCCCGCCACCCATCCGCCCGCAACTCGCCGTCAGCGGCGCGATCTTTCGCGACGGCAAGGTTCTGCTGGTCCGGCGCTCGCGCTCGCCGGGCAAGGGCTTCTATTCGTTCCCCGGCGGCCGGGTCGAATTCGGCGAATCGCTGCATACGGCGCTGCATCGCGAGGTCGACGAGGAAACGGGCTTGCGAATCGAGATTTTGGAGCTGGCCGGCTGGCGCGAAGTGCTGCCGGGAACCGGCGGCGGCGGGCATTATTTGATCATGTCATTCGCGGCACGCTGGACCGCCCGGGAGCCGGTCCTGAACGACGAGCACGATGACTTTGGATGGTTCGACCCCGATGCGCTCGGCGATCTCAAGGTCACCGGCGGCCTCCTGGAGGTCATCGCAGCGGCACGGAAGCTCATTTAGGCCCGAATTGTCTCGGCTCCTTGTTTCGACGCGTTTTTTTGACGCGAACCGGCACCCACTTCGCTCGAAAACGCTATGTTCCCCGCCTTGCCACCGGCGCATTGAGGGGGCATATCGGGCGGGTTCTGGACCCCCAAATGCGCAAGCACTTTTTCGCCGTCCTCATCCTCATCTCGGCCTGCCAGCTGGCGCCCGCGCGGGCCCAGGATGGCGCCGCGCCGTTCGACCGCGATTTGCAGCGGCTGGCCGAAATCCTCGGCACGCTGCACTATTTGCGTGGCATCTGCGGCAACAATGAAGGCGCGAAATGGCGCAACGAAATGCAGGCGCTGGTCGACGCCGAAACGCCTTCGGGCGAACGCCGCGCGCGCATGATCGCCGGCTTCAACCGCGGCTATAACGGCTTTCAGCAGACCTATCGTACCTGCACGCCCGCCGCCTCGATCGCGATCCGCCGCTACATCGAGGAAGGCTCGAAAATCTCGCGCGACCTGACTGCCCGCTATGCGAACTGACCTGCCCCTCGACGCAATCTATTTCGATCTCGACGGCACGCTGACCGATCCAAAACCCGGCATCACCCGTTCGATCCAGTATGCGCTGCAAAAGCTCGACCATCACAGCGTCCCGACCGAGGACGAACTGACCTGGTGCATCGGCCCGCCGCTGCGCGCCAGTTTTGTCAGACTGCTGGGCGCGGAAGATTCCGCCGACCGCGCCGTGTCGCTGTACCGCGAGCGGTTTTCCGACGTCGGGCTGTTCGAGAACGGCGTGTATGACGGGATCAGCGAAGTGCTGACGAAGCTCCGCCAGTCCGGCCACCGGTTGTTTGTCGCCACCAGCAAGCCGCATGTGTTCGCGACGCGCATCGTCGAGCATTTCGGGCTGCGGCATCATTTCGAGCATGTGTTCGGCTCCGAACTCGACGGCACCCGTGTCGACAAGTCCGATCTCCTGGAATACGCGCTGAAGACTGCTTCGGTCGATCCGGCCAAGACGCTGATGATCGGCGACCGCAGCCACGACATGATCGGCGCCAGGAACAACGGCATGCAGGCGATCGGCGTGCTCTACGGCTATGGCAGCAGGGACGAACTGATCGGAGCCGGCGCGCGGCATGTCTGCGCCACGCCGCAGGCCATACTCGACTGCATTTCCCGGGATTTTTCTGCGGAACCCGCGAGCCCGTCAAATGCCGGGAGCGGCGTTAACCTTTCTTAAAGATGTGGCCTAGCAGGCCCTGCGGCGCATGCTACAGCTTGGCGATCAGATGCGCTCCGCTGGGGAACGCGCGCAACGTCTGTCGAGTTTCATGAGCCATCCTGCGTCCTATTCGCTTCACCGCGATCCGCTGCCCGACCACGAACAGAAGCAGGCTGCGCTCAGCTACCTCCATGAGGCCTGGGCCGAGGCGCGCCACGATGGCGTCGACGGCGACTGCCTGGCGCAGGCCAGCCTGTTCACGGCGCTGGCCGAACTGGTCTCGACCTATGGCGAGGACGCGGTGGCGAAATTCGTCGAAGGGCTTCCCGCGCGGGTGCGCAACGGCGAGTTTTCGCTGTCGCTGGCGCGGCAGTAAGCCATCACACACTCCGCTGTCGTCGCCCGCGAAGGCGGGCGACCCAGTATTCCAGAGACGTCAGCGATTGAATCGATAAGCCGCGGCGTACTGGGTCACCCGCCTTCGCGGGTGATGACAAGTGTGGCTACACCCTCAACGTCTCCAAAAACCGCACCGCCTCGCCGGTCGAGGGCGCCGTCAGTTCGCCCTGCCACATCACGCGCTTGCCGCGCACGAAGGTGCCGACGGGCCAGCCGGTCACGCGCATGCCGTCATAGGGCGTCCAGCCCGCCTTCGAGGCCACCCATTTGTTGGTGATGGTCTCAGAGCGCTTGAGATCGACGACGGTGAAGTCGGCATCATAGCCGGCGGCGATGCGGCCCTTGGTCGTGATGTTGTAGAGCCGCGCCGGACCGGCGCTGGACAGATCGACGAAGCGCGCCAGCGACAGTCGCCCGGCGTTGACGTGGTCGAGCATGACAGGCACCAGCGTCTGCACCCCCGTCATGCCCGAGGGCGACGCCGGATAGGTTTTTGACTTCTCCTCCAGCGTATGCGGCGCGTGGTCGGAGCCGAGCACGTCGATGATGCCCTGCTCGATGCCGTACCAGATGCGGTCGCGGTGATCGGCCGAGCGCACCGGCGGGTTCATCTGGGCGTGGGTGCCGAGCCGCTCGTAGCATTCGGGCGCTACCAATGTGAGATGATGCGGCGTCGCCTCGCAGGACGCGACGTCCTTGTGGTCGCGCAGATAGTCGATCTCCTGCTTGGTCGAGATATGCAGCACGTGAATCCGCTTGCCGCTCTCGCGTGCAATATTCACCAGCCGCTGCGTCGCCATCAGCGCCGCGGTCTCGTCGCGCCACACCGGATGCGAACGCGGATCGCCTTCGATGCGCAGCGACTTGCGCTCGTTGAGGCGGTATTCGTCCTCGGCATGGAAGGCGGCGCGGCGCTTGATGACCGCAAAGATCCGCCGCAGGCTTTCGTCGTCCTCGACCAGCAGCGCGCCGGTCGACGAGCCGATGAACACCTTGACGCCGGCGCAGCCCGGCGCGCGTTCCAGTTCCGGCAGATCGGCGACATTGTCGCGGGTGCCGCCGATGAAAAACGCAAAGTCGCAATGCATGCGATGATGGGCGCGCTTGATCTTGTCGCTGAAGGTCGCCTCGGTGACGGTCAGGGGATCGGTGTTCGGCATTTCGAACACCGCGGTAACCCCGCCCATCACGGCACTGCGCGATCCTGTTTCCAGATCTTCCTTCTGGGTCAGGCCCGGCTCGCGGAAATGCACCTGGGTGTCGATCACACCGGGCAGGATGTGCAGGCCCTTGCAGTCGATCGTCTCGGCGGCGGACGCCTGCCCGAGCCCGCCGATCGCGGCGATCCGGCCATTGGAAATGCCGATGTCGCGGATGGCCTCGCCGTCCTGATTGACCACGGTGCCGGATTTTAGAATGGTATCAAATCGCTGATTCATCGGTCCTCGACGCCCGTTTTAGGCTGCCTCTCGGGCTTGTTGACGGCACCTTAGCGCCTTAACTTCCCATGTGATATCCGCCACCTGTGTTTCCCCAGGAACTTGAACGAGTACTTGAACGAGAAGTTCGAGAAGAACCTCCAAAACAGGCCTTTTCAGCGCATGAAAGCAGCGTTTCTTACCGACCGGGGCGTAATCAAGGTCTCAGGCGAGGACGCCCGCAATTTCCTCAATGGCCTGGTCACGACCGACGTCACGCTGCTGCGGCCGGGCCTTGGCCGGTTCGGCGCGCTGCTGACGCCGCAGGGCAAGATCACCGCCGATTTCCTGATCACGGAGGCTCCCAGCGGCCATGGCGGCGGGTTCCTGATCGACGTGCCGCGCCCCTTGGCAAAAGGCCTCGCCGACAAGCTCGGCTTCTACAAGCTGCGTGCCAAGGTCGCGGTGGAAAACCTCTCCGACAGCCTCGGCGTGCTTGCGGTGTGGGACGGCGAACCTGACATGAAGCCCGATCTTTCGTTTGCCGACCCGCGCCACGAAACGCTCGGCTGGCGCATCCTGGTTCCCGAAGAGCTCAAGCAGAAGGTCGCCGATCTGATCGGCGCAGAGCTCGTCGATGAAGCCGCCTATGAGGTGCATCGCATCGCCATTGGCGTGCCGCGCGGTGGGCTCGATTTCATGTACAGCGACGCGTTTCCGCACGAAACCAACATGGACCGCCTGCACGGCATCGATTTCGAGAAGGGCTGTTACGTCGGGCAGGAAGTGGTGTCGCGGATGCAGCACCGCGGCACGGCGCGCACCCGCGCGGTTCGGATCACGCTGGAAGATTTCTCGCCCGAGGCCGGCATCCCCGTTGTCGCCGGCGACAAGCCGGTCGGCACCATGGGGTCGACCGCCGGCGGCCACGGCATCGCGCTGCTGCGGACCGACCGCGTCGCCGACGCGCTCGACGCCGGCCTAACGTTGTCGGCCGGCGGGCTCGCGATCCGCCTCACCGATCCAAACGACGTGCGCACGCCGCCGAAGCAGACCGTCGCATGAGAAAAATCCTATGAGCCGCTCCGCACGCCTGCACACCGACGGCAAGACCCGCTGCCCGTGGCCGGGCGAAGATCCGTTCTACATGGCCTATCACGACACCGAATGGGGCGTGCCTGAGTATGACGACCGCGCGCTGTATGAAAAGCTGATCCTCGACGGCTTTCAGGCCGGCCTTTCCTGGATCACGATCCTGCGCAAGCGCGAGAACTTTCGCAAAGCGTTCGACGATTTCCAGCCGGAGAAGATCGCGCGCTACAACGAGAAGAAAGTCCACACGCTGATGAACGATGCCGGCATCGTTCGCAACCGCGCCAAGATCGAAGGCGCCGTCAACAGCGCCAAGGGCTATCTGAAGATCATGGAAGAAGGCGCGGGCTTCTCGAAGTTTTTGTGGGACTTCGTCGACGGCAAGCCGAAGGTGAACCAGTTCAAGACCACCGCCAGCGTGCCGGCATCGACGCCGCTGTCGATCAAGATTTCCAAGGAGCTCGGCGCGCGCGGATTCAAGTTCGTCGGCCCGACCATCGTCTACGCCTTCATGCAGGCCACCGGCATGGTCAACGACCATCTGGTCACGTGCTTCTGCCACGAGACCTGCAGCGGCCAACATCGCAAGCCCCGCCTCAAGGTCAAATGACGACACGAAAATCGGCTGATGTCTCGACCCGAGCCTGGCAGCGGATGCTGTCGGGACGGCGGCTCGATCTGCTCGACCCCTCGCCGCTCGATATCGAGGTCGCCGATATCGCCCATGGCCTGGCGCGCGTCGCGCGCTGGAACGGCCAGACCAGCGGCGCGCATATTTTTTCGGTGGCGCAGCACACGCTGCTGGTGGAAGCGGTGCTGCGCGAGCAGATGCCGCGCGTCGATCTCAAATTCCGGCTTGCCGCCCTGCTGCACGACGCGCCGGAATATGTCATCGGCGACATGATCTCGCCGTTCAAGGCTGTCATCGGCGGTGATTACAAGGTGGTGGAGAAACGCCTGCTGGCGGCGATCCATATCCGCTTCGGCCTGCCGCCGGTACTGGCGGATGCCATCACGCAGGCGATCAAGGCCGCCGACCGCGGCGCGGCCTATCTCGAAGCCACCCATCTGGCAGGCTTTGCCGAAGCCGAAGCCAAACGCCTGTTCGGCAAGGATCCCGGCCTGCCCGAACCAACTGTGCGCGAATATCTGACACCATGGACCGCAGCCAAGGCCGAGAAGCAGTTTCTGGCGCGGTTTGGCGCGGTGGCATCGTAGGCGTTGCGTTCCGAACTCCATCAACGCGTCGTCCCGGCCTTGAGCTCAGATGCGCAATTGCGCATCGGGGGACCCATACCGCGTGATCTTTCAATAGAAGCTCTGTAGCAAAGACCTTCCGCAAAACTTCTTGCTGTGATTATGGGTCCCGGCTCAAGGCCGGGACGACAGCGGTGCTGTTGCACCGTGGAGGCCCTTCTTCGGCATAGTTCGCGTCAATGGGAACCGAGCGTCCATAGCGCCGTTTCATTCCGTGGAGGATGGCTATGAGCGGTCTTACGAAAAAAGAACGACCCGACCGGTCCAAGATCAACATGCGCGATCCGTGTGAGGTCAAATACTGGGCCAAGGCGCTTCGCGTATCCGAAGAGGAGCTTCAGAAGGCGGTGGAGAAGGTCGGCAATTCCGCGGCCACGGTTCGAAAGGAGCTCGGGCTCATCGGCAGTTGGCACTAGCAGCCGATGGGCTCTCGAGCTGGTTCGCTCCGGTGAGGGAAGCGCTTTTTGTCCTGATGAAAAGCGCACTCGCCGGGAACGGGTTAGATGTCAGCGCGTACCGATGCGTTGGTGTCGCAGGCAGAAACCGGAAAAATGCCCACGTCCATCATTCTCCGTTGCGTCCGGTTGACACCCAGCAAGTGCCTTTCTCAACGCTGCTTGATCGATTTGGTTCTCCGGTAGAGCGATCGGTCGATGGGTGAGTGAAATTGCCTCTCCTTGCGCCTTGCCGCATCGCAGCGTTGCAGAACAAAGAGTTCAACGGGCAACTTCGGATGATTTCGCGGCTCTGAAGTCAAAACGCCCGGCGGAACCCGCTTTGACCGGTCCCCACCCGGGCCTATAATGGCGACTCCCCAGGGACGGTCCGCAATGGACACCTCCCCAAGAGGATCGCCATGCTTCACGTCTGCTCGCTCGCCGCCCTTCCCGAAACCGTCAAGGCCACCGGCGCCAGCCATATCCTCACCGTGATGGCCAATGTCGATCAGGTGCAGCGGCCGGCCTCGGTGCTCGAGGCCAACCATCTGCGCGTGTCGATGGACGACATCACCGAGGTGATGGACGGCTTTCTGGCGCCGTCGGACGCGCATATCGAGAAGGTCTTGAACTTCGTGCGCGGCTGGGACCGCAGCGCGCCGATGGTGGTGCATTGCTATGCCGGCATCAGCCGTTCGACCGCCAGCGCCTTTGCCGCCGCCTGCATGCTCAATCCGCACCGCGACGAGATTTCGATCGCCCGGCAGATCCGCGCCGCCTCGCCGATCGCCCAGCCCAACCGGCTGATCGTCAGCCTCGCCGACAAGGCGCTGGGGCGCGACGGGCGGATGCTGCGGGCACTCGATGAGATGGGCCCGGGCAGCATGACCGTCGAGGGCCGCCCCTTCCGCGTGGATCTCGAATAATCTTCTTCGGATAACGTGCTAAAATGCCGCCTCCTAGGGGGGCGGTTTGAACTTTTTCCGGGCAAAACTGCACTCACAGCATTGCGACGGGCCGCATAGAGGCGGTTAACGTTTCTGCGTGCCCGCCTGGAGGCCTGATGCTCGACGAGTTTGTAATTCTTCCGTTCCTGTTCGCCATTGTCGCCGTTATCATTGCCGTCAAAGCGATGAACGAGATCGGGGAGTTGCGAAGGCGGCTGGACAGGATGGAAGCGGCGGCAGCGCTCGCCAGGGCCGTTCCGCCACCGCTTCCCCAGATGTTCGAGCAAGGCACCGCGCCCGCCTCTCCCGGCGTCGTGGCCGAACCGCCGCCGATCGCGCCGGAGGCTGAATGGACCCCTCCCGCCGCCGGACCGCAAACCGAAGCGCCGACCGAGACGACAGCGGAAACGGCTGACGGCCCGCCCGCCGCGCCGCCGCCGCCCTTGCCGCAACCCGATCGCGGTTTCGAGGAAACCATCGGCACCCGCTGGGTGGTGTGGATCGGCGGCCTGACGCTCGCGCTCGGCGGCTTCTTCATGGTGCGCTATTCGATCGAGGCCGGCCTGCTCGGCCCCGGAGTGCGTGTGCTGCTCGGCGGCCTGTTCGCGCTGGCGCTGCTCGCTGCCGGCGAATGGACCCGCCGCAAGGAGAGCATCTCCACGATCGAAGCGACGCCGATCGCCAACATCCCCGCGATCCTGACCGCCGCCGGCACGGCCGTGGCCTTTGCGACCGTCTACGCAGCCTATGCGCTGTACGGCTTCCTGGTGCCCGCCACCGCGTTCATCCTGCTTGGGCTGGTGGCGATGGGCACGCTGGCCGCGGCACTGCTGCACGGGCCGGCGCTGGCCGGGCTCGGCATCGCCGGAGCCTTCGTCACCCCGGTCCTGGTCTCCTCCGGCAAGCCGGACTTCTGGGCGCTCTATGTCTATCTCGCGATCGTCACCGCGGCCGCGTTCGGCCTGGCGCGGGTGCGGATGTGGCGCTGGCTCGCGGTCACCACCATCGTGTTCGCGGTGCTCTGGACGCTCCCCTGCCTGCAATGCGGACCGTCGATGGTCGCGCCGCATGTGTTCCATGTGATCGCCGGTTTCATCCTCGCCGCATTGCTTGTCGTGTGCGGCTTCATGTTCGGGCCTTCGGCGCAAGAAGGCGAGATCGAACCGATTTCGTCCGGCTCGCTCGCGGCTTATCTGTTCGGCGCGACCCTGATCGTGCTGAACAGTTCTCATGCCGACGCCGCGATGGTCGCGTTCGGCCTGCTGGTCGCCGGCAGCCTGTTTGTGGCCTGGCGCACCGAGGCCGCGGTCGGCGCGGTCGGCGCCGCCGCCGGTCTCGTCTTCATCGTGTTCGCCGAATGGGCGATCCGCGCCAACCCTGACATGCTGGTGCTGCCCGGCGGGCCGATCGCGGGCATCGGGCCGAGCGCCACGGATGGTTCTGTTTCGCTGCACCTGATCTCGGCTGCGATCTTCGCCGCCGGATTTGGTGTCGCGGGATTCCTGGCGCAGGGCCGCTCGGCCAGCGCCGTCATCCCTGTGGTCTGGTCGGCTACGGCCGTGTTCACGCCGCTCGCACTGCTGGTCGCGCTCTATGCCCGGATCGCGAATCTCGACCGCTCGATCCCTTTCGCGATCCTCGCGGTAATCCTTGCCGCCGCCTATGCTGCGGCGACCGAGATCCTGACCAAGCGCGAGGACCGTCCGGGCCTGCAGGCCTCGATCGCGCTGTTTGCCACCGGCGCGCTCGCAGCACTGGCGCTGGCGCTGACATTCGCGCTGGAAAAAGGCTGGCTCACGATCGCGCTGGCGCTGATGTCGGCAGGCACCGCCTGGATCTCGATGCAGCGCCCGATCCCGTTCCTGCGTTCGCTGGCCGCGATCCTCGCCGCCATCGTGGTGCTGCGGATCGGTTACGAACCGCGCATCGTAGGCCACGCCGTCGGCACCACGCCGATCTTCAACTGGCTGCTGTGGGGCTACGGCATTCCGGCGCTATCGTTCTGGGCCGGCAGCATCTTCCTGCGCCGCGGCGGCGACGATGCGCCGCTGCGCATCGTTGAATCCGCTGCCATCCTGTTCACGGTGCTGCTGGCGTTCATGGAAATCCGCCATGCCGTGAATAATGGCGACGTCTATCGCCCGAGCGCGGGCCTCGCCGAAGTAGCGCTGCAGGTCTGTGTCGCGCTGGCGATGGCGATCGGGCTGGAGCGGCTGCGCCTCCGCACCGGAAGTGTCGTTCACAATGCCGGCGCAATCCTGCTCACCGCCTTTGCAGGCCTGACTTCCGTGTTCGGGCTGCTGGTGCTGGAGAACCCGATGCTATGGTCGATGATCGATGTCGGCGGCGTCGTCATCAACCTGCTGCTGCTGGGCTATGCCCTGCCCGCGGTGCTGGCGCTGCTGTTGTCCTATGCGGTGGCGGGGCAGCGTCCGGTCGAATACGCCAACACGATCGCCGCAGGCGCGCTGATTCTGGCGCTGGCCTATGTGACGTTTGAAATCCGCAGGATCTATCACGGTCCGGTCATGGCCATCGGCCCGACCACGGGTGCCGAGCAATACACCTACTCGATCGCCTATCTGGCGTTCGGCGTCGTCATGCTCGGGATTGGCATCCTCTTCAACTCGCAACGCGCGCGGCTGGCGTCAGCGGTCGTGATCGCGCTGACGATCCTGAAAGCGTTCCTGATCGACATGTCGACGCTGACCGGGGTCTACCGTGCGCTGTCCTTTATGTGCCTGGGCCTGGTGCTGGTGGCGATCGGCTGGCTGTATCAGCGGATCCTGTTCCGCAGGCGGGCGGCTACGGCGCCCGCGGTGCCGACAGGGAGTTGATCGGTCAGGGCGCGCACCGAACGGAGGAACTTGCCGATCGAAACTAGAGCTTTGGTTCTGATTGAATCAGAACCAAAGCTCTAGACTCTTGTTTTGACGCGTTTTCTATCGCTGATAAGTCTACGCAATCTGCGCAAACTTGATTGCTATGCGAACCGGTATCCACTTCGCTCGAAAACGCTCCTAGGTGACGGATTCCGCCACGAGGCGGATCCTGAACACTGGCTTCTTGGATTCGTCCAGCATTTCCATCTGCCATTCGGCATTCTGCTTCATGCTGCGCGAAATGCTGCCGAGCAGGTTGCCGGACACCTTGGTCATCTCGGCCCAGGCGGCTTCGCGGCTTTCGAATTCGGAGCCCTGGTCGGATGCGCCAGCGTAGCGCCCGTTGCTGATCCGGAAAAAATACAGCGGCATAGTTGATCTCACGTATGAGCCGCCCCCAGGCCGTCATTGGCCGTCACGGTGGGCTAGACTCGCTACCAAGACGTGAAAACGCCAGCCCGTATGACTACGGGCACACTTTCCCAACTTTGGGCTTCATTTCGCCTGATATCACTCGGTGGAACGGCGCAGCTCCGGCGCGCTTTCGGCCTTCGCCGGCTCCGCCTTCACCGGCTCGAGCTTCGCGGCCTCAACCGCCGGCGTCTCGACGCGAGCCGAGACCTCCGTGCGCGAGGCGTCGGCCGAGCGTGTCTGCGCCGGCGCATGCAGCGAACGCGGCCGTGCCACCGAGCGGGCCATCAACATCTGCTGCGCGCCCTGGTGACGGAAATCGCAATAGGCGAAGCCCATGCCCGACACCGATCCCCGGAAGGAGCGGTCATCGCGCTTGTCGAGATTGAAGCACGGCTCGAACGGAAGACCCTTGATGGAAGCGCAAACCGCCTGGCCGCGGATCTGCAGCGTGTTGCCGGGCAGACGCACATGGCGGGTCGGCCCCGCGCCGCTGAATTGAATGGATCCGGCCGCCCCGAGATCGTCGAGCACGCGGCCCGCGCCGCGGGTGCCGTCGAAACAGGTGAAGGCGAAAACCTTGCCGCTCACAAACTTACGGGCTTCATCGGCATTCATCATCCCGGCCAGCGCCGGCACCACCATCGACGTGGCCGTGACGGCCCCCAACACCAAACGCGCAAGCATGCAGCAACTCCACCCTACTGAGCGCGGGCACCCGCCTTGCTAGACATGACCTCCGCGGAAACCCGGTATCCCGTTTTCCGGATCATGCAGGCCTCTTTACCCGCTGCTTACCATACGAACCGTGGCAACATTGGAGCAGCATGGTTGGTAAAGTCTGAACGCCGTTAGAGAATTTTTACCACGATTCGACCGCGGACCTCGCCCGCGAGGATTTTGGCACCGGCGCCGATGACTTGGTCCAGGCCAATTTCATGAGTAATATCAGCTAGTTTGCCGTGATCCAAATCGCTGGCAAGGCGGCTCCAGGCAAGCTTGCGCTGCTCGATCGGGCACATCACCGAATCGATGCCGAGAAGGCACACTCCGCGCAAAATGAACGGCGCCACCGACGAGGGCAGGTCCATGCCCGCCGCAAGGCCGCAGGCGGCGATAGCGCCGCCATATCTGGTCATCGAGAGCAGGTTGGCGAGCGTGGTCGACCCGACGCTGTCGATGCCGCCGGCCCAGCGCTCCTTGGCCAGCGGCTTTGCCGGGCCTGACAATTCGTTGCGGTCGATCACCTCGGCGGCGCCGAGACCTTTCAAATAATCGGTTTCCGACACCCGTCCCGTGGAAGCGATGACGTGATAGCCGAGTTTCGACAGCACGGCGGTCGCGACCGAACCGACCCCGCCCGCAGCACCTGTCACGACGACGGGGCCGCTTTTGGGCGTCAGGCCGTGCTTCTCCAGCGCCAGCACCGACAGCATCGCGGTGTAGCCGGCGGTGCCGATCGCCATCGCGTCGCGGGTCGAGATGTTGTCGGGCAGCCGCACCAGCCAGTCGCCCTTGACGCGGGCCTTCTCGGCGTAGCTGCCGAGATGGGTCTCGCCCATGCCCCAGCCGTTGCAGACCACCCTGTCGCCGGCCTTCCACTGCGGATGGGTGGATTGTTCGACGACGCCTGCGAAGTCGATGCCGGCGATCATCGGGAAGCGCCGCACCACCGGGGCCTTGCCGGTGAGAGCCAGGCCGTCCTTGTAGTTCAGAGTCGACCATTCGACGCGGACGGTGACGTCGCCTTCCATCAATTCGGCTTCGTCGAACTGCGTTAGCGCGGCGGAGGTACCCTTTTCCGCCTTGTCGATCCTGATGGCCTTGAACGTTCCCACGGCAACCTCCCCGAACTTTGTATGTCCGGGGTTTTTACCGGATCAGGCGGGCTGCGCAACCGCCCGCGCGACCGGCTGTTCCACGATCGGCAAATTGATCAACGCCGACAGCACGCCGAAGAAGATCGAGAGCCACCAAAGCGGCGTATACGACCCGAACTGCTCGAATACGATGCCGCCAAGCCATACCCCAAGGAAACCGCCTACCTGGTGGCTGACGAAGGCAAAACCATACAGCGTCGCAAACCAGCGGGTGCCGAACATGATCGCCACCAGCGCCGAGGTCGGCGGTACCGTCGAGAGCCAGGTCAGACCGGTGGCAGCGCCGAACATGATCGCCGAGAAAGTGGTGATCGGGAATGAAATGAACGCCAGGATGGTCAGTGCCCGGGCAAAATAGAGCATCGAGAGGATGTAGCGCTTCGGATATTTGTTCTGCAGCCAGCCGACGCTGAGCGAGCCGATGATGTTGAACAGGCCGATGGCGGCGACCACCCAGCCGCCGGTCTGCGCCGAGACGCCGCGATCGGACAGATAGGCCGGCAGATGCACCGTGATGAAGGCGAGCTGGAAACCGCAGGTGAAGAAGCCGAGCACCAGCAATACGTAGGAGCGGTGGCCGAACGCTTCCGCCAGCGCGGTCTTGAACGATTGCTGGTCGGCGGCGGGAACGTTGGACGACGTTGCGGGCGGTGTCGCGATCGCCAGCGACAGCGGCACGATCAACAGCATCAGCAGGGCAAACACGGTCAGCGCCGGCTGCCAGCCGAAATTATCGATCAACGCAACGCCAAAGGGCGCGAACAGGAATTGCCCGAACGAGCCGGCGGCCGTGCCGGCGCCGAGCGCCAGGCCACGCTTCTCCGGCGGTAGCAATTTGCTGAACGCCGACAGCACCAGGTTGAACGAACAGCCGGAGAGTCCAAAGCCGATCAGGACGCCGGCACCGAGATCGAGCGAGGCCGGCGTCGAAGCGTAGCGCATCAAAAGCAGTCCGCCGGCGTACAGCAGCGCGCCGATGACCATCACCCGCAGGATGCCGAAGCGGTCGGCGATCGCGCCAGCGATCGGCTGGCCCAATCCCCACAACAGGTTCTGCAGCGCCAGCGCGAGGCCGAACACGTCGCGGCCCCAGGTAAACTCCTTGCTCATGGGCTGGATGAAGAAACCAAGGCTCGATCGCGGCCCGAAACTGAGCAGCGCGATCGCGCATCCGCAGATGATGATCACCAATGGCGTCCGCCAGCTGGCTTTGGCCGGGCGAAGATTGTCTGCGGTGACAGCCATGCGTTTCCTCGATGCTTGGCGCCCGGGCCGGAGGGGACAGGCCGGGTGCGCCGGGAGGAGTTAATGCATTCGCATGGAAATCCCAAGAGCGGCGGAGAAAATTTTTCCACTGCAGGGCAGCCCTGCAAAATCGTCGAGTGCAATTTGGGGGAGCAAGCTGGTGCACGGAGCCAACCGCGCAATAACTCGTCGTCCCGGCCTTGAGCCGGGACCCATAAACACAGGACATTGTGAGCTAAGGAAGTCGTCGACCACCGTCTCAATCAGCACGGCCGCAGCGTATGGGTCCCCCGATGCGCAATTGCGCATCTGAGGTCAAGCCCGGGACGACGGATGAGAGACCTACCTTCTGAAGCTCGCCTGCTCGGCCGAGCTCTTTGCGGCTTCGGCGAGCTTGGCGGAAATTTGCGCCGTCTCCGCCGCCGTGCCCCAGCTTGGCGCGTCGCTGCCGTCGCCCCAGTTGCGGGGCCGGTAGAAGGTGTGCACGCCGGTCTTGTACATCTTCTTCATCTCGCTGACCCAGGACGGACGCACCCAATAGGCATGGTAGTGCGTCGACTTGTCGACCTCGGGCAGCCAGAGCTGGCCGTCCAGCATCGCCTTTGCGATCCGTTGCGCGCGATCCCACATGTCGGGCTCTTTGACGACGTCCTTGTTGTTGTCGCAGGCGAAGGTGAACTGGCAGGCCAGATGGCGGTGCTTGTTCTGGTAGACCACGCCACACACCGTATCCGGATATTTGCCGGAGAAGGCGCGGTTCAACACCACTTGCGCCACCGCGATCTGGCCCCGCACCGCTTCGCCGCGGGCTTCGAAATAGACAACTTCGGTCAGACATTTTTCCGACTTGGCGCGCGACTTCTCGTCGAACAGGCCGAGCCGCTCAGCCGGGGTCTTGGCGCGCTGGTTGTCGGAATTGACCTCGCCCTTCGGCGCGACGCTGACGCCCATCTCGCCGGCCTTGACCGGGCCGTCGGCGTCGACCGGCAGCGAGGCCATGATCTTCATGTCGGAATCGGCCACCACCGCGCTCGGCAGCATGATGATGGGCTCCTCGCCCGGCCGCCAGCGCTCGATGGTTTCGGGCGAGCCGAGGGAAGAGCCAAAAAACAGGCTCGAGGTCTTGAAGGAGAAATTGTCGCGCGGCGGCGCGGGCGCGAGCGCCACTTCTGGTGCTGCCGAGACGTCCTTTGGCTTACCGAGCGGCTTGTCGTCGAGCGACAAATCTTCGCGCGGCCTGGCTTCGAGTGACATCGACACATCGAATTGCGGCAGCGGCGGCGCGCGCAGCGCGGCCTGAAGTTCGGGATCGAGCGGCGCGGGCCCACCTGAAGGTAGCGTGACGGCGGTCTTCTGGCCTTTGACGGAAGCGTTTGAAGTCGAAGGATCTTCGATGGCCGGCGCGCTGCCGACGGGGATTGAACTCTCCGCAGGCGCGGACGGCGCGATGACAAGGCGATCGCCCTTCATGGTGCGATCGACCTTGGGGAAATCGGCGGCAAGATAACGCGGCGGCGGGGCGATGATCGGGTTGCGCGTCACTGCGCCGGTGATGTCGATGCCCTGATTGTCGAGGCTGGCGAGCCGAAAGGTTGCGGTCTGCGGCGAAGAGGTTCCGATCGGACGGCCGAAGCTGAAGGTCGCGACATGGATATTGCCGGCGGTGGAGAACACCCGCTTCTGCCAGCGTTCGGCCACGCCCGGCTGCCGGGCCAGCAGTGACGCGATATCCTGATATCCGATCTCGGTCGGCATCAATGCGAAGATGCAAAGACCGAGACCGAAGGACGCGAACCGCGCGCCCTTCGGCTGGTTACGCAACACATTCATCGATACGCTCTACGCAACGCTTACAAAAAACGACCGAACTCAGTACATCCGTGCAATTCGATCTTTATTGTTGGTATCGAATTTAGGTTGCCGGGGAGTTAATCGGCGTGGCCTGCGTGCACCACGCAAGATTTCGCGCGCATTTGCTGTGGCGCTTGAGAAAGCTTGGTAAACGGGAGCGCGATGAAAGTGGTAAACATCCCGTCAACGAAGATGATGAAGAAACTGTTGCGGGTTCACCGTGTTGCTACGGGGCTGGTGATCGCAGCCTAAGCCCCGTCATTGCGAGCGAAGCGAAGCAATCCATCGCACGGCATAACGGATGGATGGATTGCTTCGTCGCTGCGCTCCTCGCAATGACGAAGGGCCTGCGCGCCCAAAAACGTTCATGCCCGGGACAAGCCCGGGCATGACGACGTCTCTGTTAATTCTCAGCGTTGAGTAAAAACTACGCCTGGCTGGCGACCGTCTTGCCGAGCGCCGCTTGCGCCGCGGCGAGCCGCGCGATCGGCACGCGATAGGGCGAGCACGAGACGTAGTCGAGGCCGATCTCGTGGCAGAACGCCACCGAGGCGGGATCGCCACCATGCTCGCCGCAAATCCCGACCTTGAGATCGGGCCGCGTCTTGCGGCCGCGTGCGACGCCGATCTTGACGAGTTCACCGACGCCATCGCGGTCGACCGAGATGAACGGATCGATCTCGAGGATACCCTTCGCCACATAGGTGCCAAGGAAGCTCGCCGCGTCGTCGCGGCTGATGCCGTAGGTGGTCTGCGTCAAATCGTTGGTGCCGAAGGAGAAGAACTCGGCGGTCTGCGCCACGTCGCCGGCCATCAGGCACGCGCGCGGCAACTCGATCATGGTGCCGACCTGATAGACCAGTTTCTTGCCGGTCTCCTTCATCACCGACTGCGCGGTGGCGTCGATCCGCGCCTTGACCAGGTCGAACTCGGCCTTGGTCGCGATCAGCGGCACCATCACTTCGAGGCCGACGGCCTTGCTGGTGCGCTTCTCGGCCTCGACCGCGGCTTCGAAGATCGCGCGCGCCTGCATCTCGGCGATTTCAGGATAGGCGATCGCAAGACGGCAACCGCGGAAGCCCAGCATCGGGTTGAACTCGGCAAGATCCCTGGCACGGTCCGCGAGCTTGCGCGGATCGGTGTTCATCGCACGCGCGACTTCCTCGATCTCGGCCTGGGTGTGCGGCAGGAACTCGTGCAGCGGCGGATCGAGCAGACGGATCGTGACGGGAAGCCCCTTCATGATCTCGAACAGCTCGACGAAGTCCGCGCGCTGCATCGGCAGCAGCTTCGACAGCGCCGCGCGGCGTGACTGTTCGTCCTCGGAAAGGATCATCTCCCGCACGGTACGGATGCGGGTTTCCTCGAAGAACATGTGCTCGGTACGGCAAAGGCCGATGCCCTCGCCGCCGAACTTGATCGCGGTGCGCGCGTCTTCCGGCGTATCGGCGTTGACGCGAACGCCGAGCTTGCGAACGGCGTCGGCCCAGCCCATCAGCGTGCCGAATTCGCCCGACAGTTTCGGCTCGATCATCGGCATCCGTCCGGCCAGCACCTGGCCGACCGACCCGTCGATGGTGATGACGTCGCCGGTCTTGAAGGTGCGGGTGCCGATGCTCATGGTACCGCGGCCGTAATCGACGCGGATGGTGCCGCAGCCGGAGACGCAGGGCTTGCCCATGCCGCGCGCGACCACGGCGGCGTGCGAGGTCATGCCGCCACGGGTGGTGAGAATGCCCTCGGCGGCATGCATGCCGTGAATGTCCTCCGGGCTGGTCTCGACCCGCACCAGAATGACCTTGCGGCCATCGGCCTGCAGTTTCGCAGCTTCATCGGACGAGAACACGATTTCGCCGGAGGCGGCGCCCGGCGAAGCCGGCAGGCCGGTCGCGATGACGTCGCGCTTGGCGGCGGGATCGATGGTCGGATGCAGCAACTGGTCGAGCGAGGCGGGATCGATCCGCATCACCGCGTCCTTTTTCGAGATCAGTCCTTCATTGGCAAGCTCGACCGCAATCCGCAGCGCCGCCTTGGCGGTGCGCTTGCCGCCGCGGGTCTGCAGCATCCACAATTTGCCCTGCTCGACCGTGAACTCCATGTCCTGCATGTCGCGGTAGTGCTTTTCCAGCAGCGTGTAGATCCGCGTCAGTTCCTTGAACGCGTCGGGCATCGCGGTTTCCATCGACGCCTTGTCGGAGCCGGATTCCTGGCGCGCAAATTCGGTGATGTCCTGCGGCGTGCGGATACCCGCCACCACGTCTTCGCCCTGCGCGTTGATCAGGAATTCGCCGTACAGCTTGCTCTCGCCGGTCGAGGGATTGCGCGTGAACGCAACGCCGGTCGCCGAGGTCTCGCCCATATTGCCGAACACCATGGCCTGAATGTTGACAGCGGTGCCCCAGGATTCCGGGATGTCGTGCAGGCGGCGGTAGGTCACCGCGCGCGCGTTCATCCAGGACGAGAACACCGCACCGATCGCGCCCCACAATTGCGCGTGCGGATCCTGCGGGAAGTCCGCGCCGGTCTCGCGCGCCACCGCATCCTTGTAACGGCCGACCAGCTCGACCCAGTCGTCGCCGGTCAGATCGGTGTCGAGCGTGTAGCCCTGGCCGTCCTTGAAGGTGTCGAGGATGTCCTCGAAATGATGATGCTCGAAGCCGAGCACGACATCCGAATACATCGTGATGAAACGCCGATAGCTGTCATAGGCAAAGCGGCGGTCGCCGGACAATTCGGCGAGCGCTTCGACGGTCTCATCGTTGAGGCCGAGATTGAGCACGGTATCCATCATGCCCGGCATCGACGCGCGGCCGCCGGAGCGCACGGACACCAACAGCGGATTTTTGGGATCGCCGAACGACTTGCCGGCGAGCTTGCCGACGTGCTCCAGCGCCTTCTCGACCTGAGTCTTCAGCGCAGCCGGATAGGATTTGTCGTGGGCGTAAAAATAAGTGCAGACCGAAGTTGGAATCGTGAAGCCCGGAGGCACCGGCAGGCCGAGATTGGCCATTTCGGCGAGATTGGCGCCCTTGCCGCCGAGCAGATCGCGCAAGCCGGCTTTGCCCTCGGCCTTGCCGTCGCCAAACGTGTAGACCCACTTGCCGGATTTTACCGCTTCGACGGCCGGCTTGCTCACCTTCTTCGCCGTCTTGCTGGCAGGCTTGTTCGGAGCCTTCGCAACTACTTTGGCAGCTGCCTTGGCAACTGGCTTCGTAACCGCCTTGGGTGCCGGCTTCGCAACTGCCTTCGGTGCCGGAGCCTTCGTTAGCGTCTTGCGCGCCGAGGCCGCCGGCGCGGCTTTGCCCGGCGCCGATGACTTTGATTTCGCTACGATTTTCACAAGGTTTTTCTTGGACTTCGCAACCGCTTTGGCCATGGCAGATGACAATCCGAAAAGAGAGGAGAAGATGCGCGCCTTACACCACTTTGAGGGGTTCCGCGCAAGCCGCGAAACCCCGCTTGCCTGACTAGAAGCGCAGCATCTTGAACACGCCGAGCCCGGCCAGACCGACGATGATCAGGTAAATCGCGACGATGAAATTCAGGAACCGCGGCATGATCAGGATCAGGATTCCCGCAATCAGGGCGACGATCGGGGAAATATGCGCGGCGGTGATGGTCATTTGAAATTTCTCCGGATGATGAGGGGAAGCTCGAATCGAGGGCGGCAACTTAACCGCTGGCGCGGTTCCGGAATAGGAGACGCCTGTCGCATCAATGGGTTCCGGCGTTCGCAAAAATTGCCCGAAATTGCCGCGTTTGAGGCAGTCGTTTTTCCGGAACTATGCCGCGCGGGATGAATTGGCCCCGGATTGTACGCTGGCTAGCCGGCGTTCTTCTGCACGAGGGAGTACACTATGCAGAATAGACTACTTGCCATCGCAGCTATCGCCGGCGTGATGGCTGCACCGATCGCAGCACAGGCGCAGAGCGGCACCGTGGGTGTCGGTGGCGGCGGCACCGTGGTGATCGGCGAGCATGAGGGCATCTCCGTCAACCAACGCCCGGCGTTCCGGGAATATGTCGTGCGTGAGCGCGTGCCGACTTTCACCATTCCGGATCGCGTGACCGTGGGCGGTGTGCTGCCGGAAGCCGGCATCACCTATTACGACGTGCCGCAGACCTATGCGGCAACGCCCTATCGCTACACCGTGGTGAACGGCCAGACGGTCCTGGTCGAACCGCGTTCGCGTCGCGTCGTTCAGGTGGTCGACTAATCCCACTAGCCTGAACGACAGTCCGGGCGCCGCGCAAGCGGATGTGCGCGAGATACGACCGGACAAGAAAGCCCCGCCCGGTTTCCCCCCTGGGCGGGGCTTTTCTTTGTTTGTTTTCGTCATTCCGGGATGCGCCTCTTGGCGCAGGCCCGGAATCCATTCATCGACGTAACCTGCCGGTTAATGGATTCCGGGCTCGCGCTGCGCGCCCCGAAATGACGATTTGCCTATTCCCTGATCTCCAGGCCCGGCTTCTTGGCGACGAGACGGTGAATCTTCTTGCCCGAGGAGGCGCTGACGACCTCCTCATCGAGCAACAGCGCCGCCGACTTCAATTCCGCCAGCACCAGCGCCGCATCGAACGCCGCGTAGAGACGCCCCTGGGAATCGCGCAGGTCGGAATTGTCGGTAATCCGCCAGCTCAAATAAAGAATGCCGCTGGGCTTGACCGCGTTGAGCAGCCGGCGAACGGCGACCGCTATCTGCGCGCGATCGAGATGCATGATCACCGTCTCGCACAGCACGTTGTCGTAAGTGCCGATGCCCTTCAGGTCGGGCAGTCCGGCATGTGCGAACTTCAAACCGGGATAACGCTGCCGCGCCTCCGCCAGCAGGCCCTCCGAGGCGTCGAAACCGGTGGCGGAAAAGCCGTTGGCGTTGAGCCAGGCCACCTCGCGGCCGCAGCCGCAGCCGATATCGGCTGAACTGCCGCCGCGCACGAAGAAGCGCTCGACGATTTCGTGCAGGTCAACGGGCGCCGGCTGGTCGTGCCAGTCCCTGGCGAACGCCGCCGCATCTGAATCGTAAGCGGCCAGCGTCTTCTGATCCACGTGTCAGCCCTCGATCTTCGAAAAGTCCGCCACCGCGCGCGTCGCCGCGCGGATTTCGTTCAAGAGCTTCAGTCTGTTCTCGCGCACTTTTGGTTCATCGTCGTTGACCTTGACCTTGTCAAAGAACGCATCGACCGCCGGCCGCAGCTTCGCCATCGCGCCCATCGCGACGGCAAAATCTTCCTTGGCCACCGCAGCACCCGCCTCGCTCTTCACCTGATCGATCGCCTTCGCCAGCGCCTTTTCTTCGTCGAGCTTGTAGAGCGAGACGTCCGGCGCGCCGTCGAATCTACGCTTGTCCTTTTTCTCTTCGATCGAAAGAATGTTGCTGGCGCGTTTTGTCCCCGCGAGCAGGTTCTTGCCGTCGTCGGTGTCGAGGAATTTGCCGAGCGCCTCGACGCGGCGGACCACGGTAAGCAGATCATCTTCTTGCTGAAGCGATCGCGCAGCCTTTATGAGGTCGTGCCGCGCACCAATCGCTCGGAATTGAACTTCCAATCGATCAACGTGAAAGTCGAGGAGGCCGAATATCCGATCCCGCGCCGCTCTGCTCTCTTCCACCGTCGCTTCACCAGAAAACCCTTTGCCCTTCATATCCAGAAAGACTTCGATGTCCGCCAATTGAAATACATCGGTCAAAGAAATCTTGACCTGGTTATCGAGAATCAATCGTATCACGCCCAGCGCGGCTCTCCGCAACGCATACGGATCCTTACTTCCGGTCGGTTTCTCATCGATCGCCCAGAAACCAACCAACGTATCGATCTTGTCGGCAAGCGCCACGGCAACACTTACCGGATCGTTCGGCACCCGATCCGCCGGACCCTGCGGCTTGTAGTGATCTTCGCTTGCGGCAGCGACTGACGAATATTCGCCCTGCGCCAGCGCGTAATACTTGCCCATCAAGCCCTGCAACTCCGGAAACTCGCCGACCACCTCAGTCAGCAAGTCCGCCTTTGCAAGCCGTGCGGCACGACCGACTTTTAGGATATAATCCTGCTCGTCGGCAAAATCTTCAGGCTTGAACTGCTTGCCGTCGAAGAACGTCTCGCGCTGAGCCCACAGGAGCGGCGCGACCTTTGACGCCAGATGCTCGATCCGTCTGATACGCGCTGCCTGCGTGCCGAGCTTCTCGTGAAACACGATGTTCTCGAATTTCGGCAGGCGCTCTTCGAGCTTCGTCTTCAGGTCTGTCTCGTAGAAAAACTTCGCATCGCTCAACCGCGCGCGGATCACGCGCTCGTTGCCGGCGATGATGGCCTTGCCGCCGTCCGTCGCCTCGATGTTGGCGGTGAGGATGAATTTGTTAGTGAGCTTTCCGGTCTTGGGATCGCTGACCACAAAGCATTTTTGGTTGTTGCGGATGGTGGCGCGGATCACCTCGCCGGGGATCGACAAAAACTCTTGGTCGAACGATCCCATCAGCACGACAGGCCATTCGACGAGGCCTGACACCTCGTCGAGCAGCACCTGGTCCTCCACCAGCTCAAAGCCTTGCGCGAACGCCAGTTGCTTGGCATCGGCTAGGATGATGTCTTTGCGCGCCTGCGGGTCGAGCACGACCTTGGCGGCCTTCAGCTTGGCCTCGTAATCCTCGAAGCGGCGCACGGAGATCGCCGATGGCGCCAGGAAGCGGTGACCATAAGTGGTCTGGCCGGCCTCGATGCCGTCGATCGAGAATTTTACGATTTCCGGTTCTTCGGTCTCCGGGCCGAAGGTCGCGATGATCGAATGCAGCGGCCGCACCCAGGTCAGCGCGCCTGATTTGGCCGAGCGTTCGCCCCAGCGCATCGATTTCGGCCATGGGAAGGTGCGCACGATCACGGGCAGAATTTCCGCGATCACGTCGATCGCGGCGCGGCCGGGCTTTTCGATCAGCGCGATGTAGAAATCGCCCTTCGGGTCGCGCTGGATCTTTGCCTCGTCGAGCGAATTAAGGCCGGTCGCTTTCAGAAAACCCTGAACGGCCGCATCGGGCGCGCCGATTTTCGGACCCTTGCGTTCGGTCTTGAGATCGGGCTGCCGCGCCGGAATGCCGTGCACCGTCAGCGCCAGCCGCCGCGGCGTCACGAAGGCTTTCGCGCCCTCGTAGACCAGCCCTTCGGCGACGAGCTTGTCGGTGACCATGCGGCGCAGATCGTCGGCCGCCTTCGCCTGCATGCGCGCGGGGATTTCTTCGGAAAACAGTTCGAGCAAAAGATCAGGCATCAGGACGCCCTGCCCGCTTCGGTGTGGACCCAGGCGTCGCCGCAGGCTTTTGCGAGGTCGCGCACGCGCCCGATGTAGCTTTGCCGTTCAGTCACCGAGATCACGCCGCGGGCATCGAGCAGGTTGAAGACATGGCTCGCCTTGATGCACTGGTCATAGGCCGGCAGCGCCATCAGGTGTTCCTTCTGGTTGCTGCCACTCTTCCAGCCGGCTGCGAGATACTTCTTGCAGGCCTCTTCGGCCATCACGAACTGCTTGAACAGCATTTCGGAATCGGAATGCTCGAAATTGTGCAGGGAATATTCCTGCTCGGCCTGCAGGAACACGTCGCCATAGGTCACCTTGTCGGCGCCCTCGCGGCCGTTGAAGTTGAGGTCCATGACGTGGTCGACGCCCTGCAGGTAGCAGGCGAGCCGCTCCATCCCATAGGTGAGCTCGCCGGCCACCGGCGCGCATTCGACGCCCGCGACTTGCTGGAAATAGGTGAACTGGCTGACTTCCATGCCGTCGCACCAGCATTCCCACCCGAGACCCCAGGCACCCAGCGTCGGGCTTTCCCAATCGTCCTCGACAAAGCGGATGTCGTGCAGGCTGGAATCGAGGCCGATCGCGGCGAGCGACTTCAGGTATAATTCCTGAAGGTTCGGCGGCGATGGCTTCATGATCACCTGATACTGGTAATAGTGCTGCATCCGGTTCGGGTTTTTGCCGTAGCGGCCATCCTTGGGCCGACGCGAGGGCTGCACATAGGCGGCCCGCCACGGCTTTGGCCCGAGCGCACGCAAGGTCGTCGCGGGATGAAAGGTGCCCGCGCCCATTTCCATGTCGTAGGGCTGCAGGATCACGCAGCCCTGTTCGGCCCAGAACCGCTGCAGAGCGAGAATGAAGCCCTGGAACGAACGTTCCGGGCGCATGTGGGCAGGCAATTCGTCCATCGGCAGAATCGGTCTCGCGAGGGGGTTTTGGGCGCGCGGGACCGTATCGGCGGGGAAGCGGGGAATCAAGGCGATGTGCTGTTTCCGTCATGCCCGGCCTTGTGCCGGGCATCCACGTCTAAAAGCACGGAGAGAAGAAAGACGTGGATGGCCGGGACAAGCCCGGCCATGACGCATTTTCAAGCTACCCCGGCCGATAGGCCCCGGTGACGGGATCCCGCCGCAGGGTCGGAATTTCGCTGGTTTGCGCAGATTCCGAGACGCGGGCCAGCCTCGCTTCTTCCAGCTCCCGGTTGATCCGGACGGCAGTCTTGTAAGCCCAGCGGACCACGGCGAGCCCACCCAGGGCCCCTGCGAATGCGATCAACGGTGGCATCGGTCGATCCTTGTCGTTCACGTCGGTCACGCCCCCAATGGCTGCATTCTCGCGCAAGCCGGGCTGCGCCGCAATTCCCGCCTTTAGGACTAAATGGCGCGCCTCTCCCGGGTTCTAAAACCCGAATTTGGCCCAAATTGCCCTGGTTTCGAGCGCGGAAATCAGCTCATCCGGCAGGCTCCCGATGCCGTCGAGGGCGCCCATGGAGCCCGCCCCCGGCGACCGCCGCCCTAGCAGGCCGGACAGCATTCCGCTGGCGGGCGCGACCACGGGGGTCAGCACCTTGTCGCCGTAGCGGGTGCGCAGCGTCGAACGCAAATCGCCGATCGCATCGGCAAGGCCCAGCGACACCGAGGTTTCGCCGGCCCAATATTCGCCGGTGAACAGCGTGTCGTCCGCGCCCTTGAGGCGGCTGCCGCGGCTCTGTTTGACCAACGCAATGAAGATGGCGTGGATCTCGCGCTGGAGCGCCTTGATGCGCGCCACGTCATCGGGGTTTTCGGGGAGGAACGGATCGAGCGTCGCCTTGTGGGCGCCCGCCGTATAGAGCCGTCGCTCGACGCCGATTTTCTTGATCAGCTCCTGGAAGCCGAACGTGCCGCCGACCACGCCGATCGAACCGAGGATCGAGGACGGATCGCAGAAAATCTCGTCGCCGGCACAGGCGATCATGTAGCCGCCGGATGCGGCGACGTCCTCGACGAACACCAGCACCGGCAAATTCTTTTCGGCGGCGAGTTGCCTGATCCGCAAATAAATCTGGCGCGATTGCACCGGCGAGCCGCCGGGTGAATTGATCACGAGCGCAACCGCCTTGGCATTCTTGGTACCGAAAGCGCGCTCCAGCGTCTTGGCGACACCGGCGAGCGACATGCCCGGCCGCAGCGGCGTCACCGCGCCGATCACGCCGGACAACCGCACCACCGGCACCACCGCGACCCCGCGGCGGAATTTGGCCGGGACCCATCCCTTCAGCCGCTCGATAAGGCCCGGCAATCCCACGCGATCACTTATTTGTTCACTCATGCGGATACCTCGAATTAACCATTTTTTATCACGCCACTGTCATTAGAAGGGCTGGAACGAATTAGGGCTGGAAGGCCTTTTGCAACGTGGCCGGTACGGCTGCAATGGCGCAGCGGAGAGTGACATGAAAATCTACCTGCTGATATTGTTGATCGGCACCATCCTGACCGCGGTTCACTTCACCAACACTCCGAAACGGCAGTCGGAAACCCTTCCGCAATAGGCTTTTCCGCTTCGCCTCGCGTTCGGGACATCAGTTCTCGGCCACCTCTAGGGGGTTGCCAGCGGCAATATCCCCCTCCCCGCTAAAATCTCCTGCACCTCTTTATTGGGCACCCCTCGCTCACCATTGAGCATCAGTCCGGCATGAATTCGAGTCGGCGCGCGACCGCCCTTGATGGCGCGAACCAGGATTCGATTCGCAGGCGCCTTCACATCGCCGTGAATGGGCAAAATTTCCAGACTGCCAAAACCGTGATCGAGCGCCGCCAGCACCTCGGCAATCCCGTCGGCGCGCCAGATCAGCGTCAGCATGCCCCTGGATTTGAGGATGCGGCGGGCTGCATGAATCCAGTTTGAAAGCGTGGTGGATGTCGCGACATGCGCGATCCCGCGCGCGCGGTCCGGCGAGACCCGATGCCGCACGGAATCGTTGAACGGCGGATTCATCAACACGACATCGACGCTATCAGGATGCAAATTGACCGCGGCGTAGGCGTCGGCGGCCGCTTCGACGTCGAGCACGATGACCTCGGCGGCAAGCGCGTTCGCCTCGGCATTGGCGCGCGCCAGGCTTGCGAGATCGGCGTCGATCTCGACCAGCGCGAGATCGATTTCCCCGACGCGCCTGGCCACCGCCAGCCCTGCCGCACCAACACCGGCGCCAAGATCGGCCACACGATTGCCTGAACGTGCCGCCGTCGCCGCAGCCAACAGCATGGCATCGTGCCCGGCGCGGTGCCCCGATCTCAGTTGCCGCAAGCGCAAGGCGCCGCCGAGAAACGCGTCCTCGGTGACATCCAGATTATTGTTTTGACGCGTTTTCTTCACGCGAACCGGTTCCCACTTCGCTCGAAAACGCTATGCCTTACTCATCCGCCCGCAATTCGTGGGCAAGCCCGGCATCGGTCAGAAGCTGGCGCGCCTCGCGGTTGTCGTCTTCATGGACCAGGATGCGACGTGGCAGCACGCCGAGCGATCCCTCGATGATGCTCATGTTCTGGTCCAGCACCAGATGATGGATATTGGCGCCGTCGAGCAGCGCGCCGACCGCGGAAACCAGCACAATATCGTTGGTCCGAACCAATTCCCGCAATTTGCGCCCTCCTTAGGCTGGCCCGGTCCGAGCCCGGCCGGTACCTGTCAACCACTACGTGCCCTTGCCGCTTCAGCCTGCACTTTCTATTGTAGATAAGGATAGTGCAGATTGGCCAGATTTGGAGACCCGCGTGGCGGTTATTGTACCCTTCGAAAGCCCAAACGCTTCGATCGATGGGCTGGTCGGGCTTGTCGCCGCCGACATGGAGCGGGTCAACGCCACGATCCTGTCGCGGACCGGTTCCGAAGTGACCATGATTCCCGAGGTCGCCAACCACCTTATCTCCTCCGGGGGAAAACGGCTGCGCCCGATGCTGACGCTGGCGATGGCCGGCCTCACCGGCTATTCCGGCGACGGCCATATCAAGCTCGCCGCCTCGGTCGAGTTCATGCACACCGCAACCCTGCTCCATGACGACGTGGTCGACGAGAGCGAATTACGGCGCGGCAAATTGTCCGCGCGGATGCTGTGGGGCAATGAGGCGAGCGTGCTGGTCGGCGACTTCCTGCTCGGCCAGGCCTTCCGCATGATGGTCGAGGTCGGCTCGTTGCGGGCGCTCGACATCCTGTCTTCGGCGGCCGCCACCATCGCCGAGGGCGAGGTGATGCAGCTCGCCGCAGCAAAGAACACCGCGACCACCGAGGACGAATATCTCGCTGTGATCCGCGGCAAGACCGCGGAATTGTTCGCAGCCGCCTGCGAGGTCGGCCCCGTGATCGCCAACCGGCCGAAGGCCGAGCAGACCGCGTGCCGCTCGGTCGGCATGAATCTCGGCATCGCGTTCCAGCTGGTGGACGACGTGCTGGACTACGGCGGCAAATCGGCAAAACTCGGCAAGAACGTCGGCGACGATTTCCGCGAGGGCAAGATCACGCTGCCGGTGGTGCTGGCGTTCCGCCGCGGCAACGCCTCTGAGCGCGCGTTCTGGGTCAAGGCGCTGGAGCGCGGCGAGATCGGTAGCAACGATCTCGATCACGCCATCGGGTTGATGACCAAGCATCGCGCGCTGGAGGATACGATCAGCCGCGCCCATCATTACGGCGCGATGGCCGTCGATGCGTTGGCGCTGTTTCCGGCTTCCCCGATGAAAACCGCGCTCGAGCAGGTGGTGGCGTTCTGCCTGGCCAGGTCGCATTGATGGCTTCGCAGGCTTCGTAGGATGGGTAGAGCGCAGCGAAACCCATCACTTGCGATTTTGCGGAGAGGCGATGGGTTTCGCTTCGCTCTACCCATCCTACAGGTAGGATCGCACTAAATGAGCGGCACGAATTTTTCGCTCTTCCTGGTCGCCGCGCTGATCATCGCCTTCGTGCCTGGTCCCGGGATCTTCTACGTCGCCGCGAGGACGCTGTCGGGCGGCCGCAAGACAGGTATTGCCTCGACATTCGGGACCGCGCTTGGCGGGCTCGTGCATGTGATCGCAGGCGCGCTGGGGGTGTCCGCGATCATCCTGGCCAGCGCCGAACTTTTCACGGTGCTCAAACTTGCCGGCGCGCTCTATCTGGTCTGGCTTGGCGTCCGGACGTTTCGCGAGGGCCGACAGGCGATGGTGGAGGCGATCAGCCCGGCCGGCGCGCGACAGGCGTTTCGCGAGGGCGTGCTGGTCGAAGCCCTGAACCCAAAAACCGCGGCGTTCTTTCTGGCGTTCATTCCGCAATTCATCGATCCCGCCGGCAGTCATCCTGCGCTGCAATTCGTGGCGCTCGGCCTGATCTCGGTCTTGCTCAATACACTCGCCGATGTCGTCGTGGTGATGATGGCCGCGACCGCGCGAGCGGGCCTGGTGAGCAGACCATTTCTCGCTCAACGCCTGCGGCAGGGCTCGGGGCTGTTCATCGCCGGGCTAGGTGTTTCACTGGCGCTGGTGCGGCGGCCCGTGGCGAGCTAGCTCAACGTTCCCGCGTGCACCCACCAGCCGGGGTGCTCGCGCCGGATCTTCTCCGCGGCGCGGCCGGCGTCGGCGGTGTTTTCATAGATCGCAAAACAGGTCGCGCCCGAGCCCGACATCCGTGCCAGCCAGGCGCCATTGGTGGCGTTGAGCGCGGCGATCACCTCACCGATGACCGGCTGAATGCGCATCGCCGGCGCTTCCAGGTCGTTGGTACTGGCCGCCAGGACTTCGACCCAGTCTTCGACCGAGGCGCCGGCTTCCGGCCAGTCGATGCCCCGGAAAACGTCGGTGACGCCGACCAGCAATTCGCCGCTACGCAGGCCGAGTGCCTTGAATACGTCCTTGGTCGGAACGGGAACGCAGGGGTTGATCATCACGCACGGCATGATCGGTAGGCTGAGCGGCGTCAGGGTATCGCCGACCCCGGTCATGTCGCAGGCGCGCGACGCCAAGCAGACCGGCACGTCGGCGCCGGTCGCAAGCGCTACCTCGCGCAGCCGCTCGTCATCGAGCGATAGCCCGTTCAATTTTGCCAGCAGCCGAAGCGCGGCCGCCGCATCCGCCGAACCACCGCCGATGCCTGCCGCGACCGGCAGCACCTTGTCGAGCGTAAAACTGCCGGACTTCAGGCCCGGCACCCGCTCTGCCAGCAGGCGCGTCGCCTTCAGCACCAGATTGTCCGACGTCTCGCCGCAGGCCTGCGCCAGCGGTCCGGACATTTGCAATGTCAGCTCGGAACCCGGCGTCAGCGTCAGCCGATCGGCGCAGTCGGCAAACGCCACCACGCTTTCCAGGTCATGAAAACCGTCGGTGCGGCGGCCAACCACCCTCAAGGTCAGGTTGACCTTGGCACGCCCCTCATCAATCAACGCCAGCATAGCCGAACAAGCCCCCCAAGCCTTCGATCTAGCCGCCCTCTAACCACCCCTGCCGTCTTCTTTTTTCTTGTCGGCGGAAGCCGCAGACGACGTGTCCTCGGGCAGGCCGTTGGCGATCTTGGCCTCGATCTTCGGCAGTTCTTCCGCCTCGGGCTTCAGGTCGCGGGCGTGGGCCCACTGGAACTTGGCTTCCAGCGTGCGGCCGACGCGCCAATAGGCGTCACCGAGGTGGTCGTTGATGGTCGGATCCTCGGGCTTCAGATCGATCGCGCGCTCGAGGTTCTTCACCGCGTCCTCGAAATTGCCGATGCGGTAGAACGCCCAGCCCAGCGAGTCCACGATATAGCCGTCGTCGGGACGCTGATCGACGGCGCGCCTGATCATCTTCATGCCTTCGTCGAGATTGATGCCCTGATCGATCCAGGAATAGCCGAGATAGTTCAGCACATGCGGCTGTTCGGGCTGCAACTCGAGCGCCTTGCGCATGTCGGCCTCGGCCTTGCTCCACTGCTTGGAGCGCTCCTGGCAAATGCCGCGATAGTAATAGGTGACCCAGGTGTTCTTGTCGG
Organism: Bradyrhizobium sp. AUGA SZCCT0160; assembly: GCF_018130105.1. NCBI lineage: Bacteria > Pseudomonadati > Pseudomonadota > Alphaproteobacteria > Hyphomicrobiales > Nitrobacteraceae > Bradyrhizobium > Bradyrhizobium sp. AUGA SZCCT0160. The sequence continues at coordinate 123,925 of NZ_JAFCMD010000011.1, forward strand.
TCACGCCGGGCATCACGTCGATCGCCCTGGAATAGGTCGTCGCGCAATCGGCGAACTTCTTGCGGCCGCGCTCGATATTGCCGAGCGCCATGATGGCTTCGATGTCCTTGGGGTCTTCGGCGGTGACGTCCTTGAGGATCTTGATCGCCTGCTCGCTGCGATCGGCGGCGTCGAGATTGGTGGCGAGCTGAATCTGCGCGTTGCGCTTCAGCGGCGAACTCGCCGGCATGCGCTCATAGATCTTGATCGCCATCGGCGGCTTCTTCACCGACTCATAGAGATCGGCCAGCGAGAGCAGCGCCAGCGGATGGTTGGGCTGCAGATATAGCGAGAGCTGCAGATAGACCAGCGCCAGATCCTCGCCGCCGCGGCGGGTCAGCGTGGCCCCGATGCCGTACAGCGCCTCGGCTGCACCTGCCTGCGCCGATTCGATCAGCGGCGGCATCTTCTTGCCGGCCCGCGTCTCGCGCAGCGCCTCCTGTACCAGGGGATGCCGTGGCAGCTTCTTGTCGAACGCCTCGTAGATGCCGATTGCCGCCGCCGAGTCCTTGTTGCGCGACAGCCAGCGCCCATAGGCGTCGGACACGCGCAGCATGGAATCGTCGAGCTTGTAGGCGCGCTCGAAGCGGGCGCCGGCGTCCTTTTCCTTGTTGGCGAGTTCCAGGATCATGCCGGTGTGCAGATCCTTGAAGATCGGATACCACTCCGGTCCCGTCAGCTTGTCGATATTGGCGACCGCCGCTTTGGAATCACCCGCGCCGAAGCTGGCCCAGCCCGACAACAGCGTCGCGACCAGATCGGTGATCGGTCCGCGGATCGACTGATTGATGTTGATCTGGGCGGTCGCGTATTTCTTCTGCTTCAGGTCGCGGACGCCGACGACCAGCCGGGCCACGCGATTGGATTTGTCCTGCGTCAGGATGCGGTCGGCGAGCTTGACGGCCTCGTCGATGTCGCCATCCGCGAGCGAGGAGATGAAGGCGCGGTCGAGCAGTTCGTTGTTCTTGGGATCGGTGCGCAGCGCCGAACGATAGAACGCCGCGGCCGAGCTGGCGTCGCGTTCGACGCTGGCATGACGCGCGGCCAGATAGCTGCCGGACGTGGTCAGCGATTTCAGATCGCTCTTGCTCGGAAACTGCGCCGAATTGTCGCCGGTATGCTCGGGCGTCTGCGCCAGCAGCGAGCCGGGCGCGGCAAGCGCGGCGACGGTGACAGCGGCGATGGTCCAGCGATTGAAACGAGTGGAAAGCATCACGGTTCGCCTAGCTCCAGGATTTATGGCGGAATCTTTTCGATCGCTCTCGAATGCGGACATACGCGGCGGCATCAAGGCCCAGCAACAATGCCGCTTTTGGCGTTCAACCGCAAGGATACGAGGTGGCGAATCGATCGCAGCAGGGTCCCCGTCCGCCGTCGTTCCACCCCTTTTGGCCAGCAGCCCCGGAAGACGCTTGTACTGTGGCGGTATCGTGGCCGGCGCCGGGGTTACCCGGACACCTGCGCGCCCTCCGCCAATATCTCACGTAATCGTGGTCACATCGCCTGGTAATTGGGCCCGCCGCCGCCTTCCGGCGGAACCCAGGTGATATTGCCGTTCGGGTCTTTGACGTCGCAGGTTTTGCAGTGGACGCAGTTCTGGGCGTTGATCTGGAAGCGCGGACCGGAGGCCTCCTCGACCCATTCGTAGACGCCTGCCGGGCAATAGCGGTTGGACGGACCGGCAAAGACGTCGTGCTCGGAGGTCTTCTGCAGGGTCATGTCGGCGACCTTGAGGTGGACCGGCTGGTCCTCCTCATGGTTGGTGTTGGACAGGAATACCGACGACAGCTTGTCGAAGGTCAGCTTGCCGTCCGGCTTCACCGGCGCGATCGGCGTGTGAGCCTTGGCTGGATCCAGCGTCTTGCGGTCCGGTTTGGCGTGCGACAGGGTTCCGAACAGCGAGAAGCCGAACAGCGTGTTGGTCCACATATCGAGGCCGCCGAGCGGTACGCCGATCAGGGTGCCGAACTTCGACCACAGCGGTTTGACGTTGCGGATCGGGTAGAGGTCCTTGCCGACCTGCGAACCGCGCCACGCATTCTCGTATTCGGCCAATTCATCATTGGCGCGGCCGGCGGCGAGCGCGGCCACGAGGTGTTCGGCGGCGAGCATGCCGCTGCCCATCGCGTTGTGCACGCCCTTGATGCGCGGCACGTTGACAAAGCCCGCGGCGCAACCGATCAGCGCGCCGCCCGGAAAGCTCAGCCGCGGCACCGACTGGTATCCGCCCTCGGTGATCGCGCGCGCACCATAAGCCAGCCGCTTGCCGCCTTCGAACACGGTGCGGATCGAAGGATGAGTCTTGAAACGCTGGAACTCGTCGAACGGCGACAGATAGGGGTCGTCGTAATTGAGATGCACAACGAATCCGACCGCGACCTTGTTGTCGTCGTAGTGATAGAGGAATGACCCGCCGCCGGTCGAATTGTTGAGCGGCCAGCCGAACGAATGCTGGATCAGGCCCTTCTGATGCTTGGCCGGATCGATCTCCCAGACTTCCTTCAGCCCGATGCCGAATTTCGGCGGCTCGCTGCTCGCGTCGAGCGAGAACTTCGCGATCAATTGCTTGGAGAGGCTGCCGCGCGCGCCTTCGGCGAACAGCGTGTATTTGCCGAGCAGTTCCATGCCGCGGGTGAACGAATCCTTGTGGCTGCCGTCTCTGGCGATGCCCATGTCGCCGGTCGCAATCCCGCGCACCGCGCCCTTGTCGTCGTAGAGCACTTCGGTCGCGGCAAAGCCCGGATAGATCTCGACGCCGAGCGCTTCGGCCTTCGGCGCCAGCCAACGGCACACATCGCCGAGCGAGCCGATATAGCAATGATGATTGTCCATCAGCTTCGGCATCGCGAAACCCGGCAGCCGGATCGATCCGCCGCCCGTCATCCAGTAGAAGCGGTCGTCCTTGACCTGCGTCTTCAGCGGGCAATCGGCGTCCTCGCGCCAGTCCGGAATTAGTTTGTCGAGCGAGACCGGATCGATCACGGCACCCGACAGAATATGTGCACCGACTTCGGAGCCCTTCTCCACCACGACGATATTGAGATCGGCATTGAGTTGCTTGAGACGGATCGCAGCCGCCAGGCCGGACGGCCCGGCGCCGACGATCACGACGTCAAATTCCATGGACTCACGCGGCGGTAATTCTTCGGTGCTCATGTTCTGGTCTCAGCCCAATTGAGAACGGCTCTAAGGTTCGTTTGTTTCCGATTTTTGCGCCGAGAACAACCATCGAAATGAAATCTCAGGCATTTCGCTGCCACCGAATACATCCTAGATTGGAACGATGTCCATCGCGCCCGAACCCTCCCCTACCGTTCAGCAATTGCTGGCCTTTTATCTGGAGGCCGGGGTCGATTGCGCGTTGGCCGATGAGCCGATCGACCGGCTTGCCGAGCCCGACAGCGCTACCATCGCCGCGCCACGCGAAGCCGCGCCACAAAGACTGGTGCGGGAAATGCCCGCGGCGCCGCCGGCAGTTTCGCGCAGCGAAATAGCGCCGGCGCCGGAAGCCGCCATCGCCTCGGCGCGGGAAATGGCCCGAACCGCGCCGTCATTGGAGGCGCTGCGCGCGCTGCTGGAGAATTTCGACGGCTGCGCGCTCAAGCACACCGCAACACGGCTGGTGTTCTGCGACGGCAATCCGCAGGCGCGAATCATGTTCGTCGGCGAAGCCCCCGGACGCGACGAGGACATCGAGGGGCTGCCGTTCGTCGGCCGTTCCGGCAAATTGCTCGACCGCATGATCGCGGCGATCGGGCTCGACCGCAGCAAAGCTTATATCGCCAACGTGATCCCATGGCGGCCGCCCGGCAACCGCACGCCGACGCCGCAGGAAACGCAAATCTGCCTGCCGTTCATTCAGCGGCAGATCGAGCTGGTCAATCCGGACGTGCTGGTGACGCTCGGCAACCCCTCGACGCAGACGTTGCTGTCGACCCGCGAGGGCATCATGAAGACCCGCGGCAAATGGTTCGATTACGACACCGGCACCCGCTCCATCCGCGCCATCGCGACGTTCCACCCGGCCTATCTGCTGCGCTCGCCATCGTACAAGCGGATGTCGTGGCAGGATCTGCGCGCGATCGCGAAGGAATTGGAGAAGGCAGGAACTCCCTCATCCTGAGGAGCCCGCACTTGCGGGCGTCTCGAGGGATGAGGCCCGGGTGTTGCCTCATGGTTCGAGACGCGCGAAGACGCGCTCCTCACCATGAGGATCGGGTTCAAGGCGCCTTCGGCCGCACGATCGCCCAGCCGACGCGCAGCAGCGGCTGCCTGCCATTCACCATCCATTCGAACGCGCGCGGCACTTCCGGCACGAGGCCCGGAAACCGCCGCGCGATCTCGGGAGGCGGCGCGCCTGACGTGTCCGATGCGCGCCAGAGCACGACGCCGCCGGTTTCATTGAACTTCGCGAGCGAAAGCCACGGTGTGCGTTCCGGCGTGGCGTCGAGCAACAGATGCGGCCGGCCCTTATCCATTGCGACGAAGCTCGCGAGCTGCGGATCGCCGGCCACCGCGCGCAGCCGCTGGTTGGTGCGCCGCTCAAAACTGTCGCCGAAGAAATGCGCGATCGTCCGCGCCGGCAGCGAGGTCGACACTTCGGCGCCGCTGGTCCAGGGCAGAAACAGCGTGGCCGCGATGGCCACGAAAGCCGGTGCCGCGACCGCCGCGGCCCAGACCGTGCGGAGCAGCCGCTGGCGCCGCAGATACACCAGATCGCCGGTCGCGACGATCACGGCCAGCCCCGACATCAACAGGGCAACGCCGGCGCCGCCGGTGACGCGCTCGAGGTTGAACACGCCGGCAATCAGGCTGCCAAACAGCGCCGGGGCGATCGCGAACGTGTAGACGAATTGGCGCGCCAGCGGATCGATCTGCCGCCGATAGATGATCGGCGCTTCCTCGGCCTTGCGGACAAACGCGCCGGAGTTGAGGATCACCATCAGCACGATGCCGGTCGTTGCCAGCAACAGGCCGCCGAGCAGCCCGCCCCAGTGCATCGCCCGGCCCGAGAGATCATCGATGGCAGGCAAGGGCGGCATCGCCAGCACGTCGGCGCGAACGACCCAGATCAGATAGGGCAGCACCAGTACGACGATCACCAGAAGTGCATAGAGCGGATCGAGCGACATCAAGGTGCGCCGCCCGCGCGCGGTGGCGACGGCAAATCCTGCGATCAGCAGCAACAGCCCGAGCGCGGCCGATGTCGTCAGCAGCAACAAGCCTGCCTCGATCGACCATGCGAACCAGGCGCTGCGCCGGTTCTGGCCGATCAGTCGCCAGGAATGCAGCAACAGCAGCGCCCACAGCGGGCGCGCCAGCACCAGCGGGCCGAATTCGACGCCGGGCGAGCTGAAGGCCACCACCGTCATGCTCAAGAGCACCGCGAGCACCGCCTGCTGACCACCGACGATGGCGCGCGCGAGCTGATAGAAGCCCCAGAAGGTGACGACCGCGCAGATCTGCGCCAGCAGATAGACCCCGAACACATGATTGCCGGCCGCGCGGAAGGCGATGTCGGCAAGCCAGAACGCCAGCGGCGGGCCGAACCAGGTCCCGACCTGATATTCCCTGCCGAACGCCAGAACGGTGGCGATATCGCCGGGTGGGCTGCGATAGAGCAGCATCGGCAGGATCAGCCACATTGCCGCCTGCAGCAGCACCACGAGCCAGACCACCAGCCGCGGCCGGGCGCGGATCAGTTCGACAACCAGGGAGGTGAAACGCATGAAACGTCCGAAATGCCCCAGCCGATCCCATGGGTCCGGCCTATTCGAGACCATTTGATAGAGCGCGCCAGCCGCCGAGGCAACTAGCGCGTTTTCAAGCGAGGTGGATACCGGCTCGCGTCAGGAAACGCGGCAAGGTGCGTTAGAGAGCCGCCGAGACATCCGCATCGATTTGCGTTTCGACCGTGAACAGATCGGGCTCGACCGTGCCGGGCTGATGTTTTTCGCGCGCGGCGATGACGGGCGCGAAGAAGCGGCGGTGGTGGACGCTGGGACCTAACCGGTCGAGCGCCTCGCGATGTTCCGGCACGGCGTAGCCCTTGTGGGTCTCGAAGCCGTAGCCCGGGCAATCCAGCGCCAGCGCGCACATCAGGCGGTCGCGCGTCACCTTGGCGATGATCGAAGCGGCCGCGATCGACATCACGATGCCATCACCGCCGATCACGGCGTCGCAGTCGCATGGCGCCTCGATCCGGTCGCGGCCGTCGACGAACACATATTTGGGGATTTCCGGCAAGCCCCGCACCGCGCGCGTCAGCGCCCACAGCGAGGCGCGCAGGATATTGTCGCGGTCTATACGCGCCGGCGAGGCAAAGGCGACCGCAAACGACGAGGTCGCGCAAATCTCTTCGAACAGTTCCTCACGGCGCTCCGCAGTCAGCCGCTTCGAATCGTCGATGCCTTTGGGAATTCGTTTGGGATCGAGAATCACGGCAGCGGCCACCACCGGGCCTGCCAGCGGACCACGCCCGGCCTCGTCGCAACCGGCGATCGGCCAGACGCCGCGCTTGATCAGCGCGCGCTCGCGGCGAAAGCTCGGCGGCGCCACCGCGATCACGCCGTTCGGCAGTTTTGCCTGTTTGGCGACCGATTTGGTCGCTGGTTTCTTGGACGACTTATCCCGAATCATGCCGGGATGGTGGGCAAGCACGCGCCAGCGCGCAACCTGGAACTAACCCCAATTCCCGCTATTCAGTCACGACAGGCTTCCCCTAATCCGCCAAATGCAACCGCCGGTCTTCGCCGACCTCGATGCCGGGGGCGACCACGACTTCCCAGGGATGATTGTCGGGGTCGGCGAAATATCCGGAGTAGCCGCCGTACGCCGTCTCATGCGCCGCCTTCAGCAGCGAGGCGCCCTTGGCGGTGGCAAACTCCAGCACGGTATCGACTTCCTCGCGTGAGGCGCAATTCCAAGCCAGCGTCACCCCGCGGAAGGTGCTGGGCCGCGGATGGTCCGGCAGCGTCGCGTCCTGTGCCAGTTGATCCCACGGAAACAGCGCGATCACCGGGCCGCCGGTGTCGAAGAAGGCAACCGCCTCGCCGGTCGAGCGAACTCTTCGCGCAAAACCCAGCGCTTCATAAAAGGCGATGCTGGCGCGCATGTTGGTTACGCCGAGCGTGATGACGGTCAGTCGTGGGATTGGTGGATTCTTTTTCATGCAGTTCTCCTTTCGTCATAGCGAGGAGCGCAAGCGACGAAGCAATCCCTTCTTCTTTGTCCGGACATGGATTGCTTCGCTTCACTCGCAATGACGAACACTCAGAACAAACTCAACTGCTGCCCGCTCCGCTTCGGCTTAACGAAATGATCGGTGGTCAGTTTCAGGCGCCGCTTGTTCAGTCCAAGTTTCTCGCAGGCGATTTCGAAGCGGCGTCCGATCATCCAGGCCATCGGCCCGGTTCCCTTCATCCGGGTTCCCCATTGCGAGTCGTAGTCGCGGCCGCCGCGCATGTCGCGGATCAGCGTGAAGACGTGGCGATAACGGTCGGGATAATTGGCCATCAGCCATTCGCGGAACAGATCGCGCACTTCCGGCGGCAGCCTTAGCAGCACATAACTTGCCTCTTTCGCGCCGGCATGCGCCGCGGCATCGAGGATGCGCTCGATCTCGGAATCATTCAGCGCGGGGATCACAGGCGCGACCATCACGGTTGCCGGAATGCCGGCTTCCGCCAGTTGCTTTATCGCCTCCAGCCGCTTCGGCGGAGTCGATGCCCGCGGCTCCATGGTGCGCGCGAGTTTCGGGTCGAGCGTCGTCACTGACAGTGCGACCTTGACCAGATTGCGTTTTGCCATCCGCTGGAGGATGTCGATGTCGCGCGTTACCAGCGCCGATTTGGTGACGATGCCGACCGGATGGCCGGCACGCTCCAGCACTTCGAGAATGCCGCGCATGATCTTGTATTTGCGCTCGATCGGTTGATAGGGATCCGTATTGGTGCCGATCGCGATCATCCGCGGTTCGTAGCCCGCCGCCGCCAGTTCCTTTTCCAGCAACTCCGGCGCATCGGGTTTGGCAAGCAGCTGGGTTTCAAAATCAAGCCCGGGTGACAGCCCGAGATAGGCGTGGGTCGGCCGCGCGAAGCAGTAGACGCAGCCATGCTCGCAGCCGCGATAGGGGTTGATCGAACGGTCGAAGCCGATATCGGGCGAGTCGTTGCGGGTGATGACCTTGCGCGAAGTGTCGAGCCCGACCGTGGTCTTGAACGGCGGCAGGTCTTCGAGGCTCTGCCAGCCGTCATCGAAGGCGACGCGCGCCTCGGCCTCGAAGCGGCCGCTGTCGTTGGACTGGGCGCCGCGGCCGCGCCGCCGCTCGCGTTCGATCGCGACATCAAGCTCAGGAAAAGGAGTAGCACCCGCCGGTTCGGAGGGCGCCGTGACCGGCGGGTGCTTGAGGGCATGAGAGGATGCTCGGCTCATGCCTGGAACGTAACACGTCTTTAGAACAAAGCAAGAACATCGATTGACAAATGCACACGAGAGCTGCCTCAAAAATCCGCAAGGCAAAGGCTGTTTTGAATGTGACAAGGTGATAACAAACGGCGTTTTTCACCGTCTGAGCCCCAACGAAGCCTCATTATGTTGAGCGTGATCATCCCTACTGAAGGCGTCGAACAGCCCGCCGTCGCCACCCTGGCGGCGCTGGTGCCGGGCGCCGCTGCCGGCTTGATCCGCGAAGTGGTGCTGGTCGACCGTTCCGCAAGCAGCGTGATCGAGCGGGTGGCCGACGTCGCCGGCTGCCGCTTCATGGCCTTCGAGGGGACGCGCGCTGCGGCGCTCGCCGCCGGTGCCCGCCAGGCGCGCTCACCCTGGCTGATGTTCCTGCATGCCGGCGCCGTGCTCGACTCGGGCTGGATCGAAGAGACCGCGCAATTCATCCAGAGCGTATCGAGCAGCGGCCGGCCTCGCGCCGGAATCTTCCGCTATGCCCGCTCGCCTTATGCCGATGCCGGCTTCCGCGATGGCCTCAAATTCATCGCCCGCATGATCACGGGGCCCTCGGCAGAACAGGGCCTGCTCATCGCGCACGACCATTACGACCGGCTCGGCGGCTACCGGCCAGATGTCCGCCGTTCCGAAGCCCGGCTGCTGCGCCAGCTCGGCCGGCGCTCCCGCACCTTGCTGCGCAGCCGGATCATGGTTGTCGCCTAGGCGCCTCTCCCAAGGTCAGACACAAAATCGCGAAAGCAACCCCATGCAAAGTAAACGGGGTCCGGTTCGCATCAGAATTTACTTGCTATAGTCAAATAATTATATGACAATGGCAACTATTGAGGTGCGCCATGTCCGAGAATAATTCCGATGAAGCAGTCGCGGCGGTCCGCGCCTTCAACCGCTTCTACACCCGCAAGCTCGGCGTGCTCGACCAGCAACTGATGAAGAGCCCGTTCTCGCTCAGCGAGGCACGGGTGCTGTACGAACTTGCCTATCGCGAAGACCTTTCGGCCAAGCAGATCGGCGCCGAACTCGGGCTCGACGCCGGCTATCTCAGCCGGATCGTGCAGAACTTCGACGAGAATGGCTTGATCACCCGCAAGCCGCTGCCGGCGGACCGGCGGCAATTCCAGCTCGCCCTGACGGCCAAGGGACGCCAGACCTTCGCCAAACTCGAACGCAGCATGCAGGACGACATCGGCGCAATGCTGGCCGCGTTGCCGCGCGGCGGCAGCGCGAGGCTCGTCGGCGCGATGGCCGCGATCGAGCGGCTGCTCGGCGTATCAGGGGCGGCGGCGGCGCCGGCGATCCTGCGCACCCACCGCCCCGGCGACATGGGCTGGGTGGTGCAGAGCCACGGCGCGTTCTACGCCAGCGAATATGGCTTTGACTCCTCGTTCGAAGCGCTGGTGGCGGAGATCGCGGCGAAATTCCTGACCTCGTTCGACGCCTCGCGCGAGCGTTGCTGGATTGCCGAGCTTGATGGCGTCCAGGTCGGCTCGGTGTTTGTGGTCAAGCACAGCGACGACATCGCCAAGCTGCGCCTGCTGCTGGTCGATCCGGCCGGACGCGGCCAGCGATTGGGCCAGCGGCTGGTCGCCGAATGCGTCGCCTTCGCGCGGGCGACCGGCTATCGCAGGATGACGCTGTGGACCCAGAGCATCCTGGTCGCCGCGCGCAAGATCTATCAGGACGCCGGCTTTGAGCTGGTCGCGACCGAGCCACATCGAAGTTTTGGCCAGAGCCTTGTTGGCGAGACCTGGGAACGCGAGCTGTGAAGCCGGGGCGTCGCGACACGCCGCGGCGCGTCACGTCGGACCTGCTCGCTTTTTATAAGGGAAGGGCGCACGAGCTACGTGCGGAAGCTTACCGTGACATGTGGCGTGGAGTTTGGCGTCTTTTGATCAAGATGACGCGGCCGCGCTGACGGCCACCAGCCCCGGACTCGTAGGATGGGTTGAGCTCTTCGCGAAACCCATCAATCACGCAAAGAAAAGATGATGGGTTTCGCGAAGAGCTCAACCCATCCTACGCGACACCCATCCTACGGATACGGCTAAACCGACGCGCCCTTGGCTTTCGGGCGGCGCAGATGCTCGTCGAGCCGCGGCATGATCTCGACGAAATTGCACGGGCGGGTGCGGTAATCGAGCTGGGCGGCGAGGATGCCGTCCCAGCCGTCACGGCAGGCGCCGGGCGAGCCCGGCAGGCAGAAGATGAAGGTCGCGCCGGCAACCCCGGCGGTGGCGCGGCTCTGCACCGTCGAGGCGCCGATCTTGGCGTAGCTCAGCATGTGGAACGCGGTGGAGAAACCGTCCATCCGCTTTTCGAACAGCGGCTCGACCGCCTCCGGCGTGACGTCGCGGCCGGTGAAGCCGGTGCCGCCTGTCGTGATGATGGCATCGACACCGGGATCGGCGATCCATCGGCGGATGATGACGCGGATCGCATCGACGTCGTCGACGATGATTTCGCGCGCCGCGAGGTGATGGCCGGCGGCGACCAGCCGCTCCGCCAGCGTCGCACCGGACTTGTCATCGGCAAGCGCGCGCGTGTCCGAGATCGTCAGCACGGCGATATTGAGCGGTACGAATTGCTTGGTTTCGTCGATGGAGGACATTTGAACTACCCTTTGCCTCTCACTCCGACGTCATCCTGAGGTGCGCGCTCTTGCGCGCCTCGAAGGATGGCTACGAGCGCTTTATCCTTCGAGGCTCGCCGAAGAGGCGAGCACCTCCCGAGCGAACGCAGGTGCGTTCCTCCGGGGATGACGCGTTCTACAGCATAACTCGCGCTACAACGCCCCTGCGGCAAACGTATTGCAGGACTGCACGGTGCCCTGCTTGTAGCCGGTCATGAACCATTGCTTGCGCTGCGCCGCGGAGCCGTGGGTGAATGAATCAGGCACCACCCTGCCCGTCGCCTTGCGCTGCAGCGTGTCATCGCCGATCGCGGTGGCCGTGGTCAGCGCGGCTTCGATGTCGCCGGGTTCGACGAAGCCCGGACGTTTCTTTTCCTCGCGGTTGACCCAGACGCCGGACAGGCAATCCGCCTGCAACTCGACCTTGACCTGGAGCGCGTTGGCTTCCGCCTTGCTGCCGGCCTGCTCCTGCATGCGCTGCACGCGCGGCAGAATGCCGAGCAGGTTCTGGATGTGATGGCCGGCCTCATGCGCGATGATATAGGCGGTGGTGAATTTGCAGGAGCTGCCCGAACAGCCGCGAAACTTCGTCTCGACGTCGCGGAAGAATTGGGTGTCGAGGAAGATCTGCCTGTCAGGCGGGCAGTAGAACGGCCCCATCGCCGACTGCGCCATGCCGCAGCGCCCGCCATTGGTGGCGTTGCGGAACAGCACGATGCGCGGCCCCTTGTAGGTTTGCCCGCTGGCCTGGAAGATCTCGTTCCAGCGATCGTCGATCTCGCCGAGCACGCCGGCGATCATGCTGCCCATCTCGTCCTTGGGGGCGCCTGTGGTGGCCGGGCCCGACCGGCGGTCGGTCTGGTAGGTCGGCGCCTGCTGGCTGCCGCCGGTGAGAATTTCCGCGCCGCCGATCAGGATGCGCGGGTCGATACCGAAGGCATAGCCGACCAGGCCGAGCACGATAATGGTGCCGATGCCGAGCCCGCCACCGCCGCCCATCGGAATGCCGAAGCCGCCGCCACCACCGCCACCGCTGTCGTCGCGACGGTCGTCGATAGAGTCGCTGCGGCGGAAGTCATCGTAACGCATGGCGCAAATTCCTCATCCCGGCGGATTGCCCTTGGATACCCAACGCGGCACAGACGTAAAATTTCCATTCCATTAATCAATAACCCGCCCGGCAATTATTGCCTAGCGCCGTTTCCATTCCGATTGAATCGGAACGGGGCGCCAGATTCTTGATTTGACGCGTTTTCCTGACGCGAACCGGCATCCATCCCGCATCAAGTGCGGGACAGGCCTCGCTGCAAATCGCTTTGGTGCGCTTAAACGCTAATCAGCCCCGGCAAATCTGTCCGAGCAGCAATACTGATTAAGTCGATTTTTACTTTGCCCGGTCAATGTAACGCCAGTCGGTTGTTTAGTCCCGCGTCGCCGACAGCGTCGCCTGAGTCAGAGTAATTGAGTCATGGTAGTGTCGCGTCGCGGGGCGTCTGCAAGGGCGCCCCGCACTAAATTCGAGTCCGAAGAGAGTGTTCGTATCGTCGTAGGCGATTGCGTCGCCGAGATGTCGAAGCTTCCGGCAGGCTCCGTCGATCTGGTGTTCGCAGATCCGCCGTACAATCTGCAGCTCAAGGGCGATCTCAAGCGTCCCGACGAATCGCATGTCGATGCCGTCAACAACGACTGGGACAAGTTTTCATCCTTTGCCGCCTATGACGATTTCACCCGCGCCTGGCTGCTCGCCTGCCGCCGCGTCATGAAGCCGTCGGCGACGCTGTGGGTGATCGGCTCCTACCACAACATTTTCCGCGTCGGCTCGATCATGCAGGACCTCGGCTTCTGGGTCCTCAACGATATCGTCTGGCGCAAGACCAATCCTATGCCGAATTTCCGCGGCCGCCGCTTCACCAATGCGCACGAGACCATGATCTGGGCGGCGCGCGACGAGAAAGCAAAAGGCTACACCTTCAACTATGAAGCCCTGAAGGCCGCCAACGAGGACGTGCAGGCGCGTTCCGACTGGCTGATTCCGCTTTGCACCGGCGACGAGCGTCTGAAGGGCGACGACGGCAAGAAAGTGCATCCGACCCAGAAGCCCGAGGGCCTCCTGGCGCGCGTGCTGCTGTCGTCGTCAAAGCCCGGCGATCTCGTGATCGATCCCTTCAACGGCACCGGCACGACAGGCGCCGTGGCAAAACGTCTCGGCCGCCGCTACATCGGCTTCGAGCGCGACAAGACCTATGCGGCTGCGGCCGAAGCCCGCATAGCTGCGATCGAACCGCTGCCCGAGGCGACGCTGGCGCCCTTCATGACCGCCCGCGACGCACCCCGCGTGGCGTTCTCCGAACTGATCGAGCGCGGCATGATCTCGCCCGGCACCAAACTGGTCGATTCCAAGAAGCGCCACGGCGCTTTGGTCCGCGCCGACGGCGCCATCATGCTCGGCGACAAGGTCGGCTCGATCCACCGCATCGGCGCGGTGGCCCAGGGCTCCGGCGCCTGCAACGGCTGGACCTTCTGGCACGTCGAGACCAAGAAGGGCTTGCGGCTGATCGACGAGCTGCGCGCCGAGATCCGCTCCGGAATGGCGGCGGGTTAACCCGCCGTTGCGGATTTTTTGATCCTGCCTTCAACCTGGCCATGGCGTCGCAACCCGCGAGATACCAGCCCTGCGATTTACGCTGTCTGCCGCCCCCTGTTTTGCCGTGATTCGTAGCTATATTCATTGCTTGCTTAACCCATACAGGCCGTTATTTGCGGCCACAGCGAGCCGTCCGATGCGCTCCCAATCCGATTCATTACTGGTGTTGCCACTGCTGCCGATCTTCCTGATCGGCGTGCCCCCGATCCTGCTGTTCACCTTGCTGGGCTTTGCCGGCTTCGTCATCCTCGGCGTGCTCCTGATCTGCGTCGGCCTGACCGAGCGGCTGGAAGCGAACAGCGATTTCAACCAGCAGATCATCGTCCACGGCTATGCGCGCCGGTCGGAGCGGATGATTCAGGCGTCGAACCTGCACTCGGCCATTCGCTTCGCCACCATCATCGACCTGGCGGGCGCGGGATTGATCGTTGTCGGGCTGGTGGGTTTTTTCTACCTCGGCTGATCGGCTTAGCTGAGCTGAGCGCCGCGGTGGGCATCTTTGCCGCGCCGCGCCCTGCCTCACAGACTCGTCGGTTGCGCTGCTTCGAAAAATTTGAGCATGGACATGCCGCGCTGCGGTAGGGTCACCCGCGCCCGGCTCGCAGCGCTGGCAGGCAAGAAGCAAAGGGATTTTTCCAAAAATGCTCAAATTCTATTTCAACGGCTCGCCCAACCCGACCAAGATCGCGCTCTTCCTCGAGGAAGCCGGCATCGCCTTTGAACCTGTCGCGGTCGACACCCGCAAGGGCGATCAGTTCAAGCCGGAATTTTTGAAGATCAATCCCAACGCCAAGGTGCCGGCGATCGACGACGACGGCGTGCTCGTCTTCGACAGCAACGCCATCCTGCTCTACCTCGCCGAGAAAACCGGCAATTTCCTGCCATCGAACACGCCGCAGAACCGCGCGCAGCTGCTCTCATGGCTGATGTTCGTCGCGACCGGCATCGGGCCCTATTCGGGCCAGGCGGTGCACTTCAAGCACTTTGCGCCGAAGGACCAGAACCACGACTATGCCCATAACCGCTACCAGTTCGAGGCGCAGCGCCACTACGCCGTGCTGAACGATCACCTCGCCGGCAAGAAGTATATGGTCGGCGACACCTACACCGTTGCCGACATGGCGCTGTGGGGCTGGGCGCGGATGGCCGCCTTCGTGATGAGCGACGAAGCCGCCGCGAAATACGCCAACGTCAAGCGACTGGTCGATGAGATATCGGCGCGTCCCGCGGCGGCCAAGGCGATCGCGCTGAAAGACAAGTTCACCTTCAAGGCCGAGATGGACGACGAGGCGCGCGGCAACATGTTCAAGCACCTCTCTACCAAGGCGGCCTGATCCGCAAAAAACTGGCCAAAGCAAAACGGCGCCCTTCGCGGGCGCCGTTTTCGTTTCACGCATTAGTCGATCGCCGCCACCACCTCGATTTCGATCAGCCAGCCCGGCCGCGCCAGCCGGCTGACGACCACGAGCGTGCTCGCCGGCGGCTTTTCCTTGTTCAGGTAGCGGTCGCGTATCGCCCGCATTTTCGGCAGGTCGTCCTGGCTGACCTCGGCGACGAGATAGGTGTTCAGCTTGACGATGTCGGCCATGGTGGCGCCGGCCGCGTCCAGCGCGAGCTTGAGGTTCTTGAACACCTGCTCGACCTGCGCCTCGAAATTGCCTTCGCCGACCATCTTGCCGGATGCGTCGGCCGAAACCTGACCCGCCACATAGACCAGCGTGCCCTTGTTGACCTTGGCGACGTGCGAATAGCCGGTCGGCGGCGGCAGCGTCGCCGGACTGAAGATTTCCTTGCTCATATCGATCTCCCTTTATTATTTCCGCCAGAACGGCTTGCCGACTTCGCAGCCCAGCTCGGGCCGGCACAGTCCGATATCCTCTAGTTCGCGCGCGCTCATGACAGAGAGTTGACGCCGGGAACGGCGGCGTTCCCGCCACACCCGGACGAGAGCGATGATAGCCGCGATGACCGCGCGCGTCGAACGGGGGCGTGTTCGCACCTGCTGGCGTCGATGATGCCGGTCGCCGGCGCAAACGCTGCTCAACGCGTCAACCCGCAAGCTTGCGCTCCTGCGGGAACGGCCCGAGCACGCGCTCGCACAAGGCCGAGTCGTTGTACTCACGGATTTCGCGAATCTTGCCGTTCTCGATCCGGTAGATCAGGCAATAATGGTTGTCGTAGCGCTCGCCGGCGTGGGTCACCATGTCGCCCCGCGCTTCCACCGCGACCCATTCATCGTCGGCGATGATCCGGAACGGAACGGTGCGGCGATGCTTCAACAGGGAAGAGACATAGCCGTGCAGGTCACGGAGCACGGATTCCTTGCCGTGAAAGGTCTGCGACCACGAGTACTGACCCGTGACAGTCATGGTGACGTCAGCGGCCAGGGCATCGGTGAACGAAGTCCGATCGCCGGCGGCAACGCCGGCAAAGATCGTCTCCATCAGTTTCTTGTTGGCTGCGGCGCTCATGGGGGCTTTCTCCTGTGATCTGATGATTCAGATCATCGCTCGCCCTAGCGCATTCTTCCAATCGATAGGAGATATGGTATATATTCACCCAATGAATTTGAAATCGCTTGACCTCAATCTGCTGGTCGCGCTCGACGCGCTGCTGCTTGAAGGCAATGTCAGCCGGGCCGCGATGCGGATCGGGCTGTCGCAGCCGGCCACCAGCCACGCGCTGCAGCGGCTGCGCGACCTGATCGGCGATCCTCTGCTGGTGCGCAACGGCGCCCGCATGGAGCTGACGCCGCGCGCGCTGGCGTTGCGCGGCCCGCTGGCGCAGGCGCTCGACCAGGTGCGCTCCCTGTTCATATCAGACGATTTCGACGCCGCGCGCAGCGAACGGCATTTTCGGCTGATGATGCCGGATCTCGCGGTCGAACTCCTGATGCCGCCCCTGATGGAGAAGATCACCAAACTGGCGCCGAACGCCCGGATCGACGTTGTGCCGTGGCGGGGGCCTGCGATCTTCACCGCCGAATTCGCCCGCACGCTCGATCTCGTGATCTCAATCGGCGACGCCTTTCGCGGCTTTCACCGCCAGCGCCTTTACACCGACAGTGATGCGCTGGCGGTGCGCCGCGGCCATCCCGCCGCCGCCAAACTGAAAAAGCGCGACGGATTTCTCGACGCGCGGCATGTCGCCGTCGTGATTCGCGGCCAGAGCGAGGATCTGATTGATATGTGGCTGCGGCCCAAAGGCATCGAACGCAAGATCGCGCTGGTCGTGCCCGGCTATATCGAGGCGCTGCACGTCACCGCGCGCACGGATCTGGTCGCCTTCGTGCCGCGCCGCCTGATCGGCGCATTATCGAAGCAATTGTCGCTCGCGACCATCACCCCGCCGTTCGATCCCGGGATCGACGAGCAGTTCATGTTCTACCCGACCCGCGCCCAGATGGATCCCGGCTCGATCTGGCTGCGCAACACCATGCTCGGCATCGGCCGCGAGATGGAGCGGGAGAAGAAGAAGGTCGCGTAGCAACCCTTAAACCCTCATGGTGAGGAGCACGTCTTCGCGCGTCTCGAACCATGAGGCCACAGACGGGCCTGCATCCTTCGAGACGCGGCCAAGAGGTCGCTCCTCCAGCGATGAGCTTACGCTCACGCGGGGATGAGGTTTGACAGATGCTCACACCTTCTCTTCCGCCAGCGCCTTCTGTACGGCGGGCCGGTCCTTCATGCGCTTGAAATGGTCGGCGACCTTCGGCAGTGTCGCGATGTCGACGCCGTCGCCTTCCAGCCATCCCGTCAGCGTGAACAGATAGGGGTCGCAGATCGTGTAGTTCTCGCCCATCATCCATGGGCCCTTGAGCATCTTCTGCTCGAGCAGCGCAAAGACCGCGCCCATGCTTTTCGGAAGCGTCTTCTTCATGTCGGCAAAAGAGGATTCTTCCGTGGCCCAACGGTAGCCGCGGCCCTTATGGGAATGCGCCACGTGTACCGTCGAAGACAAATAGCTGTTGATGGCCTGCACCTGCGCGAACGCAAAGGGATCATCGAGCGGCGCCAACTTCGCCTTTGGAAAACTCTGCGCGATGTAGGCCAGCATCGCCACGTTCTCGGTCAGGACGCCGCGATCGGTGACCAGCGCCGGCACGCGGCCTTTCGGATTGATCGCCAAATATTCCGGACTTTGCTGCTGGTTGGTCTTGAAGTCGATCCGCTCGGCGGTGTAGTCGGCGCCGGCTTCCGCCAGCGCGATGTGGGTGGCGAGCGCGCAGGTGCCGGGGGCAAAATAGAGCTTGAGCATGTTGATCCTCACGGGTGATGCCTCAGGTTAGCGGCGCATTGCTGCGCCGTCTATCCCAGGCGAACCCTGAGTGGGACTCACGCCGCGCGGGGCTGCAGCTTTCCCTCGATATAGACGCTGACGATGGTGTCGTCGGCGGGATAAAACTCGGGCGCCACCGCCTGGATCTGGGCCTGGATGCATTTCCACGCGCCGTTCTCGAACAGGTAGGTGTCGGTGTACATGGTCATCCCGGTCACTTCGTTGCCGTCGCTGCGACGGGTGGCCTTGTTGGTGGAGCGCACCAGCGCGACATCGCCGATGACGGTGATGAGTTCGTCGCGGACGTCCCAGTACGGGATCAGCTTCGG
The DNA here is from genome assembly GCF_018130105.1 of Bradyrhizobium sp. AUGA SZCCT0160. Taxonomy (NCBI): domain Bacteria; kingdom Pseudomonadati; phylum Pseudomonadota; class Alphaproteobacteria; order Hyphomicrobiales; family Nitrobacteraceae; genus Bradyrhizobium; species Bradyrhizobium sp. AUGA SZCCT0160. The sequence continues at coordinate 142,304 of NZ_JAFCMD010000011.1, forward strand.
ATCGAAGGCGGTCGCCCAGTATTTCAGATAGGTCGCCCGATCCCAGCGCTTGCCGGTCGGCCAGATGCTGATGAAGGCGGGGTGCAGGATGGCGTCGTGCGAGGCGACATCGTTGGTGACGAAATTATGGATGAAGCGGGCGTTCAACGCGCGCAATTCGTCCATTGTCTCGGCGGATTGATCCTTACGTGTAGCGAGTTGCATCGTCATCTCCTCTGGTTTTGTCAGAGCGCCATCGTGCGCGCCATCTCTGCGGTGGCGTCATCAGCCGGAAAAAAGCATTCGATCTTGATCTGTTGCAGCGCCGCGTCCGTCGGCATCGCGAGCATCGTAAAGGTGGAAAAGAACGCGAGCCGGAAATCATCTTTGGCGAGTTGCATGATCATCACGGGCGAACTGGCGTGCGAATGGCGCGGAAGGCGCCATTCGGCCGGCAGCCCGGGATAGGCCATGATCTCGTCGAACAGCCGGACGGCGGCGCGGCTGCCCTGCGCGACGTCGCGGTGCAGGATCTGGATCATCTGGCCGGCGAACTCCTCCCAGTTCACGATGAACTGCCGCAGGCCTTTTGGATGGAAAACGACGTGCATGGCGTTGTCGGCAACGCCGGCTTCCATCTGGTACGAATCGCGAAACGGCTTGAGCAGGCGCGCGGACCCCTGGTTGCGCATCCGAACGTCCCAGTGTCCGTCGACCACGATCCCCGGATAAGGTTCCTGCTGCCGCAGCATGAAATCGAGCGCCTGCTGCACCGGCTGCAGATTTTCAGCCGCCAGCCCCTTGTCGCCATAGGGCGGCACGAAGCCCGCCGCGACATGCAGAGCATTGCGCTCCTCGAGCGGCAGATCGAGCGCGCTGCCGAGCAGTTGCACCATCTCGCGGCTCGGCTGCGACCGGCCGGTTTCCAGAAAGCACAGATGCCGCGCCGACACGTTGGCATCGCTTGCCAGCTCGATCTGGGTGAGACGGCGCACGCTGCGCCAGTGCTTCAGCAGGCTGCTGAAATGCCCGGCCGTGGTATCCTGTAAACCCAGTACTGGTGTGCCCATGTGCCGCAATCTAGACCATCAGATCAGAACGGCAATTACCTCGGATGTAAGTGACAAGCCGACAACCCCTTGCGAGAGTTGGGCATGGATTTGATCGTGCGGAGAGCATCATGGACGGCAACGCAATCAAGCAAGTCGTGACGCAGTACATGGCGGCATGGAACGAGCCGGAGGCTGCCGCACGGCAGGCGTTGCTCGCGCAATGCTGGAGCGACGGCGGCGTCTATCTCGATCCCAGGGTCTCGCTGACGGGGCGGGACGAACTCGCCCGCCACATCGCCGCGATGCAGGCGTCGCGGCCGGGCGCGCGGCTGGCATTCATGAGCGGCATCGATGTGCACCACAACGTGTTCCGCATCCTCTGGCGCCTGGTGCGCGCGGACGGCAGCTGCGGCGACATCTCGATCGATTTTGGCGAGGTCGGCCCCGATGGCCGACTGGTCAAGAACATCGGCTTTTTCGGCGCGCCGCCCCCGCTGCCGTAAGATCTCGGGGGAATATCTGCCGGCTTTTCGCAGTTGCCCCCTGCCGCCCCTCATGTCATGACGCCCTTGATCTAACAGGGGCGTAGACATGACCGTACTCATCGCCGGCGGCGGCATTGGTGGGCTGACGCTGGCGCTCAGCTTGCATCAGATCGGCGTTCCCGCACGCGTCTTCGAAAGCGTGCCCGAACTGCGGCCGCTCGGCGTCGGTATCAACGTGCTGCCGCACGCGGTGCGCGAGCTGATCGAGCTTGGCCTGCACGACCGGCTCGACGCGGCCGCGGTCCGCACCAAGGAACTGGCGTATTTTTCCAAGCACGGCAAACCGATCTGGAGCGAGCCACGCGGCGTGGAAGCCGGTTACAAATGGCCGCAATTCTCGATCCACCGCGGCACGCTGCAGCAGATCCTGCTCGATGCGGCAACCGAACGGCTCGGAAAAGAGAACATTCTCACCAGCCATCATCTCACCGGCTGGACAGAAAGCGCCGATGGCGTCCGCGCCGAGTTCATCGACAAGGCGACCGGAAAAGCTGCCGGCCACCAGGACGGCGTGTTGCTGATCGCCGCCGACGGCATTCACTCGGCGATCCGCGAAAAGCTTTATCCGCAGGAAGGCCCGCCGATCTGGAACGGCCGCATCCTGTGGCGCGGCATCACCACGTCGGACGCCTTCCTGTCCGGCCGCACCATGATCATGGCCGGTCATGAAATCCTGAAATTCGTCTGCTATCCGATTTCGAAGGCGCCCGACGCGTCAGGCAAATCTAGCATCAACTGGGTGGCCGAGCGGCACATGCCGCCGACCTATCAGTGGCGCCGCGAGGACTATAACCGGACCGCAAACCTCGACGAATTCCTGCCCTGGTTCAAGGACTGGAAGTTCGACTGGCTCGACGTGCCCGGCCTGATCCGCGATTGCCCGCATGCGTACGAATATCCGCTGGTCGACCGCGATCCGATCCCGCAATGGACCTTCGGCCGCGTCACCCTGATGGGCGACGCCGCGCATCCGATGTACCCGATCGGCTCCAACGGCGCCTCGCAGGCGATTTTGGATGCCCGCGTCATCACCCGCGAAATCCTGGCGCACGGCCCGACCAACGCCGCGCTCGCAGCCTATGAGGCCGAGCGCCGGCCCGCGACCACTGACCTTGTGATGCTGAACCGGCGCAACGGGCCGGAACAGGTGATGCAGATGGTCGAGGAACGCGCCCCCGACGGCTATGAGGTCGTCACCGACGTGCTGTCGCTGCAAGAGCTGCAAGACATCGCCGCCAACTACAAGCGCGTCGCCGGTTTCCAGGTCGAAGGCCTCAACGCCAAGCCGCCGATCGTGCAGCTGGGGCGCTAACGACCTGATAGTTTCGCCGTCTCGACCAGCCGCGCGCTGGTGGTGGCCGTTGCCAAGACGGTGCCGTCTTCGGACATCAGCCTGCCCTCGACGAACGCGATGGTCTTGCCAAGCTGCGTCACGGTCGCTTCACCAACAATCTTGCCCGGCTTGGCCGGGGTTAGAAAATTCACGGTCATGGTGATGGTTGCGGTGTAGAGTTTTCCGTCGGTCATCGCGAACACCGCCGGCCCCATGGTGTCGTCAAGCATCGCCGAGAGAATGCCGCCCTGCACGAAGCCGGCCGGGTTGCAGAAATCCTTGCGGCCGTCGAAGCCGATCCGGACCCAGCCTTTCTCGGGGCGTGCATCGAGCAGGTGCCAGCCGAGCAACTTTGAGGATGGCGGGGGCGTGAGATGGTCGAGCGCGGTTGCGATCATGGGAACCTCCTGATCGCAGCGTTGTAGCCGAGGCCTGCTGACAGCATGGTGTCAGCAGCCATAGCGTTTTCGAGCGAAGTGGGTACCCGGTTCGCGTGAAGGAAACGCGTCAAATAAAGATAACACCGTTCCTTAGAGATCCAGCCCGTGCGCGATCGCCTTGCGCATCACATTGGGCAACGCTTCGCCGGCGAGCGTCGCGATCGGCACCCAGCGCATGCCCTCGGGCGCACGCGTCCGTGCGGCCACCTTCGCCGTGTAGATCACGAGCTCCAGCGGAAAATGCGTGAAGACGTGCGTCACCACGCCCACCTTGCGATGCCATTTGGCGATGCCCTTGAGCGCCGGCGCCTGCGCCAGGGCCGCCTTGTCGCCCTGTCCGGCGAGCCAGTCCGAGCCCGGCACTTCGGTCATGCCGCCGAGCAGGCCCTTTGCCGCGCGGGTGCGGACCAGCAGTTCATCGCCCCGCGTGACGACGAAGGCCGCGCCCCGGCGCAGCGGGCCGGATTTCTTCGGCGCCTTGCGTGGAAAGGTTTCCTGGTCGCCGCGCGTGAGTGCGAGGCAATCATCATTCAGCGGACACAGCACGCAAGTCGGCTTCTTCGGTGTGCAGATCGAGGAGCCGAGGTCCATCAGAGCCTGCGCGCTGTCCCCGGCGCGAGATGGACCCAGCAACGTTGCCGCGAGCTGCCGGATCAACGGTTTGGCCTGCGGCAGCGGTTCCTCGACCGCAAACAGCCGCGACACCACGCGCTCGATATTGCCGTCGACCGGCATGGTTCTGATGTCGAACGCAATCGCCGAGATCGCCGCCGCCGTGTACGGCCCGATCCCCGGCAGTGCGCGCAGGCCCTCCTCGGTATCCGGAAACACCCCGCCATGATCGCGCAGCACCGCGACCGCGCAGGCGTGCAGATTGCGCGCCCGTGAATAGTAGCCGAGCCCGGCCCACATCCGCAGCACGTCGTCGAGCGAGGCTTGGCCAAGCGCCGTCACATCGGGCCAGCGCGTCACGAACTTAAGGAAATACGGCCCGACCGTTTTGACGCCGGTCTGCTGCAGCATGATCTCGGAGAGCCAGACCCGGTAGGGATCCGCGCGCTCCCCCGCCAGCGGCCGCCACGGCAGCACGCGGCGATGGCGGTCGTACCAATCAAGCAGCAGCGCGGGGCAGCCCGGAGTTGCCTTGGGCGCATCGCGTGGTTTGATCTTGGCTGCTGCAAATGAATTCATGCGAACACTCTAACGGCTGGACACCAATCTCTCCACGTCATGCCCGCGCTTGTCGCGGGCATCCACGTCTTTCTTCTTGATGGTCCAAGACCTTCTTGATGGTCCAAGGCGTGGATGGCCGGGCATAGGCGAGCGGAAGCGACGCCGTCGTTCAGACGGCTATACCCGGCCATGACGGTGTAGCGGTTCCTGCCGAGAGCCGCGCCGTGCTAAAAGCCCCCATGGCAAAGCGCAATCCGCACCCCGGCGAAATTTTACTCGAAGAGTTCCTCAAGCCGATGGGTTTGAGCCAGAACGGCTTGGCGCGCGCCGTCCACGTCGCCCCTCGCCGCATCAACGAGATCGTGTTGGGCAAGCGCGACATCACCGCTGACACCGATCTCAGGCTCGCGCGCTATTTTGGCCTATCGGAAGGATTCTTTCTCGGGCTGCAGATGGACTACGACCTGATGCACCGGCGGCGGGAGATCGACCGTGACCTCAAGGCGATCCGCCCGCGCGCGGCATGATACCGACTGCCACCGCCCGCTAGTGGTGCTATAAGCCCCCATGGCAAAACCCGGCCCGATCTCCGCAAAACCGCTTTCCGTCCTGCTCGGCGATGTGTTTTCCGACGCCTATGCCAAGCAGGGGTTCGCCGCGCGCGAACTGGTGACGCGCTGGGCCGAGATCGCAGGCCGCGAGATCGCGGCCCATTCCGAGCCCCTGAAGATGCAATGGCCGCGGCCGGTCGAGGGCCAGCCGCAGGAGCCGGCCACCCTGGTGCTGCGGGTCGAGGGTCCGATGGCGCTCGAAATCCAGCATTCCTCGGATGTCATCCTGGAACGGGTCAACCGCTTCTTCGGCTGGAGCGCGGTCGGACGGCTGGCGCTGCGACAGGCGCCGCTGTCGCGCCGGGACCGGCCAAAACCGTCCCGCGCGCCGGACCCGAAGGCGGTCGCCGAGATCGCCAAAACCCTGTCCTCGGTGGAGGACGAGGAATTGCGCGACGCGCTGGCGCGGCTCGGTGCCTCGATCAAGCGAAATTGAGCCCGCCGTGCGCCTGCGCCGCGGCAACCTGCCATTGCCACAATTATCGTTTCAAGCTACGCGAAGGCACGTTTTTCCTACTTCTTCGGGCGTGAACGCGCCAATCGGGAGCTGACCTTGATCATCACGCGCCGCGCCTTCACCGCCGCCCTTTCGCTGACCGGGCTTGCCGCCCTCGCCGGCTTCTCGCCGCTGCGGCTGATCAATGACGCGCTGGCACAGGGCGCCGCCGCCGACGTCGCCAAGCCGCAGTCGCTGCCGGACATGGCGCTCGGCCCGGCGAATGCCTCGGTCACCATCACCGAATACGCCTCGATGTCCTGCTCGCATTGCGCAGCGTTCACCGAAAACGTTTTCCCCAAGATCAAGTCGGAATTCATCGACAGCGGCAAGATCCGTTTCGTGTTCCGCGAATTCCCGCTCGACATCAAGGCCGCCGCCGGTTCGATGCTGGCGCGCTGCATCGCCAAGGACGACGCGCCGAAATATTTCGCGGTCGTCGACCTGCTGTTCAAGCAGCAGAACGACTGGGTGTTGAAGAACACCACCGAGACGCTGATCCGGATCGGCAGGCAGGCCGGCCTCACGCAAGCGGCGGTGGAAGACTGCCTCAAGGACCAGAAGCTGCTCGACAAGATCGCCGCCGACCAGAAATACGCCGCCGAGGTGCTGAAGGTGCAGTCGACGCCGACCTTCTTCATCAATGGCGAGATGATCAAGGGCGAGCAGAGCTTCGAAGAGTTCAGCAAGCGCATCAACGCGATGCTGAAGAGCTGACCGGCGCGCAGAGCGCGCCAGGAACATCAAATCCCTGTTGAAAACCTGATTCGTCCACCGGATTCGTACGGGCCCGTAAGCCCTGCAAAAACCTCGACAAAAGGCTTGGGAAAAGCCCTCCGTCCCGTTGCCCTTCGGCCCCGGCCTCGCCATTGTCGCAGGCCATAAGAGCCGCAACGCGCGACTCGTCCACACACCGACATTGCCTTCTATGGTATTGTCACGGCAGGGAGATTCGCGCCCGGCCAACAGAGAATCGTGTTCATGAAACTCACGCGCCTCCGTCTTCATGGTTTCAAGTCGTTCGTTGAACCCACCGACTTCATGATCGAGCCGGGTCTCACCGGTGTGGTCGGGCCGAACGGCTGCGGCAAATCCAATCTGGTCGAGGCACTGCGCTGGGCGATGGGCGAGACCTCGCACAAATCGCTGCGCGCCGCCGATATGGATGCGGTGATCTTCGCCGGTTCCGGCAACCGTCCGGCGCGCAACCACGCCGAAGTGGTGATGACGATCGACAATGCCGATCGTTCGGCGCCGGCGGCAATGAACGACCGCGAGATTCTGGAAATTTCCCGACGCATCGAACGCGAAGCGGGCTCGGTCTATCGCATCAACGGCCGCGACGTCCGCGCCCGCGACGTGCAGATCCTGTTTGCGGATGCCGCCACCGGCGCGCGTTCGCCGGCGCTGGTCCACCAGGGCAAGATCGGCGAAATCATCCAGGCCAAGCCCGAACAGCGCCGCCGCGTGCTGGAAGATGCCGCCGGCGTCGCCGGGCTGCACGCCCGCCGCCATGAAGCCGAATTGCGGCTGCGAGCGGCTGAGACCAACCTCACCCGCGTCGAGGACGTGATCGGCCAGCTCTCCGGCCAGGTCGACGGGTTGAAGAAGCAGGCGCGCCAAGCGATCCGATTCCGTGAAGTCGCCGCCAAGGTGCGCAAGGCCGAGGCTACATTGTTCCACCTGCGCTGGCTCGAAGCCAATACCGACGTGGCGGAAGCGGCCCGCACCCATGACCTCAACGTGCGCGAGATGGCTGAACGGACCCGTGAACAGGCCGAAGCGGCCCGTATCCAGGCGATCCGCGCCTCCGAACTGCCGGCGCTGCGCGACGGCGAAGCCCGCGCCGCGGCCGGACTGCAACGCCTCACCAATGCGCGCGAGTTGCTCGACCGCGAGGAAGAGCGCGCGAAAGAGCGCGTCGCCGAACTCGACCGCCGCCTGACCCAGTTCACCGCCGACATCGCGCGCGAACAGCAGCAGACCTCCGATGCCGAAGTCGCATTGCAGCGGCTCGACACCGAAGATTCGGAAATCAAGGAAGAGATCAAGTCGCGCGTCGAGAAGCGCAGCGGCGTCGATGAACGCGTCTCCGAAGCGGAAGCGACGCTCGCCGCCGCCGAGCGCATGTTCTCGGAACTGACGACGGTGCTGGCCGATCTCACCGCCAAACGCAATCAACTCGAGGCTGGCGTGCGCACCCATCGCGACCGCCTCGCGCGGCTCGACCAGGAAATCGCCAACGTCCAGAGCGAGGAGCAAAAGCTCGCGCAGGAAACCGGCAATCTCGGCGACCTCGACGCGCTTGCCGGCGCGATGGAGACCGCGCAGGAAACGCTGGCCGCTTCCGAAGCCGCGGCGCAGGCCAACGAGGCCGGCCATGTCGCGGCGCGCGCACGGCTGGAAGCGTCCCGTTCGCCGCTGGCGGAAGCCGACAAGCGCGTGCAACGGCTGGAGACCGAAGCGCGCACGATCTCGAAGCTGGTCAATGGCGAGACCAAGAATTTGTGGCCGCCGATCATCGATGGCGTCACCGTCACCAAGGGCTACGAGAAGGCGATCGGCGCCGTGCTCGGCGACGACCTCGATGCGCCGATCGATCCCTCCGCGCCGATGCGCTGGACCAATGCGGGCGCAACCTTCGACGATCCGGCGTTGCCCGCGGGCGTCGAAGCGCTTGCCGCCCATGTCGAAGCCCCGACCGAACTGGCGCGGCGTCTGGCGCAGATCGGCGTCGTTGCCAAGGAGCGCGGCGCGGAACTGGTGTCTCAACTCAAGACCGGCCAGCGGCTGGTGTCGCTGGAAGGCGACGTCTGGCGCTGGGACGGCTTTGTTGCCGCCGCCCACGCCCCGACCGGCGCCGCACGGCGTCTCGCCGAACGCGCCCGCCTGGTCGATATCGAGAACGAACTGGAGCAGGCCCGCGCAGATGCTGCCGCCAAGCGGCAGGCGCTGGAAGGCGCCGAGAGCGAATTGAAGGCGGCATCGGGCGCCGAGTCTGCCGCCCGTGACGCCTGGCGTGCCGCGCAGCGCGAGGCCGATGCCGCGCGCGAACGCCATGCCGCAACCGAGCGCGAAATCAACCGCCACGCCGCACGCAAAGCGACGCTGACGGAAGCCCATACTCGCCTCGCCGCCGACCGCGCCGAAGCTGACGCCGCGCACGAGAACGCCAATGCGGCGCTGGCCGAGCTGCCGCCGAGCCTCGAGACCGAAACCAGGCTCTCCACGGTTCGCACCGACATCGAGGGCCATCGCCGCTTCGCAGCCCAAGTGCGTGCCGAAGCGCAGGCGCTGGCGCGCGAGGCTGAACTGGCCGACCGCCGTGTGCAGGCGATCCTCGCCGAGCGCACCGAATGGCAGAACCGCAAGCAAAGCGCGGCCTCGCAAGTCTCGACCATCGAAGCCCGCGTCACCGAAGTGACCGCAGAGCGTGCCGAGCTCGAAGACGCTCCGGCGCTGTTCGCCCAGAAGCGCCGCGCGCTGATCAGCGAGATCGAGTCCGCCGAAAGCGCGCGCCGCGTCGCCGCGGATGCGCTGGCCGCCGCCGAGAGCGTGATGGCGGAGACCGACCGCGAGGCAAAGGCTTCGCTGGAAGCGCTCTCCAGCGCCCGCGAGGCGTGCGCCCGCGCCGAGGAACGCATGGACGGCACCAGGCGCCGTCTCTCCGACATTGAGCGCGAAATCCACGACATGCTCGAGGTCGAGCCGCATGCCGTGGCTGGTCTCGCCGAGATCGAGCCGGGCGCGGAATTGCCGCCGCTCGCCGAGATCGAGGAAAACCTCGAAAAGCTGCGCCGCGACCGCGAGCGGCTCGGCGCGGTCAATCTGCGCGCCGAGGAAGAACTGCGTGAAGTCGAGACCCAGCACACGGCATTGACCACCGAACGCGACGACCTGGTGGAAGCCATCAAGCGGCTGCGCCAGGGCATCCAGAGCCTCAACAAGGAGGCGCGCGAACGGCTCCTGACCTCGTTCGAAACCGTCAACGAGCACTTCAAGCGGCTGTTCACCGAATTGTTCGGTGGCGGTGAAGCCGCCTTGCACCTGATCGAGAGCGAAGATCCGCTGGAAGCCGGCCTCGAAATCATCGCCAAACCGCCCGGCAAGAAGCCGCAGACGCTCTCACTGCTGTCGGGTGGCGAGCAGGCGCTGACCGCGCTGGCTCTCATCTTCGCGGTGTTCCTCACCAACCCGTCGCCGATCTGCGTGCTGGACGAAGTCGACGCGCCGCTCGACGACCACAACGTCGAGCGGTTCTGCAACCTCTTGCATGAAATGACGTCCTCGACCGAAACCCGCTTCATCATCATCACGCATAATCCGATCACGATGGCGCGGATGAACCGGCTGTTCGGCGTCACCATGGCCGAACGCGGCGTCTCGCAACTGGTCTCGGTCGGCCTCGACGATGCCGTGAAGATCCTCGACCAGCACGTGGCGTGAGATTGCGCTTTCGCCGCGACACCCAATGATGTCATCATCCGCGAAAGCGGATGATCCAGTACGCCGCGCTGCCCCTGATTATCGCAGCCGTCCCGGCGTACTGGATGCCCGCCTTCGCGGGCATGACAAGCAGAGATGACCTCACCCGACCTCCCCGCCGAACTGAAAGCCGCGCTTGACGCCAAGCTGCGCGGTTTTTCGCGCAATGACGCGGCGGAACGCTCGGCGTCGATCTCGAAAAATTACCGCGACGGCGGCGGCTCCGGCACGATCCGATCCGAGACCGACGCACTGGCCTATGCGCTGGCGCGGATGCCCGCGACCTATGCCGCGGTCACAGCAAGCCTGAATGCGCTCTGCGACGCCCGGCCGGACTTTGCGCCCAAAACCCTGCTCGACATCGGTGCCGGACCGGGCACGGCGAGCTGGGCGGCGGCGGAAGCATTTGCCTCGCTGCGAGGCTTTACCCTGCTCGACGCCAACGACGCGTTGCGCAAGCTGGCGCTCGATCTCGTCAGCGAGAGTTTTCGCCTGCGCGAACTCCATTACGAGCGGGGCGAAGCCCGCAACGCCCTGATCAAGGCTGATGCCGCCGACCTCGTCGTCGCCAGCTACATGATCGGCGAACTCAGCGCCGCCGAACAAGGTGCACTCGCCATGCTGATGTGGGAAAAGACCCGCGACACGCTGCTGGTGGTCGAGCCCGGCACGCCGGCGGGCTATGCGCGGATCATCGCGCTGCGCGAGCGCTTGATCGCGGCCGGCGCGCATGTCGCCGCCCCCTGCCCGCACGACGGAACATGTCCGCTTCAAGCACCGGACTGGTGCCATTTCACCCAACGCCTGCAACGCTCGCGCGCGCACAAGCAGGTCAAGGGCGCCGAGCTGCCATACGAAGACGAACGGTTCGCCTATGTGGCGCTGACGCGCGCGCCGTTAGCGGAGCGCCCGGTCCGGGTGTTGTCGCAGCCGGCCATCTCCAAGGTCGAAGTCATGGCCAAGCTCTGCACCCCGGGCGGTCTCGTCATCAGCCGGACGCCCCGGCGCGCCAAGGCGGATTACGCCGTTGCCCGTCGCTGGCGCTGGGGCGATGCGGTGGCGGAGCAAACGGGTCGTCCCGGCGAAGGCCGGGACCCATAGCCCCCGGCGCTAATCGTTAAGCGTTGGTCAGAGTGCTCCAACGAAAGGCCGCAGCGTATGGGTCCCGGCCTTCGCCGAGACGACGAAAGCTTGAACTTATCCATCGCTCGTTTCGACTAAACGAAGCCCCCACGTCGCGGCGGGCTGCCGCACGCCCCGGTTTTCGTCTAGGTTCCACACTTTCTTCGCCTCATCAGGAGTTGCCTGCCATGTCGACGAGCTGGATCGTTATCGGCGTCATTGTCATTCTCGTGTTGTTCGCCATCGGCGCGTATAACCGCCTGGTCGCGCTGAGCCAGCGTGTCAGCCAAGCTTTTGCCGACATCGACGTGCAGCTCAAGCAGCGCCACGACCTGATTCCGAACCTGGTCGAGACCGTAAAGGGCTACGCCAGCCACGAGCGCGGCACGCTCGACGACGTCATCAAGGCCCGCAACTCCGCGATGTCGGCGCAGGGGCCGGCGCAGATCGGCGCCGCCGAGAACCAGCTGAGCGGCGCGCTCGGCCGCCTGATCGCGCTGTCGGAGGCCTATCCGGACCTCAAGGCCAACGCCAATTTCCAGCAGCTCGCCGGCGAACTGTCCGACCTCGAAAACAAGATCGCCTCGAGCCGCCGCTTCTTCAACAACGCGGTCCAGGAATACAACACCGGCATCCAGCAGCTGCCCGCCGCGCTGTTCGCCGGCATGTTCGGCTTCACCAAAAAGGAATTCTTCGATCTCGGCGCCAGCCGCACCGAAGTCGAGGTCGTGCCGACCGTAAAGTTCTAACGGCCGCGACATTCCAGCGAGAAGCAGCACATCATGGCCGCGTACGGGCTCTACACGCATATCGTATCGAACAAGTTCCGTTCGATGCTGCTGCTCGCCGGCCTGTTCCTGCTAATCTACGTGCTGGTCTATGCCGGCGCGCTGCTCGCCGAAGTCGTGATCCGCAGCGACCGCTCGGTCGATTATTATTTGCGGGCCGCAGCGCGCGATCTGGTCACGGCCTTTCCCTATGCGACAGGCATCGCCGCGCTCTGGATCGTGATCGCCTATTTCTTCCACCAGAACATGATCGACGCCGTCACCGGCGGCGAGGACGTGACGCGAAAGCAGCAGCCGCGGCTCTATAATCTCCTGGAAAACCTCTGCATCTCGCGCGGCCTTCCGATGCCGAAGCTGAAGGTGATGGACAGCCCGGCGCTGAACGCATTCGCGAGCGGCCTCAACCGCCGGCAATACGCCATCACCGTCACCACAGGGCTGCTGAGGACGCTCAACGATCAGGAGATCGAGGCGGTGCTGGGCCATGAGCTGACCCATATCCGCAACGGCGACGTGCAGCTGATGGTGATCGCGGTCATCATCGCCGGCGTGGTCGGCTTCTTCGGCGAATTGTTCTTCCGGATGTTCACCAATTTGTCGTGGAATTCGTCCGGCGGATCGTGGTCATCCTCGTCCTCGCGTTCATCGTCCTCTTCGTCCTCGGACAGCGACAACAAGAGCTCCGGCGGTGGTGCGATCATCGTCGTCATTATCGCGGTTGTGCTGATCCTGCTGGCCTGGCTGCTGTCGCAGGTGGTCAAACTGGCGCTGTCGCGGTCGCGCGAATTGCTGGCCGACGCCGGCTCGGTCGAACTGACCAAGAACCCGGACGCCATGATCACGGCGCTGCGCAAGATCGAAAATCGGGGCGAGCTTCCCGGCGCCACCTCGGCGGTGATGGAACTGTGCTTCGACAATCCCCGCGAGGGATTTGCCGATCTGTTCGCGACCCATCCGTCTGTGGAGTCGCGGGTCAAAGCGCTGGTGCAGTACGCCGGCGGCCGCGATCCCGGCCCGCTGGCCCTGCCTGACGAGGCCGACGACGAGCCGGAGAATCAGGCGGAACCGCAGTCGGCGGATCAGCTGCCGCCCCCGGTCCCTCACGGTCCGTGGAGCGATGCCGCAGCACCCGCGGGCCTGCCGCAATCGACACGACAGGGTTCTCGCTGGGGACCCTGGGGCCGGCACAGCTGAGCCTCGGTACGGCGACATTAACGAATTACCTACGAATAACGCCGGTGCGGGCTCCAGGAATTGAATTCTCCCTTGTTTCTGCCATGTTCGCGCCCAAACAGGTATATGGGGACCTACCGATCGCTCCCGCGATCGGGGGCGCGTAGTAGGAAATTCCATGGCAAAGCCAGTCGTGATTGTGGTCGGCGCGGACAAGGGCGGGGTCGGCAAGACGACCGTGTCGCGAACGCTGCTGGATTATTTCAGCGCCAATAACGTCCCGACCCGGGCGTTCGACACCGAGTCGCCGCGCGGCACGCTGAAGCGCTTCCACCCCGACATCACCCAGATCGTCGATATGACGACGACCGCGGACCAGATGAAGATCTTCGACACGCTCAATGCCGGAACCTCGGTGACCGTGATCGACGTGCGCGCCGGACTGCTGTCGCCGGCGCTGGCCTCACTCCGCGACATCGGCTTTCTCGATGCCGCCAAGGCCGGCCAGATTACCTTTGCCGTGTTCCATATCCTGGGACCCTCGATCGCCTCGCTGGACGAAATCGCCGAGACCGCCAATTTCATGCAGGGCGCCAAATATTACCTGGTGAAGAACTTCATCAACGACACCCAGTTCTTCCAGTGGGACCAGGCGACCTACAATTCCTATTTCCACCGCATCAAGGATGCCACCGAGCTCACGATCCCCAAGCTCAACGAAATGGCCTATGAGCAGGTCGAGGTTTCCTCGGTGCCGTTCCTCAAATTCGTCGCCAACAAGGGCACCAGCGACGAAGCCGCGAACTATTCGTTCGTGCTCCGCGGCTATGTCCGGCACTGGCTCGCCAATGTCTGGAGCGAGTTCGACCGCATCAAGCTGACCGACCTGGTCGGCGGCGGCAGCGGCAAATCGAGCACCCGCAGCGGCGAAAAATAATCGCGCAAGGTGCGCGATGGGGCTGGATTAGGCGGAAAAATCGCCTGATATAGCGCGTGATGAGCCCCACGTCCGTCTACATCATCTGCTCGCCCCGCCCGCTGGTCGGCAAGACGCTGATCGCGCGGCTGCTCAGCGAATTCCTGCTGCTGAAGAACGGCACGGTGATCTCCTTCGACATCAATCTGAAGGAGCCCTCGCTGCTGGAATATCTGCCGCGCACCACCGAGACGGCCGACGTCATCGACACCTTCGGCAAGATGCAGCTGATGGACCGCCTGATCGTCAATGACAGCGTCGCCAAGGTCATCGACCTCGGTTTCCACGCCTTCGACGAGTTCTTCAAGATGATCGATGAGATCGGCTTCATGAAGGAAGCCGTGCGCCGCGGCGTCGCGCCGGTGATCCTGTTCGTGGCCGATACCGACCGCGCCTCGGCCACCGCCTACCACATGCTGAAGCAGCAAATTCCCGCGAATGCGCTGATCGCGATCGACAATGAGCACGTGGTGCGCGGCGAATTGCCCGCCGCGATGGAACGGGGACGCGTGCTCCGGATATCGGCGCTGCCGGTGTTCCTGAAGACCTATATCGACCGGCTGACCTTCTCCTTCACGGGCTATCTGCGCCAGGAAAAGGATTCCTCGACCGAACTGCATCAATGGATCCGCAGGAATTACACCAGTTTTCGGGAGCTGGAACTCAGCCTGATTCTGCAGCGGTCGTGAGGCCGGCCTCGACAATATTACCCGGGTAATATTGACCTGATCTCACCTGGCTGCTATCGCCTTCCCCGACAGCAACCCGCCCAAGGCCTCCGGTGACATCAGACAGAAAAGCCGCCATCGCCGCCTACAAGGAGCGGAAGACCATCGCGGGGATTTTCGTGATCCGCAGCAAGGCCTCGGCCGAGCAATGGGTCGGTCAGGCCCCTGACCTCGAAAAGATCCAGAACCGGATCTGGTTTTCGCTGCGCCAGGGCAGCCACACCTGCCGCAGCCTGCAGGCGGCATGGACCACGCATGGGCCCGAAAATCTGACCTTCGCGGAATGCGAGCGGTTGGAAGAGGAAGAGACGTTCTACATCAGGGACGCGCTGTTGAAAGAGCGTCTGAAGCACTGGCGCACGCAACTCGGCGCCCAGGCGGTTTAATCAAGTGTCGTCCCTGCGATCGCTCAGATGCGCAATTGCGCATCAATGCCCTTCGAACGCCATCAGTGTTCGTACCGGCACGTCCATCGCCCGCAGCTTGTCGGCGCCGCCCAGATCAGGCAGGTCGACGATGAAACAGGCCGCGACCACATTGGCGCCGATCTGGCGCAGCAGCTTCACCGCGCCTTCCGCGGTGCCGCCGGTGGCGATGAGATCGTCGACCAGGATGACCCGCTCGCCGGGCTGCACGGCGTCGGCATGCATCTCCATTTCATCGAGGCCGTATTCCAGCGAATAAGCGATCCGCACGGTGGTGTGCGGCAGCTTGCCTTTCTTGCGGATCGGCACGAAGCCGGCGGAGACCTGATGCGCCACCGCGCCGCCGAGGATGAATCCCCTCGCCTCGATGCCGGCGACCTTGTCGATCTTGCTGCCGGCCCAGGGCTGCACCAGTTCATCGACCGAACGGCGGAACGCGCGCGCATCCGCGAGCAGCGTGGTGATGTCGCGGAACAGGATGCCCTTCTTCGGGTAATCCGGAATAGTGCGGACGGTGGCCTTCAGGTCATGTTCAAACGTCATCGGTTTCTCTTTTCCTCTTCGTCATTGCGAGCCACCCGGTCGGCGCGCAGCGCCGCCGGATGACAGGCTCCGCGAAGCAATCCATGGCCGCCAAGGGGTGGATTGCTTCGTCGCAAGTGCTCCTCGCAATGACGTCCCCGTTCAATTCGTAACATGCAGCCGGAACGCGTTCTCGACAATACGCAAACCCACCTCGCCGCCGAGCGACATCAGCGATTCCGGATGAAACTGCACGCCGCCGACCGGCAGGGTCTTGTGTTCGATCGCCATCGCAACCCCATCCTCGGTGGTTGCGGTGACCTGCAACACGTCGGGAACGCTGTCGCGCTCGACATAGAGCGAGTGATAACGGCCGATCACGATCTCATTGGGCAGGTTCTGCATCAGCCGCCCGCCCCGCACCTGGACCCGCGACGGCCGGCCGTGCGCGGGCTGGCCGAGTTGCCCGAGCTGGCCGCCGAAATATTCGCCAATTGCCTGCACGCCGAGGCAGACGCCGAAGATCGGCAGCTTCTTCTCCAGCGCCGTTCCTATGGTTTTCGAGATCCCGAAATCCTCGGGCCGGCCGGGACCCGGCGACAGCACCAGCAGATCCCAGTTTTTCTGGTTTAGCATCTGCTGCGCATGAACATGCCGGACCACGGTCACGGACGCGCCGACCTGCCGGAAATAATCCGCCAGCATGTGCACGAAGCTGTCGTCGTGATCGATCAACAGCACCTTCTTGCCCGAGCCGGTCGCGTCAGGCGCGAACGCCGACAGCGGCTTCGGCGGATCGCCGCGCAGCGCCTGGAACAGGGCGGCCGCCTTGACCTGGCATTCCCGGTCTTCGGCGGCGGGATCTGAATCGAACAGACAGGTCGCGCCGACGCGCACTTCGGCGAGCCCATCCTTCATCCGGATGGTGCGGATGGTAAGCCCGGTGTTGATGCTGCCGTCGAAATTCACAGCGCCAATGGCGCCGGCATACCAGCGCCGGGACGAGCGCTCATTGTCCTCGACGAACTGCATCGCCCATAATTTCGGCGCACCCGTCACCGTCACCGCCCAGGCGTGGGTCATGAACGCATCAAGCGAGTCGAAGCCGGGGCGCAAAATGCCTTCGACATGGTCGACGGTGTGGAACAGCTTTGAGTAGGTCTCGATCTGGCGCCGCGCCAGCACCTTGATGGTGCCGGGGACGCAGACGCGCGCCTTGTCGTTGCGGTCGACGTCGGTGCACATGTTGAGCTCGAATTCGTCTTTTTCCGAATTCAGCAATTGCCGGATTTGCTCGGCATCGCCGATCGCGTCGACACCGCGCGCGATGGTGCCCGAGATCGGGCAGGTCTCGACCCGCCGTCCGTCGGAGCGCACGAACATTTCCGGCGAGGCCGCGACGAGAAACTCGCCCTCGCCGAGATTCATCAACGCGCCATAGGGCGACGGGTTGATGCGGCAGAGCCGCTGGAACACTTCGGCGGGCGAACGCTCGCACGGCTCGGCGAATAACTGCCCGGGCACCGCCTCGAACAGATCGCCGCGCGCGAATGCGGCGCGTGCGGTCTCAACCGTCGCCTGGTATTCGCCGGGCGCGTGATCGGCAAAACCCTGCCGCGGCGTCTTGGTGTAGACGCTCTCGGCGGTGTCGCGCGGCAGGCCGGCGGTGGATCTGCCGTTCCAGGCGAAATCGTAACTCAGCACCACGCCACGGCCGGTGGCGCGGTCATAGGCGAGCAGGCGATCCGGCACATACAGCACGATGTCGCGCTGGTCGGCCTCGCGCGCGCGCTTCTGCACGAGGTCCTCGATCTGAAATACGAGGTCGTAGGCGAAGGCGCCGAAAAGGCCGAGCAGCGGATCGTCATTGGCGGTGAAGCTCGCCACCAGATCGCGCACCAGCGACATCACGCTGGCGCGTCGGGTGCGCTGGTCTTCATCGACAGGCGCGGGGCCCCGGATGATATGGCCGGCGAGACGCGACGCGCTCTGCTCGGTGACGACGACGCAAGGTTCGCGCAGGACCTCGCCGAGAAAGGCGATCAGCACCTCGCCGCGCCCGTTCAGCGCGCTGAGCGCGAAATTCGCGCCCTCGGTTTCCAGCACCAGCGGCGGATCGGAAAAACCGAGGTCAAAGCTCTCGTAGCGGCCCGGCACCGTGGTGCCCGAAGACAGCACCACGCCACGGCGGCGGTCGAGCAGGTCGATCAGGTCATCGAGCCGCTTGGCGTCGCCGGAAAATTGCTCGACGGTGCGCGAGATCGCAAGACCAGTGGCGGTCCGGTATTCGCTGTGCTCGGGCAGGGAGAAGACGGTCCTGTTCATGTGATCCTCTTACGAAACTTGGTGAGGGAACGCCACACAGGACAAACGAAGGGCAAATAAACAAACCGCCGGTCGCACTGCGATGGCGACCTTCGACGATTGTTAAAATGAAATCGCACCGGCCACCTCTTTAAGAGGTGCGCCACCAAAGACGGGATGGGCGGACGGCGGTGCTCATGTCGCTTAATCACCATCCGCCGCGAGCGATGTCAAGGGAGGCCCCGGCGCCCTGGCCTGCCCAGCCGGCTATCTTTTGGGGTTTGAAACGGCCAAAATCCGCGTAGCATCCGGCCCAAGCGGCGGCGGCAACAACGCCCGAAAACAACAGGCAGGCGGAGGCAAGGGATGGCATTGCTGGGTCTGGGATACGCGGGCTTCGGATCGGATGCGCTGGAGGACTGGCGCCAGTTCGGGACCTCCCTGGTCGGCCTGCAGGCGGTCGAGCGCGGCAACTCGCTGCTCGCCTTCCGGATGGACGACCGCAAGCAGCGCATCGTCATCGACCGCGCGATGGGCGAAGGCGCGCGCTTCTTCGGCTGGGAAGTCGCCGACGCGGCGGCGTTGGACCAGCTCGCCGCCCGGCTCGAACAAGCCGGCATCACCGTCACGGTCGAGCCGCAGACGCTGGCCGATGCCCGGCGCGTGCGCGGCCTGATCTCGTTTCGCGATCCCGGCGGCAACCGGCTCGAGGCGTTTTACGGCGCCGAGATCGACGAGACGCCGTTCAGTCCGGGCCGCTCGATCTCGGGCTTTCGCACCGGTCCGCTCGGCCTCGGACATGCCGTGCTGACCGTCGAGCACATCGATCCGATGATGGCGTTCTATGTCGACGTGCTCGGCTTCGGGCTTTCCGACTACATCGAAAAGCCGTTCCGCGCCTATTTCTTTCACGTCAACGCGCGGCATCACAGCCTGGCGCTGATCGAGACCGGCAGGAACGGCATGCATCATCTGATGGTGGAATTGTTCTCGCTCGACGATGTCGGGCAATCCTACGACATCGCGATGATGCAGCCCGACCGCGTCGGCGTCACGCTCGGCCGCCACACCAACGATTTCATGACCTCGTTCTACGCCAGGACACCGTCGTCCTTCATGATCGAATGCGGCTGGGGCGGCCGCGAGATCGATCCTTCGACATGGCAGCCGGTCGAAATGCATCATGGCCCGAGCCTGTGGGGACATGAACGGGTCTGGCTGCCGCCGAAAGACCGCGAGACCGCGCGCCAGATGCGGATGCAAGCCGCCACCGAGGGCCTGCGCGCGCCGGTGCAGGTGATGGAAGGCAATTACCAGCTGATGTCCGGCACGTGCGCGTGGTGGGACGGGGTGCGGGGCGATGCCGGCTCCTCATAACGGATGTCGTCCCTGCGAACGCAGGGACCCATACGCCGCGGCCTCTGTTGCTGAAAGAGGAAGATAGCGACCAGCCTGCAAAACAATTATCGCTGGTGGCTATGGGTCCCTGCGTTCGCAGGGACGACAGAGCTATAGTTCACAGACCACACCTCTCCCAAAGTGCGGCCATCTCCTCATCGCTCGCGAACTCTCCGAGTTCGGCCTGTTCCAGCCCCTCCAGCACCGCCGACCGATGCGCTTGCGGCACGGCGAACGCACCTTCGCCGACCGCGATCGGTTCTTGGTCTGGCTGGATAGTTGGTACCATTCGAACTCACCCTCCGATCCACGCCGGGTTGCCTGCTACCGATAACAGCCTTGCTCGATCTCCTCGATCAGGCTGCGCGCCTGCGGCTTCCAGCCGAGCTGCCGTGCCCGCACCGCACGCACGCGGCTGTTGGATGCCATCGTGTTTTCAGCCGTGCCCTCGCCCCATTCGGCGACCGCCTCTTCCATCGACATTGCCGATGGCGGTCCAGCAAAACCCAGCATGCGGTTGATGGCTTCGCAAACCTCGCGCATCGAATCCTCGCCATTCTCGGCGAAGTAGAACGCGCCGGCTGGCGCCTTCTCGATCGCGAGCGCATAGAGCGTCACGAGATCGTCGATATGAACGTTCGACCAGATATTCTCGCCGGGACCGGCATGGGCCGCGTTGCCGCGTTTTTTCGCGAGCTTTATCAGGAAAGGTACCTGCACGCTGTCGCGTCCCGCCCCATGGCCGATGCCGTAGATCAGGCTCGGGCAAATGATGACGGGACGGCAGCCCTTGTCGCGATAGGACAGGATCAATTCGTTCAGCGCGACCCGCGCCGCACGCGCAGGCGATGGCGTAAACGGCGTGTCTTCATCGAACACCGCATCGGAGCGCTGGCCCCTGGACTGTGTGCCGATGATGCTCGAACCCGAGGTATGGATGAACGGCTTGCCGCTTCCGGCCAGCGCGCCAAGCAGGGCATCTACGACGCCCTTGTGATCAGCACTGGCCGCATTGATGACGATGTCGGCGGCGCGCGCCGCCTGCGCCAGGATTTCTGCGTCATCCAGCGTTCCCGATAACGGCTCGATGCCGCGGGCGCGCACCGCATCGGCCTTTTCCGGGGAACGAACCAGGCCGGTGACCTGATGTCCGGCGGCCACGAGATGAGCCGCCACCGATCCGCCGATATAACCGGACGCGCCTGTGCAGAAGATTTTCATTCTCAACCTCTATCTATCGTCATTGCCTGCAACAAACGCGAAGCGTTTGTGCAAGGGAGCGAAGCGGACGAAGCATCCATAGCGCCGCAAGCCGAAACATGGATTGCTTCGCGGAGCCTGTCATCGGGCGGCGCTTCGCGCCGACCCGTTGGCTCGCAATGACAAGGAGACGTCTTACCCTAGATGCTTCCTGAAAAACTCCGTAGCGCGGCCCCAGGCGAGCTCCGCGCACTGCCGGTCGTGCACCGACAGGCGCTGTTCATTGCCAAAGCCGTGCTCGGCGTCATAGCGGAACAGCTCCAGCGACTTGCCCGCTTCCTTCATCGCCTTTTCGAAACCGTCGACCAGCGCCGGCGTGCACCAGTCGTCCTTGTTGGCGAAGTGGCCCTGCAGCGGAATTTTCACGTCCGCCGGTTTTGCCGCCTGCTCGGGCGGGATGCCGTAGAACACCACACCGGCCGTGAGCTCCGGAATCTTGGTGGCGCCGATGATGGTGACGGCACCGCCGAGACAAAAGCCGGTCAGGCCGACCTTGGCGCCGTTCTTGGCGAGATATTGCGCGGCGCCGCGCACGGTCTGCGTCGTCGCATCCATGAAATCCAGCGAGTTCATCTCTTTGCCGGCGGCGTCCGTGTCGTGATACGGCACCACCGTGCCCTTGTAGAGATCCGGCGCCAGCGCGTCGAAGCCGGCCGCCGCGAAGCGGTCGCACATGCCCTTGATCTGGTCCTGCAGCCCCCACCATTCCTGGATCACGACCACGCCCGGCGCGTTGCCGCGCGCCGCATTGGCGAGATAGCCGGCCGCGTCCTTGCCGTCGGGACGCTTGAAAGTGATGCTGGTTCCCATGAGGTCCTCCGTATTTTTTGGGAGCGATTGGCGGCCATTTTGTCCGCAGTGGGGTCAGGAAGCAATCGGGTTGCGCAGAACTCGTGCCCCCGCATGCTGCGCAGCGCGCCGCGTTCGGCGTGGCGCGCTGCTGATCCGGGGGCCCATGACACCGCATCGAAAAGCGTGGGTCCCGGCTCTGCGGTGCATCGTGAAGAACGCTGCACCGCTTCCGGGACACGAACCCAACAAAAAAAGCCCCCGCAGGGGCTTTTCCGAATTGCGATGAACCCAGCGCTTAGTGCGCGTTGGCCCAGACCTTCTTCTTGGTGAAGTACAGCAACCCCGTGAGCAGGATCAGGAACACGAACACCTGCAGACCGAGCCGCTTGCGCGCCTCCATGTGCGGTTCCGCGGTCCACATCAGGAACGTGGTGACGTCCTTGGAGTACTGCGCGACGGTGGCCGGCGCGCCGTCGTCATAGGTCACCTGGCCGTCACTGAGCGGCTTCGGCATCTTGATGGCGTGGCCGGGGAAGTACTTGTTGTAATAGGAACCTTCTGGAAGCGAGAAGCCGGCTGGCGGCTTGTCTTCATAGCCCTGCAGCACGGCCGAAACGTAATCCGGGCCCTGCTCCTGGTACTGGGTGAAGAAGTCGACCAGGAACTGCGGAAAGCCGCGCGGGTAGGAACGCGCCTTGTTGATCAGCGACAGGTCCGGCGGAAACGCGCCGCCATTGGCGGCCCGCGCCGCATTCTCGTTCGGGAACGGTGACGGGAAATAGTCGGCCGGCCGGCCCGGCCGCTCGAACATCTCGCCCTTGTCGTCCGGACCGTCCTTGACCTTGTAATCGGACGCGAACGCTGCCGCCTGCGCCACCGAATAACCGGGACCGCCGGCTTCGGCGAGGTTGCGGAAGGCGATGTAGGACAGGCCGTGACAGGACGCGCAGACTTCCTTGTAAACCTTCAGGCCGCGCTGCAGCGCGCCGCGATCGAACTTGCCGACCGGGCCAGCGAACGACCACTTGTTTCCGGGCGGTTTTTCCTGGCCCTCCGCCGCACGAGCATGCTGCATGCCGCCGGCCAACAACCCGCCGGCGACGAGGAGCGCAAGCACCGTCGAAACCATCGGTGTCGACTTGCTTCCGGTCTTGGCCAGCACGTCGTCGGCGATCGAATTCGGCACCGGCCGCGGCGTCTCGATCCGGCTCAAGAGCGGCAGCAGGATCAGGAAATAGGCGAAGTACATGAAGGTCAGGATCCGGCCGGCGACCACGTAGATGCCTTCGGCGGGCTTGGAACCGAGCCAGCCCAGCAGCAGACAGACGACGACGAAGACCCAGAAGAACTGCTTCGCCAGCGGGCGATACTTCGAGGAGCGGGTCTTCGCGTTGTCCAGCCAGGGCAGGAAAGCCAGGATCAGGATCGCACCGAACATCGCCACCACACCGGCGAGCTTGTTCGGGATCGAGCGCAGGATCGCGTAGAACGGCAGATAGTACCATTCCGGCACGATATGCGGCGGCGTCACGCCGGGATTGGCCGGGATGTAGTTGTCGGCTTCGCCGAGATAGTTCGGCATGTAGAAGATGAACCAGGCGAAGAACAGCAGGAAGCAGGAGACGCCGAACGCATCCTTGATGGTGGCGTAGGGCGTGAAAGGCACGGTGTCCTTTTCGGTCTTGGCCTCGACGCCGGCCGGATTGTTCTGGCCCGCAACGTGCAGCGCCCAGATGTGCAGCACGACCACGCCGGCGATCACGAACGGCAACAGATAGTGCAGCGAGAAGAAGCGGTTCAGCGTCGGATTGCCGACCGAATAGCCGCCCCACAGCAGCGTCACGATGCTCTCGCCGAAATACGGCACGGCCGAGAACAGATTGGTGATGACGGTGGCGCCCCAGAAGCTCATCTGGCCCCACGGCAGCACGTAACCCATGAAGCCGGTCGCCATCATCAAGAGGTAGATGATGACGCCGAGGATCCAGAGGATTTCGCGCGGCTCCTTGTACGACCCGTAATACAGGCCGCGGAACATATGGATGTAGACGGCGAAGAAGAACATCGAGGCGCCGCAGGCGTGCATGTTGCGCAGCAGCCAGCCGTAGTTGACGTCGCGGACGATCAGTTCGACCGATTTGAAGGCGAGATCGGCATGCGGCGTGTAGTGCATCGCCAGGATCACGCCGGTCACGATCTGCAGGGCCAGCATCATCGAGAGGATGGCGCCGAAGGTCCACCAGTAGTTCAGGTTACGCGGCGTCGGATAGGCCACGAACGAGGAATGGACGAGACCCATGATCGGGAGACGCCGTTCGATCCACTTCAAGGCGGGGTTGGTCGGCTGGAAATCGGATGGTCCGCTCATTGATGCGATCCTGAGGAAGTAAAACGACGCGACGGATTAAGGTCCCGGACGGGCGTCCGGGGGCCTTAGCCGATCTGGATTTTGGTATCGGAAACGAACGTGTAGGGCGGCACCGGCAGGTTGGTCGGCGCCGGGCCCGAGCGGATGCGGCCCGAGGTGTCGTACACCGAACCGTGGCAGGGGCAGAAGAAGCCGTCGTAACTGCCCTCATGGGCGATCGGGATGCAGCCGAGATGGGTGCAGATGCCGATCACGACCAGCCACTGGTCATGGCCCGCCTTGACGCGTGCCGAGTCGGGCTGCGGATCGGGCAGGCTCGACAGCGACACCTTTTGTGCCTCTTCGATCTGCTTCTTGGTGCGGTGGCTGATGTAGATCGGCTTGCCGCGCCAGAACACCTTGATGTCCTGCCCTTCGGCAATCGGCGTCAGATCGACCTCGATCGGCGCACCGGCCGCGATCGTCGAGGCGTCCGGGTTCATCTGGGCAACGAGCGGCCACACGGTGGCAGCGGCGCCTACGGCGGCGACGGCCCCCGTTGCAACAAAAAGAAAATCACGGCGTGTCGGATGGTCCGCCGAAGACGCTGTCGTCACGATTCCAAGCCCTTTCTCATCTGCAGCCAGCGGAACCGCCCCGGAGACGCTGGAATCGCGCCCGAAAGTGGCTGCCGGCGCCCGCGGCCCCCGCGGCGGCAGAAAGACCACTTTTCCCGGCCAATCCGGGCGGAACAAGCAGTCCAGAATCGTTCTATTGGCACCCTTGCCGTAAGAGCGCAAGCCCGCTATCGGCTCGCAAGCGTGCAATGCACTAAATCCGCGTCGAGCTGTGATTATTCAGTCATTTCATCAGGGCTTCACGGGGCGTCAACATCATGCAGATTGCGCTATTCCAGCCCGATATCCCCCAGAACACCGGAACGATTCTGCGCCTGTGCGCGTGCCTGGATGTCGCGGCCCACATTATCGAGCCCGCGGGCTTTCCGGTGTCCGACCGGCATTTCCGCCGCTCCGGCATGGACTATCTCGACCATGTCGCTATTACACGCCACGACTCATGGTCAAAATTCGAACAATGGCGTAACGACGGGGGTTTCCGGCTGGTCCTGTTTACGACCAAGGGGGCCGGTTCCTATCTGGAGTACCGCTACCAGCGGGACGACGTCCTGCTGTTTGGGCGGGAATCCGCAGGGGTCCCCGACGAGGTCGCCGGCGTCGCCGATGCACGGCTGGTGATCCCGATCAAGCCGGGCCTGCGGTCGCTCAACGTCGCGATGGCGGCCGCCATGGCACTGGGCGAGGCGCTGCGGCAAAACCGGTTCCAAAACTTGATTGAGAAGGCTTGATCGGGACCTGATGGAGAGATGGTGAGTTACGCGGTCAAAGAGATCTTTCTGACCCTGCAGGGCGAAGGCGCGCATGCCGGCCGTGCGGCCGTGTTTTGTCGTTTCGCCGGCTGCAATCTCTGGACCGGCCGCGAACAGGACCGTAGCTCCGCCACCTGCAAATTCTGCGACACCGATTTCGTCGGCACCGACGGCACGCTGGGCGGCCGCTATGCCTCGGCCGATGAGCTCGCCGACACCATCGCCGCGCAATGGACCGGCGCCAACAACAACTGCTACGTCGTGCTGACCGGCGGCGAGCCGCTGCTGCAGGTGGACACGCCGTTCATCGACGCGCTGCATGCGCGCGGCTTCGAGATCGGCATCGAAACCAACGGCACCATCGAGCCGCCCGAGGGCATGGACTGGGTCTGCGTCAGCCCGAAAGCCGGCTCCGATCTCGTGGTGCGCCGGGGCCATGAATTGAAGCTGGTCTATCCGCAAGCGGATGCAGCGCCCGAGCAATTCGAAGGTCTCGCCTTCGAGCGCTTCTCGCTGCAGCCGATGGATGGACCCGACGTGGTCGAAAACACCGCACGCGCGATCGACTATTGCCTGCAGCACCCGCAATGGCGACTCAGCCTGCAGACACACAAGACACTCGGTATCAGGTAGTACTGGCATCAGATAGGATTTGAGCTTTCACAATGTGGGAACTGACGAAATCGTTTCGCTTCGAGGCCGCACATTCGCTGCCGGGAACGACCTTTGGCGCTGATAGTGAAGAGATTCACGGCCACTCGTTTCGCGCCGAAGTGACCATGCGCGGCACGCCCGATCCCGCCACGGGGATGGTGCTCGATCTCGGCCTGCTCGAACGCAGCATGGCGGAGGTCCAGAAGGCGCTCGACCACAAGCTCCTCAACAAGGTCGAGGCGCTCGGCCCGCCGACCCTGGAAAACCTGTCCCGCTTCATCTGGGAGCGGGTCCAGCACGCCGGAAAGATCACCCGCGTCAGCGTTCACCGCGACAGCTGCAACGAGAGCTGCACCTATTACGGTCCGCAAGGCTAGACCGATGGACGTCACCGTCATCGAGGATCGCAAGGCGCGGGCGCGGGGCTGGTTCGAAGCGCTGCGCGACGACATCTGCGCGGCCTTCGAGCGGCTCGAAGACGACGCACCCGCCTCACTCTATCCCGGCACCGCGGGACGCTTCGTGCGCACGCCGTGGGACCGTGCCGACCATACCGGCAAACCCGGTGGCGGCGGCGTGATGTCGATGATGTACGGACGGTTGTTCGAGAAAGTCGGCGTGCATTGCTCGACGGTGCATGGCGAATTCAGCCCCGAATTCCGCTCGCAGATTCCGGGCGCCACCGATGACCCCAGGTTCTGGGCATCCGGCATCTCCGTCATCGCGCATATGCGCAACCCGCACGTTCCTGCCGTGCACATGAACACCCGCTTCGTGGTGACGACGAAGACGTGGTTCGGCGGCGGCGCCGACCTGACGCCGGTGCTCGACCGGCGCCGCAGCCAGGAAGACGCCGACACGATCGCCTTTCACGCGGCGATGAAGCAGGCATGCAGCGGGCCGAACGGCGCTGCCGATTATGACCGATACAAGAAATGGTGCGACGAATATTTCTACCTGCCGCATCGCAAGGAAGCGCGCGGCATCGGCGGGATTTTCTATGATCACCACGATTCAGGTGACTGGGATGCCGACCTCGCTTTCACCCAGGACGTCGGCCGCGCCTTCCTGAAAATCTACCCCGAACTGGTACGGAAGAATTTCGACACCTCCTGGACACCGGCCGATCGCGAGGAGCAACTGGTGCGCCGCGGACGCTACGTCGAATTCAACCTGCTCTATGACCGCGGCACCACCTTTGGCCTGAAGACCGGCGGCAATGTCGATTCAATCCTGTCGTCGATGCCCCCCGAAGTGAAATGGCCCTGACCAGAATGGCCCTGAACAAGATGACACAGCTGCCTCGCGCCATGCTGATCGACATGGACGACACCATCCTGTCGGCCTATGGCCGCCCCGAGATCGCCTGGAACAATGTCGCGGCGGAATTTGCCGATGAGTTGGGCGCCATCACATCGCAACAGGTCGCCGCGGCGATCGTGGATTCCGGCCGGAAATTCTGGGCCGCGGCCTCAGCCGAATGGCGGCTGAAGCTCGAGGAGGCCCGACATATCGTGGTCGGCAACGGATTTGCAGCGCTTGCCGCCGCCGGCCACGCGCCGCTGTCGCAGGATCTCGCCGCACGGCTCGCCATCCGGTTCCATGCCTACCGCGAGGAAGAGATGTTCGTCTTCCCCGGCGCGCATGACGCGATCGACGCGCTGAAGGCGCACGGGGTGAAGCTGGCACTGGTGACCAACGGCGCCGCCGGTCCGCAGCGCGCCAAGGTCGAACGTTTCGCGCTGTCGCACAGGTTCGATCACATCCAGATCGAGGGCGAGCACGGCTTCGGCAAACCGGAAGAGCGCGCCTATCTGCACGCGATGGAGGCCCTCGGCGTCACCGCGCCCGAGACCTGGATGATCGGCGACAATCTGGAATGGGAAGTCGTGGCGCCGCAGCGCCTCGGCATCTACGCGATCTGGATCGACGTACACGGCGACGGCCTCCCCGCGGATTCAACGATCAAGCCCGACCGCATCATCCGCTCGCTGACCGAGTTGCTGCCTTAGAGCGTTTTCGAGCGGCGCATGCCCTCGGACTTGATCCGGGGGTGTGGATACCGGTTCGTGTGAAGAAAACGCGTCAAAACAAGAGTCTAGAGCTTCGGTTCCACCGCGCAAATCTCCACCGCGAAAACCGCCGGCCGTGATCGGCCTGTCATGACCGATCGCTAGCCTGCCCATCGCGTCAATCAGCGCGGAGGGTAGATCATGGAATTGAAGCCAGGCGATGTTGTTATCCTGAAATCCGGCGGTCACCCGCTGACGGTGGCCGAGGTCAACGACGACACGGTCGAGTGTCTGTGGATGGGCGGCGAAGGCGATCTGTTTCGCGAAACGCTTCCCAAGGCCGTGCTCGAATCCGCCGAAATCGATGATGCGGAAGATGAGGACGAGGATGAAGACGAGAGCGAAGACAACGAAGATGAGGACGACGACCACAAGAAGAAAAAGAGCAAGAAGGTAGCGTAAAGCACTCCTGCGATACCGCCGGGTCAGGATGCCCGGCGGTATCGTTTTTCCAACCGACCGCGTTCTAACCGATGAGAGACCGCGCGGCGGTTGAGATCATCACCACGCCGCCGGTGATGACGGCGGCGTCGAGGATCGCGGTGTGGACATGCACCGGCATGCGCTCGACAAAGGCCTTGGCGAGGAACGCGCCGGGAAGCGAGATCGCCCCGATCAGGATTGCAAAGGCGAGCACCTGCGCGGTGACGGCGCCGGCCAGGCCAAACACCGAAATTTTGATGATTGAGGTCGCAACCGAGATCACGGCGTCGGTGGCGATTACGGCTGCGCCTTCGAGGCCGACAGCCATCAACAGCGACAGCAGGATCACGCCGGAGCCCGAGGTGCCGCCGACCACCACGCCATAGCCGACCGCGCCGGCGCCGAGTCCGGCGTCGCTGATCCTGATATCGCGGCGCTTGGCAAAACGGCGCAGCGGCACGCTCAAAATCAACATGCTGCCGATCACCAGCGCCGCGCCGGCACCGGACAGCCGCGTATAGCCGTAAGCGCCGAGCGCCGTGGTCAACGCCGCGGCCGATATCACGATCAGCGCGCGGCGGCGGTCGGCATAGCGGACATAAGCGACGAAGCGGCTGATATTGGTGAAGATCGAGGAGATCGCGATGATCGGCACCACTGGCTCGGCGCCGATCAACGGCACCAGCACCAGCGGCATCAACGCGCCGGTGCCGTAGCCGGCAAGGCCGCCGACCACGGAAGCAAACAGCGCCACGCCGGCGACCAGCAACAGCTGCACGATCGAGATGTCGGCAAAGCTTGCGAGAATATTCACGGATGCCGTTTCACAGCCGGTGGTCGCGGGTGAAGCGGGCGACGGTCTGGTCGGCAATGGCCGACAGCGCGGGTTGATCGAGCGGAAAATCCGCCGCCAGCCAGGCGTCCTCCGCCAGTGTCAGCACGTGGCCGAGCGCCGGGCCCTCGGCAATGCCGCGCGCGATGAAATCAGCCGCCTTCAGCGGAAACTTCGGTGCGCTCCAGCGCTGCGGCAGGGTGGCAAATTCACGCCAATAGGCGGCGCGATTGTCAGCGAAGTCCTGGCTCCCCCCTGAGCGCGCCCAGGCCAGCAGCAGCCGATCACGATATTGTTCCTCGCCGAGCCGGTAGAGCCGCCGCCGTGCCCTCGCCTCGTCCATGTCGGCAAGCCGCCACCAGCGGTGACCCATGGAATCCAGCGCCTTGGCTTCCGCGTTGGTGAGACGCAGCCGCGCCGCGACACGTTTGGCGTCCTCGGTTACCGCCACCGACAGCGCGCCAAGCCTGCGTACCGGGCTCGGCGGCAGCCCCAGCATACGCTCCGCCGATATCATCGCAGCCATGGGTCCCGTGTAGGTGACGCCGCCGAAGATCGCTTGCAGAAGACCGGCATCCCCCATCGCGGTGACGGCAACCAGCGCGCCCTCGGCGACCATGATCTTCAACATTTCCATCCGCACACGTTCGGCGGAGAGACTGGCCAGTCCCGCACGCCCGCCGATGCAGGCGAGATAGCCTTCGCGGTCGGGCGCGCCCACGCCATAGACGGCGTTCATGCGGAAGAACCGCAGGATGCGCAAATAATCCTCGGCGATGCGCTGGCCGGCGTCGCCGATGAAGCGCACGCGACGAGCTGCGATATCGGCGAGCCCGCCGACATGATCGTGCACGACGCCGTCGGCATCGACGGACAGGCCGTTGATGGTGAAGTCGCGCCGCTCCGCATCGCGAACCCAGTCGCGGCCGAACGCGACCTTGGCCTTGCGGCCAAAGGTCTCGGTATCCTCGCGCAAGGTCGTGACCTCGAACGGAACGGCGTCGACCACCAGCGTCACGGTGCCATGCTCGATGCCGGTCGGCACGCATTTGATGCCCGCCGCCTTGGCGCGACGCGCCACTTCATCAGGCAGCGCTGTGGTGGCGATGTCGAGATCGCCGGACGGGATGTTCAGAAGCGCGTTGCGGACGGCGCCGCCGACCACGCGGGCTTCCTCGTTGTTACCGTTGAGCAGCGCGAGCACACGGGCAGCCGGTCCTGATTTGAGCCAGGGTGTATCGGCGAGCACGCGCACCTCGCTCATTTCCCCGCTCCAGGCTTATCTGTCCCCGGAACGAGCTTGCCGTTCTGGATATGGGCGGGAACGTAGGTCGAATCCGGCTCCCCCCCTCTGAAATGCGCGAGCAGGACGAAACTGGTGATCACCAGCAACAGCGACCCCAGCACGAGCTTGGCGACGAGATGCGCCGGCCAGGAAGATTTCGCCAGCACGCCGGAACGGGTTGCGATCAGGAACAGCGCATAGGCCGCGAACGGGATCAGGAAAATTGCAAGTTCGGTCAGTACCGGACGGATCATGCGAGATAAATCCGCTCGTACAACACCCGCAGGATGCCGGCAGTCGCGCCCCAGATGTAACGTTCGGCGAACGGCATCGCGTAATAGGAACGCTCCATGCCGCGGAATTCCTTGGAGTGGATCTGGTGGTTTTCCGGGTTCATCAGGAACGCCAGCGGCACCTCGAAGGCGTCAACGACCTCGCCCTCGTTGATGTCAAGTTTGAACCCGGGCTTCACCCGCGCCACCGTCGGCAGGATGCGAAAGCCGAATGCCGTGCCATAGAGATCGAGGTAGCCGATCGGCTCGATGAAATCGCGCTTCAGTCCGACTTCCTCGTCGGCCTCGCGCAAGGCAGCATCCATCGGCGAAGCATCGGTTGCATCGATCTTGCCGCCGGGAAACGAAATCTGGCCGGCATGGCTGCTCAGATGCTCCGAGCGCTGCGTCAGCAGCACCGTCGGCTCCGGATGATCGACCACCGGGATCAGCACCGCCGCTGGCCGCACCGGCTGTTCCTGGGCGATGATCTCGAGCATCCGATCATTGCCCTCGTCGCCGGTTCTGGGAATGATGTTCGGATCGATCAGGCCGGGCGGGACGTCGAAGTTCAGCCGCGCCTTGGTCCGCGCGAAGAATTCCGCCGAGCTGACCGCAGCCGGTTCCAACTTCTTCAGCATCGGCTCGTTCAAAGCGCGTCCCTCACCTGCTTCGCGTCGGCCATCGCGAAGAATTCGCCGCCGGATTCGATTCCGAACATTGGCTGTCCATCGACCACCCGCTCTTCCCCCATGTCAACCAGATCGTAATAGAGCGCGCGGGTCACCTTGGCCCAGAGATCGCTGCGGACGTGAAGATAGGGCATGAGGCCGCCGTCGGCAGCCATCTCGAACCGCAGCCGGTGCCCGCCGTCGCAGGGCACCCAATCGTCCACATTGGTGCGGAAGCGCAGCAGGCGGCCACCGCCCTCGCTTTGCTCGTTCTGCATTTCGACCGCCAGGAACGGCGCATCGTCGACACGGATGCCGACCTTCTCGACCGGGGTCACGAGAAAGTGCTTGCCGTCCTCGCGCTTCAGGATGGTCGAAAACAGCCGGACCAGCGCCGGCCGCCCGATTGGCGTGCCCATGTAGAACCACGTACCATCGCCGGCGATTCGCATGTCGAGATCGCCGCAAAACGGCGGATTCCACAGATGCACCGGCGGCAGGCCGCGTCCGGCGGGACTGGCTTTTGCCGCATCGGTCGCTGCGGCGGTCAGACCTTCGAGACCGGTGTTTTCACGGCCTGGTTTGCTGGTTTGCCCTTGCTTCGCCATTGTTTGCCTTAAAGCTTCTGCGGCTCAATCTGGCACGATTGGTGCACGTCCGAGAGACGTGAGCGGGAACAATATTCTCGCCATATCGTGATGCCGTTCATACCCCCATATACCGATAATGTGGGGATAGTTTAATTCAGCGAATACATGACCTTTGCGCAGGTTTAGCATGAGGTTCGTGGCATGACGACGCATTCGGCGGGGTCATGAAGCGATGAAGGAGATAGATATGCCTGGCGCAGATGGTGTCGAAAAGCTCGAGGACGGAATCGTCCGTTCGGCCGAACAGGTCGCCGGCCAGATCAAGGCCGCGAAAGAAGCCATCTCCACCGTCATTTTCGGCCAGGAGCGGGTAATCGAAAACACCCTGGTGACGATCCTGTCCGGCGGACATGCGCTCCTGATCGGCGTTCCCGGCCTCGCCAAGACCAAGCTGGTCGAAACCCTCGGCATCACCCTCGGTCTCGATGCCAAGCGCATCCAGTTCACGCCCGACCTGATGCCGTCTGACATTCTCGGCGCCGAAGTGCTGGACGAGAGCAACTCCGGCAAACGCTCGTTCCGCTTCATCTCGGGCCCGGTATTCGCGCAGCTTCTGATGGCCGACGAAATCAACCGTGCCAGCCCGCGCACCCAGTCGGCCCTGCTGCAAGCCATGCAGGAACAGCACATCACCGTTGCAGGCGCGCGGCACGATCTGCCCAAGCCGTTCCATGTGCTCGCGACCCAGAACCCGCTGGAACAGGAAGGCACCTATCCGCTGCCGGAAGCCCAGCTCGACCGCTTCCTGATGGAAATCGACGTCGACTATCCCGACCGCGACGCCGAGCGCCGCATCCTGTTCGAGACAACAGGCGCGGATGAGACGCTCGCCAAGGCCTCCATGAACGCGGAAATCCTGATCACCGCCCAGCGGCTGGTGCGCCGCCTGCCGGTCGGCGACAGCGTGGTCGAGGCCATTCTTTCGCTGGTGCGCGCCGCGCGTCCCAATCCGGATGGCGAGAGCGAGAAGCTAATCGCCTGGGGCCCCGGTCCGCGCGCCAGCCAGTCGCTGATGCTGGCGGTCCGCGCCCGCGCGCTGCTCGACGGCCGTCTTGCGCCTTCGATCGACGACGTGCTCGACCTTGCCGAACCCGTGCTCAAGCACCGCATGGCGCTGACCTTCGCGGCGCGCGCGGAAGGCCGCACCATTCCTGACGTAATCAGACAATTGAAGACGCGGATCGGTTGATGGCCGCAGAGACCAAGCACGCCAACGGGGAGATCACAGCAATCCGACGTGCCGATGGCGAAAGCCGTACGCTCGCCGCATCGCTGCCGCGTCTCGTGCTTGAAGCCCGCCGCATCGCCGCCAACGTCATTCACGGTCTGCACGGCCGCCGCCGCGCCGGTTCCGGCGAAAGTTTCTGGCAATACCGCCGCTTCGTCTCGGGCGAACCGTCGCAGAACGTCGACTGGCGCCGCTCGGCGCGCGACGATCATCTCTATGTCCGCGAGCAGGAATGGGAGGCCGCGCATACCGTATGGGTGTGGCCCGACCGCTCGCCGTCGATGGCCTTTGCCTCGAAGCAGGCGCGCGACAGCAAGCTGGAGCGCGGCCTGATCGTGACCTTCGCGCTGGCCGAACTATTGGTCGCGGGCGGCGAACGCGTTGGCATCCCCGGCCTGATGAACCCGACCGCCAGCCGCAGCGTCATCGACAAGATGGCGCAGGCGATGCTGCATGACGATGCCGCGCGCGCCAGCCTGCCGCCGTCGTTCATCCCGTCGGCGCTGGCCGAGATCGTGGTGCTGTCGGATTTCTGGTCGCCGATGAGCGAAATACGCACCATGCTCGCAGGCCTGTCGGCCTCCGGCGCGCATGGCACGCTGATCCAGATCGTCGATCCCGCCGAAGAGACCTTTCCCTATGCCGGCCGCGTCGAATTCGTCGAACCGGAAGGCGGCGGCGTCATCACCGCCGGCCGCGCCGAAAGCTGGGCCAGCGACTATGTCGCGCGCGTGGCGCTGCATCGCGACGAGATCCGGGGCGAAACCAACAAGCTCGACTGGCTGTTTTCAACCCATACCACCAGCCGCTCCGCGGCCGAACTATTGTTGTTCCTGCACTCGGGCATGATGGTAGCTAAGGGCGCGGCGCGTTCCTTGACCGTCAAAGCGGGGCGAAGCGCATGATCGCGGGCCTGCCCCTCTCCTTTGCTCAACCGCTGCTGCTGCTGGGTCTGCTGTCTCTTCCAGTGCTGTGGTGGCTGCTGCGCGTGATGCCGCCGCGTCCGAGACGGATCGAGTTTCCACCGACACGGCTGCTGTTCGACATCAAGCCCAAGGAAGAAACCCCGTCGCGGACACCGTGGTGGCTGACGCTGTTGCGCCTGACGGCAGCGGCCCTGGTGATCCTCGCCGCCGCAGGTCCGATCTGGAATCCACAGACCGCTGCCGGCGGCAGCAAGGCGCCGCTAGTGATCCTGCTCGATGACGGCTGGAGCGCAGCCTCGAGCTGGGAAACGAGGATCAAGGCCGCCGACGAGTTGATCGCCAATGCCGACAACGACCGCCGCGGCGTCGCGCTGGTGCCACTGTCCGAGCCGGCGCGCGATGTCACGCTGATGCCGGGCGGCACGGCCCGCGTCGCGCTGCGACAGCTCGCCCCAAAACCCTATTCGATCGAGCGCGTCGAAACGCTCACACCGCTCGATCGCTTCCTCAAGACCACCGGCGATGCCGAGATCGCCTGGCTGTCCGACGGCGTCGACACCGGACGCGGCGCGGAATTTTTGGAAGCGCTGGCCAAGACGGTCGGCGACCGCACGCTGACGATTTACGAGGGCGGCGCATCCCCGGCCCTGGCGCTGGTCGCCGCCGAAAACGCCGCGGCGAAGATGACGGTGAAAGTATTGCGCACCAACAGCGGCATTGCCGCCGGCGTGGTGCGTGCGGTCGACGCCAAGGGTTCGCCGATCGGCGAAGCCCGTTACGCGTTCGGCCCGCAGGACCGCGAAGCCGAAGCCGCGTTCGAGCTGCCGGTCGAGTTGCGCAACGACATCGCGCGGCTGGAAATTGCCGGCGAGCGATCCGCCGGCGCCGTGCAGTTGCTCGACAAGCGATGGCGGCGGCGCGCGATCGGCGTCGTCACCGGCGCCACCAGCGACACCGCGCAGCCGTTGCTCGCCTCGACCTTCTATCTCACCCGCGCGCTGTCGCCGTTCGCCGACGTGCGGCTCGGCGACCGCGGCGCGCCGCAGCAGGTGATTGGACAGTTCCTTGATCAACGACTCCCGATGATCGTGCTGGCCGATGTCGGCACGCTGTCGCCGGAAATCCGCGAACGCCTCAACGCCTGGATCGACCAGGGCGGCGTGCTGGTGCGTTTCGCAGGTCCTCGTCTCGCTCAGGCCGATGACGATCTGGTGCCGGTCAAACTGCGCCGCGGCGGCCGCAGCCTCGGCGGCAGCCTGACCTGGGAAAAGCCGCAGCATATGGCCTCGTTCGCCGCCGACGGTCCGTTCGCGGGCTTGCAGGTACCGAAGGACGTCACCGTCAACCGCCAGGTTCTGGCTGAACCAGATGCCGTGCTGGCAACCAAGAGCTGGGCCTCGCTGGAAGACGGCACGCCGCTGGTAACCGGCGAACATCGCGGCAAGGGCATCCTCAGCCTGTTCCATGTCGGCGCCGACTCGCGCTGGTCCGACCTGCCGATGTCCGGCAGCTTCGTCGAGATGCTGCGGCGGCTGGTCGACACGTCCGGCTACACGCAAAAGCCGGGCGCGGGCGTCGCCAGCGAAGCGACCAATGTCGAGACCGTGGCGCCGCTGCGCACGCTCGATGGGTTTGGCGCATTCGGCCCGCCGCCCTCCACCGCCAAGCCGATGCCGGCCGATTATCGCGACCGCGCCACCGCAGATCATCCGCCGGGTTTCTATGGCGCGGCCGAAGGTCCGATCGCGGTCAACACGCTGGCCTCCGCCGACCGTATCGCAGCACTCGACACGACGTCGCTGCGCGCCCGCCGCGCCAGTTACACCAACGCCGAACCGCGCGATCTCAGAGGCATCCTGTTGTCGTCATCGCTGGCGCTGTTCCTGGTCGATGCGATCGTGGTCGCCGTGCTCGGCGCGGGCCTTGCCGCGCTGTGGCGGCGGCGTGCCGCACCCGCAGCATTGCTGCTGGCGATGATCCTGGCCGCGACATCGATCGCGCCCGACCCGCTCCGCGCCGCGGACAATGACGATTTTGCGATCAAGTCGGTCTCGCAGACGCGCCTCGCTTATGTCGTCACCGGCAATGCCGATGTCGACTCGATCGTCAAGTCGGGCCTATCGGGACTGACGCTGTTTCTCGCCCAGCGCACCGCGCTGGAAGCCGGCGACCCCGTCGGCATCGATCCTGCGCGCGACGAGCTGGCGTTCTTCCCGCTGATCTACTGGCCGGTGGTACCGGGCGCGCCGAAACCGCCGCAGGACGCCATCAACCGCATCGACGCCTATATGAAGCAGGGCGGCACGGTCGTATTCGACACCCGCGACGCCATCGAGGCGCCGCCGGGAGAAAACGGCGCGTCGCAGACAGCGGGCATGCGCACCTTGCGCGAGATTCTCTCCTCGCTCGATGTGCCCGAACTCGAGCCGGTGCCGCGCGAGCACGTGCTGACCAAGACGTTTTATCTGCTGCGGGATTTTCCGGGCCGGTTCAACTCGGGTCAGACCTGGGTCGAAACCCTGCCGCGCGAGGATGACGACGAAGCCGCATCACGGCCCGCGCGCGGCGGCGACGGCGTCTCGCCGATCATCATCACCTCGAACGATCTTGCGGGGGCCTGGGCGATCCGGCCCGACGGCCAGCCGATGCTGCCGCTGACGCCGAGCGAGCCGCGCCAGCGCGAATTCGCCTTCCGCGCCGGCGTCAACATCGTGATGTACACGCTGACCGGCAACTACAAGGCCGACCAGGTGCACGCGCCTGCCCTCATCGAACGGCTGGGGCAATAACGGCATGCAGTACGGTATCGCGTTCACCCCCCTCGTTCCCACCCTCGTGCTGTGGATCGCGCTGGCCGCGATCGTCGCGATCTCGGTGCTGCTGCTGATCGGCCGCGCGCGGGGCGCTGCCGTGCGAGTCATCGCGCTGGCGCTGATCTTGCTCGCGCTCGCCAACCCTTCTTTCACGCGCGAAGACCGCGAGCCGTTGTCGTCGGTCGCCGCCGTGGTCATCGACAAGAGCCCGAGCCAGAATTTCGGCACCCGCAATGAGGAGACGGCGAAGGCGCAGGAGGCCTTGGTCGACAGCCTCAAGAAGGTCAAGGGACTGGAAGTGCGTGTCGTCGATGCCGGACAGGCCGATGGCGAAACCGACGGCACCAAGCTGTTCGGCGCGTTGTCGTCGGCGCTTTCGGATGTTCCCGTCGACCGCGTCGCCGGCGCTTTCCTGATCACCGACGGCCGCGTCCATGACATTCCCGCCAACGCCGTGGCATTGGGCTTCCAGGCGCCGGTGCATGCGCTGGTCACCGGCCGCAAGGACGAGCGCGACCGCCGCGTCGCGATTTCGGCCGCGCCAAGATTCGGCATCGTCGGCCAGCCCCAGACCATCACCTACCGGCTGGACGACCAGGGCGTCACCGGCCAGCGCGCCAGGATCGTCGTGCGCCGCGACGGCGAGGTGATCAACGAACGCACCTTGCAGAGCGGCCAAACCGCCAATGTCGATATCGACATCAAGCATGCCGGTTCCAACATCGTCGAGATCGAGGCTTCGCCGCTCGAGAACGAACTCACGCTGGTCAACAACCGCGCCGTGGTCGCGATCGAAGGTGTGCGCGACAAATTGCGGGTGCTGCTGGTGTCGGGCGAGCCACATTCCGGCGAACGCACCTGGCGCAATCTGTTGAAGTCGGACGCCAGCATCGACCTCGTGCATTTCACCATTCTGCGGCCGCCGGAGAAGCAGGACGGCACGCCGATCAACGAGTTGTCGCTGATCGCGTTTCCGACGCGCGAACTGTTCCAGCAGAAGATCAACGAGTTCCAGTTGATCATCTTCGACCGCTACGCCCGCCAGGGCGTGCTGCCGATTCCCTATTTCGAGAATATGGCGCGGTACGTGCGTGCCGGCGGCGCGGTGCTGGTGTCCGCAGGGCCGGACTACGCCTCGACCAGCAGCATCTGGCGCACCCCTTTGGATTCGGTGCTGCCGGCCGAACCCGTCGGCGTCTCCGAGAAGCCGTTTTATGCACGTCTGAGCGACATCGGTAAACGTCATCCGGTCACGCGCGGCCTCGAAGGCTCCGCCAACGAACCGCCGCGCTGGAGCCGGTTCTTCCGCACCGTGGAGACGCGCAACGCCATCACGCCCCCGGTCATGACCGGCGCCGACGGCAAGCCGCTGCTGCTGCTGTCGCGCTTCGGCGAGGGCCGCGTCGCGCTGCTGCTGTCTGACCATATCTGGCTATGGGCGCGCGGCTATGAAGGCGGCGGTCCGCATCTCGATCTGTTGCGGCGGATGTCGCATTGGCTGATGAAGCAACCCGACCTCGATGAAGAGGCCCTACGCCTGCAGATCCAGGGCAAGGACCTCGTGGTGTTGCGGCAGACCATGGCCGACAACGTCGCACCGGTAACGGTGACCTCGCCGAGCGGTGCCACGCGCGAACTGACGTTGAGCGCGAGCGATCCCGGCACCTGGCGTTCGACCCTGCCGGCAAACGAACTCGGCCTGTGGCAGGCGACCGACGGCACGCTGAAGGCGCTGATCAATGTCGGGCCGACCAACCCGAGGGAATTTTCCGAAGTCACGTCGACGATCGAAATGCTCAAGCCGCTGGCGCAAGCGACCGGCGGCGACGCGCGCCGCGTGGTCGACGGGTCAAGCATCGACCTGCCCCGCATCGTGCCGGTGCGCTCCACCAGCATCTTCCGCGGCGACGGCTGGATGGGCGTGAAGATGCGCGACGCCAGCGTCGTCAAGGGCGTCGGCGTGCTGCCGATGTTCGCCGGCCTGATCGGCCTGCTGCTGCTGCTCGGCGCGTTTGCAGCGACGTGGATCCGCGAGGGGCGCTAGAAGCAACGCGCCGAATGGCTAAGCGGCCTCATCGGCGCGCCGCCATCTGGGGAACGGATCGGGCAGACTAGCCCATTCCTCGATGTGCATGCCGGACTTTCCCGGAACAAGACATGCGTCGAGGCGCGCCGTGATGGCGTCCTGGTCCATGGCCGTGCCGATGAACACGATCTCCTGCCGGCGATCGCCGTACAGTTCGTTCCAGTTCTTCTTGAGCGACTGCCGCCAGAACGGATCGTCCGGCCAGCGGTCAGCCGGCACGTTGGCCCACCAAAAGCCCAGGCCTTCGGTTCGCACGATCGCACCGGCCTGACTCAATTCACCCAGCCATTGCGGACGCGTGGCGATCCAGAAATGGCCCTTTGCCCGGATGACTCCGGTCCAGCTTTCCCTGAGGAATTGATGAAACTTCTCCGGCGCGAACGGTCGACGCGCACGATAGACGAAGCTGCCGACGCCGTATTGTTCGGTCTCCGGCGTATGGTTGGCAAAGCCATATAGCTCCTTGAACCAGAGCGGATGTTGTTGCGCCCGCTCGAAATCGAAACGCCCGGTGTTGAGAATGCGCTCGAAGGGCGCATTGGCAAAACAGGTCTCCACGATGTCGGCTGTGGGGTTCAGCGCGCGGATGATTTTGCGAGCGGCCTCCAACTGTTCTTTGGAAGCATCGCCGATTTTGTTGAGCACCACCACGTCAGCGAATTCGATCTGCTCAACCAGCAGATCCACCATCGTCCGCTTGTCGTCAGCACCGAGCGACTCGCCGCGATCCCGGATGAAGTCGGTCGAGGAATAGTCCCGCAGCAGGTTTACCGCATCGACCACCGTCACCATGGTGTCGAGTATTGCCACGTCGGAAAGACTGTCGCCCTCCTCGGTGCGGAAATCGAACGTCGCCGCAACCGGAAGCGGTTCGGAAATGCCGGTCGATTCGATCAGGAGGTAATCGAACCGTCCGCTCTCCGCGAGCCCACGAATTTCCTTCAAGAGATCGTCGCGCAGCGTGCAGCAAATGCACCCGTTGGTCATTTCGACCAGCTTTTCATCCGTCCGCGACAGGTTCGCACCGCCATCGCGTACGAGGTCGGCGTCGATGTTGACCTCGCTCATGTCGTTCACAATCACCGCCACTTTCAGGCCGCGACGGTTGTTCAGCACGTGGTTCAGCAAAGTTGTCTTTCCAGCCCCGAGGAAGCCGGACAAGACAGTGACGGGGAGTTTTTGCATCGAGGTCAAAGAGCCTGTTCAGTTCACGGAATCCCAAACGAGGACGGCGAGGCATGGGATGATCCGCAAATATGTAATGTTATAACATAACAATCTGAACCCGGCTGGGCTGTCAACCAGGAAAATTTGAGGGACGCTAGGTGCGCTCAAATCGACGATGATCAGCTCGACCCGCATACCGTTGCGTGAATCACACACACGCCTTGAATTGCGCCGACACCCGGACCGAGCGCGGTTGACCCCGCGGACCACCGCTGATGTTATATTATTACATCGGACGGCCGAGACACCTTGGCCGCTCCGGGGGACAAGGCGTCAGTCGTCGTGAAGTGGTTCCGGAATAACGTCAAACACGGCTCGCGGCTGGCGCTGTTCGCGCTCGCGATCCAGTTTGCGCTGTCGTGCGGACATTTCCACCCGGCAGCGGCGGCGCCTGCGATCGCGACCAGCCTGACGCAGGTTGACCTCGATCATGCGCAGATCCCTGCGGTACCAGATGCGGCAGGCCAAGCCGCCCAGACGCAGCCACCGTCCAATCACGATACCGACCATCCGGCTGAGGCCTGTGCGATCTGCGCCGTCATTTCGCTGGCCAACAACGTTCTATTCTCGGCACCGCCGCTGTTGCTGCTGCCGCAGGCCATCGAGCTTCTGTACCTGACGACCGACGCCGAATTCGCGCATCTGAGCTCGGTCCATTCAGCCTTCCAGTCCCGCGCCCCTCCCGCCTCCTGACATCGATTGACTGATGCGCCCGAAGGGGATCGCCGCGTGACACGTGGCCGATCCGCCAAGGGATAATCGAATCGTCCGTCGCTTGACGGAATCAGGATCGGGACAAATGACATTCACCAAAAGACGAGCGTTCCACATCGGTGGCGCAAGCTGGCTATTTCTGTGCGCGGTCGGCAACGGCGCGATGGCCCAGGACACGGCCGCGCCATCCGCCTCGACACAACTGCCGGAAATCACCGTGACGGCGCCAAGCCCGATCGTGCGGCGAAACGTGACCCCGGCGCGAAAGCCGGCGCGCGTCGCCCGCGGCATGCCCGGCCGCAGTCGCGAACGCGATAACGAGCCGCAACCGGCCCCCGTCGCCGCGGCGCCTCAACAGGGCGTGCTTCCGGTCGTGACCGATCAGTTCGCGACCGTCACCGTCATGCCGAACGAGGAAATCCGGCGGCAAGGCGGCGGCACGCTTGGCGATCTCTTGTTCTCCAAGCCAGGGATCACCGGCTCCAGCTTTGCACCCGGAGCATCAAGCCGGCCGATCATCAGGGGTCTCGACGTCAATCGCGTCGGCATCGTCGAGAACGGCATCGGCAGCAACGGCGCCTCGGACCTCGGCGAAGATCACTTCGTTCCGATCGATCCGCTTTCGACCAACCAGATCGAGGTCATCCGCGGTCCGGCAACCCTTCGTTACGGGTCCACGGCGATCGGTGGCGTTGTCAGCGCCACCAACAACCGCATTCCGGACGCTTTGCCCGCCTGCGCGGCACCCGCATTTCAGACCTATGGGCTTCCGGTGAAGGCGCCGCTCGCCGACGCAGCGTCGCCGGGATGCGTGAACGTCGAGACCCGCACCGCGGTCAATTCGGTCGATCGCGGCGTCGAAGGCGGCATTCTGCTCGACGCCGGCGGCGGCAATGTTGCCATTCATGCCGACGCCTACGGACGCAAGTCGGGCGATTACAGCATTCCGAGCTATCCCTATCTGTTCGACCAGACCCGGCCGGTCGATGGACGCCAGCCGAATTCCGCGGCGCAGGCCACCGGCGCATCGATCGGCGGTTCGTATTTCTTCCATGGCGGCTTCATCGGCGCGGCCGTCACGCAGAACGACTCGCTCTATCACATCCCCGGCATTGACGGCGCCGATCACCTTACCCGCATCGATGCGCGCCAGACAAAATTCACGACCAAGGGCGAATACCGGCCGGACGCGGCGGCAATCGATGCGGTCCGTTTCTGGGCGGGCGCCACCGACTATAAGCACAATGAGATCGGCCTCGCCGACCCCGCGGATCTATCGACGCTGGGCGTGCGCCAGACCTTCACGAACAAGGAGCAGGAAGGCCGCGTCGAGGTGCAGCTGGCACCATTCAACGTCCGCTTCGCCGCCCTCACCACGGCTGTCGGCATCCAGGCGTCGCATCAGGAACTCACAGCACCGAGCCCGGATGATATCGGCAGTCCGCTGAATGGCTTGTGGGACCCCAACAAAAACACCAAGGTCGCCGGATACTTCTTCAACGAACTGAAATTCAGCGATACGACAAAGGCGCAGGTTGCCGGGCGTATCGAGCACGCCAACCTGACTGGAACGACGCCGGCCTTCATTCCCGATGAGTTCGACCTCAACGTCGATCCCGGCGCCATTGGCCCCGCCACGCCGCGCAACCTCAACTTCGCGCCGAAGAGCGGGAGTATCGGCCTGATTCAGAACCTTCCATGGAATCTGGTTGCGAGCATCACCGGCCAATATGTCGAGCGCGCACCCAAGCCCGCCGAGCTGTTTTCGCGCGGCGCTCACGATGCGACGGCTACTTTCGATATCGGC
Organism: Bradyrhizobium sp. AUGA SZCCT0160; assembly: GCF_018130105.1. Lineage (NCBI taxonomy): Bacteria > Pseudomonadati > Pseudomonadota > Alphaproteobacteria > Hyphomicrobiales > Nitrobacteraceae > Bradyrhizobium > Bradyrhizobium sp. AUGA SZCCT0160. The sequence continues at coordinate 185,300 of NZ_JAFCMD010000011.1, forward strand.
AATCCCAATCTGGGTATCGAGACCGCGAAATCCGTCGAAGTCGCTCTGCGACGGGCAACCGGCCCCTTGCGATTTGAAATCACCGGCTATTACACCAAGTTCAACGGCTTCATCTTTCGGCGGCTGACCGGCAACACGTGCGAAGACAGCGTGTGCCAGGCCGGCCCGGGCCTCGAGCTCAACCAGGCGATCTACTCCCAGCGCGACGCCACCTTCCGCGGCGGCGAATTCCAGTTTCAGTACGACGTGCTGCCGGTCTGGAACGGCCTGTTCGGGATCGAGGGACAATACGATATTGTCCGCGCGACCTTCGAGGACGGGACCAACGTACCGCGGATTCCACCGCAGCGGCTCGGCGGCGGCCTGTTCTATCGCGACGCCAACTGGCTGGCGCGCGTCAATCTGCTGCACGCGTTCGCTCAGAATGATGTCGCCGTGATCGCGGAAACGCCGACGCCCGGCTACAATCTGCTGAAGGCGGAGATCAGCTACAGGACCAAGCTCGATGCGTCCTGGTTCGGAGCCCGCGAGATGACGGTTGGATTGGTCGGCAACAATCTGCTGAACGAGAACATCCGCAACTCGGTCTCGTACAACAAGGACGAGGTTCTGCTGCCAGGCATCGGCGTGCGCGCTTTTGCGAACCTGAAGTTCTAGAATCCCCGCTGGAGCAGGGCGAGGTCAGCGCGCCTTGCTCCAGTCCGGGCGAATGGCACCGGAGACGCCATCGAAGGCCCCATCGACGAGTTCGGCGACCAGGAGGCGGCTGTAATCGACCGGGCCGGGCATGGTCATCCGCCCCTTCGGAACGGTCTTGAAACCGACACGGCTGTAATAGGCCTCGTCGCCGACCAGAATAACGAGGCGATGGCCTTTCGCCCTGGCATCCGCAAGGGCGCGATCGAGCAGCATGCGTCCGACGCCGCGGCTGCGGAACGGCGGCTCGACCGTCAGCGGCCCGAGCATCAGGGCGGGGGTATCGCCGATGCAAACCGGCAACTGGCGCACCGAGCCGACCATCAGTGTGCCGATCCGCGCCGTGAACGACAGATCGAGCAGATGATCGACGTGCTCGCGCAGCCGGTAGGCACTCAGCACGAAGCGGCCGGGGCCGAAGGTGCGTTCGAGCAGGCGCTCGATCGCCTGCGCGTCCTTTGGCGTTTCGGGCAATATGGTCACGGAGAGTTCGCTCATGGTGAGGCGCGGGATAGCATCTGGCGGCGGCGCGGTCCATTGCCGGCCACGCCAAATCCTGCTTCTCACCTTCCAAGGCCTGCAAGGCGAAAACGCAGCCAAATTGGCCGGACAGAAATCACCGCCAGGTCGCAATCGGCGTTTTGCCATCGAGCACTTCGGCGATCCGAAGCCGCGTCCCCTTTGTGGTCTCGGCCGGCAGCGCACCGGCGTCGTAGAAACCGCTTTCCACGATTTCGCGGTTGGGCTCCGGCAAGCGGTCCTGCCGGAACTGCCTGACGACATAGACCGCGACATGGTCGCGGGGCGATACGTGGAGGTTGAAAAACAGCCCATGCAAGGGCGGCTCGTCGGTGAGTTCGATCCGTCCCTCCTCCATGAGTTCGCGCCGCAATGCTTCGAGGAATGTCTCACCGACCTCAACCCCGCCGCCCGGCAGATGCCAGCCGGAGATATAGCTGTGTTTGACCAGAAACACCCTGTTGCCGCCGTCGAGCACGACACCGCGGACCCCGAGCGTCATGCCGCGGGCGATCCGCCAATAGAGATGCATTACCCGCCGCAGCTGCGGCTCGAAGCGTTTTCGAAGATTCTGCAGAGCGGTCACAAATACCTCAGATGCCGGACATGATGTTTGATCCTTGCGCAGATACGGTTGGCTTGCCAATACATTGCAGAGTTTCTGGCAAGGTTTCTGGCAAGGATTCCTGACGAGGTTTTTGATGGCCGCATTCACGCTGGCGCATTTGTCCGATCCGCACCTGCCGCCGCTGCCGGCGGCACGCTTTCGCGATCTCGCGGGCAAGCGCGCGCTCGGCTATCTCAACTGGACCCGCAACCGCCACAAATACCACCGCCGCGAGGTGCTCGACGCATTGGTCGCGGACATGCAGGTCCAGCAGCCCGACCATATCGCCGTCACCGGCGATCTGGTCAATCTGGCGCTGGAAGCCGAGTTCTCGCCGGCGCAGGCCTGGCTTCAAAGCGTCGGCGCGCCGCAGGAAGTCACGGTCATTCCCGGCAATCACGACGCCTATGTGCGCGCCACCCGGCATCGCTTCGCCGGAACGTTCGGCGACTATCTGCGCGGCGATGCCGGACCCAACGGCGCGACGTTTCCGTTCGTGCGCCGGCGCGGCCCGCTGGCGCTGATCGGCGTATCCTCGGCAGTGCCGACGCTGCCGCTGATGGCGACCGGCAGGCTCGGGCGGGCCCAGCTTGATGGACTGGATCAAATCCTGACGCAATTGTCGTCGGAACAGGCATTCCGGGTGTTGCTGGTCCATCACCCGCTGCATTCGGATTCCCGCATCAAGCGGCTGACGGATTCGCGGCAGCTGCGCGCGCTCTTGAAGCGCCATGGCGTGGAATTGGTGCTGCACGGGCACGACCACATCCATTCGACCATGTGGATCGAAGGCACTGACCGTCAGATTCCCGCGATCGGCGTGCCTTCGGCGTCGGCACTGGCGCACCGGCACTATCCCGCCGCCGCCTATAATCTGTTTTCGATCGAGCGCGACGGCGACCACTGGCGCTGCGTGCAGACCGTGCGCGGAATCAGCGACGACATGCGCGTGCGGCAAATCCGGCAGACCAAGCTGATCTAGAGATTTTGCAGGCTCGCAAACAGCGCGAGGCCGAACAGGGCGGCGGCGCCGAGCAGGAAGCCGAGCACGAACATCCCGAAGCCGCCGCGGCGTTTCGGCGGCTCTTCCGCTGCCGGCTCGACCATCGGGGTCGCCACCATCGCATGCTCGCGCTCGATCATGCGGCGCGCGACATAGTCGGTGACGGCATCGACGATGACGGGCACGTCATGGGATTCGGCGAGCACGATACGGCCGAAGCGGGTGTCCTGCACGAAGCGGTAGATGCGCTTGTCGCGGCCCATCAGGATATGCGCGACCACGTCGATCCACAGCCGCGGGGTCTCGCCCTGGCTGACGCCGCGGTCGAACAGGTCGACCTTTTCGGGGACCTGCGCAAACAGGGGATCGAGCGCCTCGTTCATGATCTCGAGCCGCGCCACTTCGGCGTCGCGCAGTTCGACAACGACGCCGGTGCGGTCGGCGGCCTCGATCCGCGCCTTGCGCAGCGCGTCGCGCAGCCGCGTCGGTTGCGGCTCAATAGGGGCGGTACTCTGTACATCTGACATCTTGCGGCCCGCCTTTGTCCTGAAGGGTTGGCGGCGGTTAACCTAGCAGTAACCATGTTTTCCGCAAAGGTCGTTAGTTCCCAATGACTTAGGTTTCGGTTGAAAAGCGGACGGCCCCACCCGGGATTCCGGATGGGGCCGCCTGCTCGCAGGTCCTTGGACGTTTCTTCTAGTTTATCGGCAGCAGCCGCTCAGGCCGAGGCTCAAGCAGAGACTCGGGACGGCTCTTCCACGATGGAAAAGCGCACGCCGGCCTTGTGGCGGTTCTCTTCCGAGACGACGCGCCAGGCGTCCTCGGCTTCCTTGCGGGTCTTGAACGGGCCCTGAACCTGGGCCGAGCCTTCCACGAGCTTGTGGAAGTTCATCGACCCGAACTCACCGCCGATCACCCAGAAATTGCTGCCTTTGGTCATTTGTCAGTCTCCTGTTTCCAGCGTTAGCCGAACTGGTTCATCGTGTTGTGGGCGCCGCCCGCCTTCAGAGCGGCTTCCCCGGCGAAATATTCCTTGTGCTCGTCACCGATATCGGAGCCGGCCATGTTCTGATGCTTGGCGCAGGCAATACCCTGACGGATCTCCTGGCGCTGAACATTCTTCACATAGCCCAGCATGCCCTGCTCGCCGAAATACTCCCTCGCGAGATTATCAGTCGACAGCGCTGCCGTGTGATAGGTCGGCAACGTGATCAGATGGTGGAAGATGCCGGCACGCTTGGCTGAATCGGCCTGGAAGGTGCGGATGCGCTCGTCGGCTTCAATGCCCAGCGGCGTATCGTCGTATTCCGGCTTCATCAACTCGGCGCGGTTGTACTTGCTGACATCCTTGCCGGCTTCCTTCATCGCGTCGTAGACCTGCCAACGGAAGTTGAGCGTCCAGTTGAACGACGGCGAGTTGTTGTAGGCCAGCTTCGCGTTCGGAACGACCTCGCGGATGCGGTCGACCATCTTCGCGATCTGCTCGATATGCGGCTTCTCGGTCTCGATCCACAACAGGTCGGCGCCGTTCTGCAGCGAAGTGATGCTGTCGAGCACGCAGCGGTCTTCGCCCGTGCCGGCACGGAACTGATAGAGGTTGCTGGCGAGCCGCTTCGGACGCATCATCTTGCCGTTGCGGTTGATGATGACATCGCCATTCCTGGCGTTGTCGGCGGTCACTTCCTCGCAATCCAGGAAGCTGTTGTACTGATCGCCGATGTCGCCGGGCTTGTGGCTGACAGCGATTTGCTGCGTGAGACCGGCACCCAGCGAGTCGGTGCGGGTCACGACGATGCCGTCTTCGACGCCGAGTTCGAGGAAGGCATGGCGGCACGCCCGGATCTTCGCCAGGAACACCTCGTGCGGCACAGTCACCTTGCCGTCCTGGTGGCCACACTGCTTTTCGTCGGAGACCTGGTTTTCGATCTGCAGCGCGCATGCACCTGCTTCAATCATCTTCTTTGCGAGCAGGTAGGTCGCCTCCGCATTGCCGAAACCGGCGTCGATGTCGGCGATGACAGGCACGACATGGGTCTGGAAGTTGTCGACCTTCTCGATCAGTTCCTTTTCCTTCGCGTTGTCGCCTGCCTTGCGGGCGGCGTCGATGGCGCGGAAGATGTCATTGAGCTCACGGGAGTCGGCCTGGCGGAGGAAGGTGTAGAGCTCTTCGATCAGCGCCGGCACAGAGGTCTTCTCGTGCATCGACTGGTCGGGAAGCGGTCCGAATTCGGAACGTAGCGCGGCGATCATCCAGCCGGAGAGGTAGAGATAGCGGCGATCGGTCTTGCCGCCGAAATGCTTCTTGACCGAGATCAGCTTCTGCTGCGCGATGAAGCCATGCCAGCAACCCAGCGACTGGGTGTACTTGGTCGGATCGGCGTCGTAGGCAGCCATATCGCTGCGCATCAGCGCCGCGGTGTACCGGGCGATGTCCAAGCCGGTCTTGAAGCGGTTCTGCAGACGCATCCGCGCCACGGCCTCGGCAGTGACGCCGTTCCAGGTCGGCTGGGTCTCGAGCAGCGCCTTGGCAGCGCCAAGCTCGCTCGCGTAGGAAGCGGGTCCCTTGATGGCCTGGTCGATGCCACGTGGCTGATAGTTCATTTGCTTAATCCTTTCGGTGACGACTAATTTGCCGCATTCGCCACGCTTTGCCGTAATCGACATTCATGACAGTGCATTGCAAAACGTACCGAGAGCTAAACGCCAAAATCCTGATTTCGTATAGGTAGCTTGATCTTGAATGGTGATGTCATGTAACATCTGAACTTGTCACAGATGTCATTTTGTTAATTTTGTCACAAAACCGGGCAGAAAGGCTGACATGGCGAGCGAGTCCGGAAAGAAGCTGTTTGTCGGTCCGCGGTTTCGCCGGATCCGCCAGCAGCTCGGCCTGTCGCAGACCCAGATGGCCGAAGGCCTGGAGATTTCTCCGAGCTATATCAACCTGATAGAGCGCAACCAGCGCCCGGTGACCGCCCAGCTGCTGCTCCGGCTGGCGGAGACCTATGACCTTGATTTGCGTGATCTTGCGACCGCCGACGAGGATCGCTTTTTCGCCGAACTGAACGAGATCTTCTCCGATCCCCTGTTCCGGCAAATCGACCTGCCGAAGCAGGAACTGCGCGATCTCGCTGAATTGTGCCCCGGTGTGACTCATTCCCTGCAACGGCTGTACGCCGCCTATACCGAGGCCCGCCGCGGCGAAACGCTTGTGGCGGCGCAAATGGCCGACCGCGACGAGGGAACCCGATTCGAGGCCAATCCGATCGAGCGGGTGCGCGACCTGATCGAGGCCAACCGCAATTACTTCCCCGAGCTCGAGCAGGCCGCGGAAAGCCTGCGAGACGAACTGGGCGTGCCGCCCGAGGAATTGTTTGCGGCCCTCGCCGCGCGATTGCGCGAAAAGCATTCGATCGTCACCCGCATCATGCCTGTCGACGTGATGCGCGAAACGCTGCGGCGGTTCGACCGCCATCGCCGGCAGCTGCTGGTCTCCGAACTGGTCGATGGCCCCGGCCGGGCCTTCCAGCTGGCGCTGCAGATCGGGCTGGCCGAATGCAGCGCCAGCATCGATGCCATCGTCAACCGCGCCGGCCCGCTCGACGACACGCCGCGAAGGCTCTACCGGATTACGCTGGCAAATTATTTCGCCGCCGCCACCATGATGCCCTACCAGGCGTTTCATTCCGCGGCCGAAGCGCTGAACTACGACGTGCACGTGCTGGCGCAGCGCTTCAATGCCGGCTTCGAACAGGTCTGCCATCGCCTGACCACGCTGCAGCGGCCGAACGCGCGCGGCGTGCCGTTCTTCCTGCTCCGCGTCGACAATGCCGGCAATGTTTCCAAGCGGTTTTCCTCCGGCACGTTTCCGTTCTCGAAATTCGGCGGCACCTGCCCGCTGTGGAACGTGCATTCGACCTTCGACACGCCGGACCGGCTGCTCAAGCAGGTCATCGAATTGCCAGATGGCACCCGTTACTTCTCGATCGCGCAGATGGTGCGCCGGCCGGTGGCGCCGCACCCGCAGCCGCAGCCGCGCTTTGCGATCGGTCTGGGGTGCGAAATCCGCCATGCCGCCAAACTGGTCTATGCCGCCGGCATGGACCTGGAGAAAACCGAGGGTACGCCGATCGGGGTCAACTGCCGGCTCTGCGAGCGCGAAAACTGCAGCCAGCGCGCCGAGCCGCCGATCACGCGCACCCTGATCCTGGACGAGAACACGCGGCGCGTGTCGTCGTTTGCGTTCAGTAACGCGAGAGAGTTGTGAGTGCGTCGCTCCAAGAGTTGCCGTCATACCCCGCGAAGGCGGGGTATCCAGTACACCGCGGCTTTTCGGGCGTGTCACCGGCGCCGCGGAGTACTGGATCGCCCGCATTCGTGGGCGATGACAACTGAGAATCTGTTGCCTACGTGTTGCTCCTCTGACCTGAGAGACAATTGAATGTTCGTTTCATTCTTCCCCCGCCCGAAAATCTTCTTCCTGTCGGCGATCGTCTGGACGGCGCTGGCGATGACGCTCTGGTACAGCTTCGCCAGCGAGTGGATCGGATCGTCGGGACCGGGAGGCGTCGGTGTTGCCATATTCTGGTCGGCGCGGTCGCTGTGGTTCGATCTCTACTTCGCCGTTTTCGTTGGTGCCTTCACCGCCTTCTGGATGTGGTTCGCGCCGCATCCCTGGGCGCTCTGGTCCATTCCGGGCTCCGCCCTGATCCTGTTCGCCACCTACTTTCAGGTCCAGGTCAGCGTCGCCGTCAACACCTGGTACGGCCCGTTCTACAACATGATCCAGGCCGCGCTCTCGAAATCCGCGCCGGTCACGGTCGAACAGTTCTATGCGCAATTGTCGACCTTTGCCGGCATTGCGCTGGTCGCGGTCATCGTCGGCGTGCTGACGCGGTTCTTCGTCAGCCACTACATCTTCCGCTGGCGTACCGCGATGAACGATTTCTACATCTCGAACTGGGCGCGGCTGCGCACCATCGAGGGCGCCTCGCAGCGGGTGCAGGAAGACACCATGCGATTTGCGACCATCACCGAACAGCTCGGCGTCAACTTCATCAGCGCGGTGCTGACGCTGATCGCCTTCCTGCCGGTGCTGGTGAAGCTGTCCGCCGACATCACCGAACTGCCCCTGATCGGCGCCGTTCCCTATCCGCTGGTGTTCGCTGCGATCATCTGGTCGGTCCTCGGCACCGGCGCACTGGCCCTGATCGGCATCAAGCTGCCGGGCATCGAGTTCTTCAACCAGCGCGTCGAAGCCGCCTACCGCAAGGAGCTCGTGCTGGGCGAAGACGATCCGGCCCGCGCCGATCCGCCGACGCTCGACGAGCTTTTCGCCAACATACGGAAAAACTACTTCCGGCTTTATTTGAACTTCCTGTACTTCAACATCGGCCGCATCGTCTATCTGCAGACCGACGTCGTCTTTCCCTACATCCTGCTGGGGCCGACGATCGTGGCCGGCAAGATCACGCTCGGAACCTTGAACCAGATCCTCAATGCGTTCACGCAGGTTCGAAACGCGTTTCAATATCTCATCAACTCCTGGAGCACGATTGTCGACCTGATCTCGATCTATCAGCGCCTGCGCGGCTTCGAAGCCATGATCGCCGGCGCCCCGCTGCCCGACATCGAGCATGTGAAGGAACCTGCGGGGATTTGACGGAGATGCAGCCAAAGTCTCAGTTGTCGTCCCGGCCTTGAGCCGGGACCCACGCCGCGGCAGTCATTGTTTGCAGAAGGTCTCTAACGCCAGAGCGCTTACCGATGGGCCGCGGCGTATGGGTCCCCCGATGCGCAATTGCGCATCTGAGGTCAAGCCCGGGACGACGGCGGTGTTTGTTGTTGAATGCACCATCATTCAAACGCAGCTTCGCGATCTCGCGGCGCATTGCGCCCGAGCTTTGCGAGAAATTTCCTTACCCTCGAATTCAGAGGGCGCAGGGAATGCCGGATGCGCGCTGCACCCGCGGTCTCGTGTGCGATTGTGCAACAAGATGGTGCACACGAGCATACAGGGCAGCGGAGAGCATCCGACATTCCCTGCGCAATGGCTTTACGGCTTATGACGCGCTCTCCCCGGTGAGACGGCCTCTATTGCCACCGTCGCCCCTCGGAAGCGTTAGCTCCCGAAAGGCTTGACGCCGTTACGGGCGCCAGGACCACACGCTTTCACCGTACGCTTCAGCCGCGACCGTCAATCGCAACATCAGCGTCCACCGCATCCCCGCCCCTCGTCATGACGACGGCCGACGCCCCTCTGAATGGGACGGGATGGTTATTTATGTGCAGGTGATTTGGGGTAGAAGGGAAGAGAAATATTTTCGATTTTCGGAAATTTAGGACTTGACACGATTTTTGAATATCAGAAGTGATTTGCCCGTCGCGCCAGATTGCCGCAGTCAGCTGATGCTCCAAGGAAATAGCGCCTTTTACCGAACACCGTCACGCCCGGCCTTCGCCTTCGCTAAAGCTTCGGCGGGCCGACCACTCGTGGCCCCGTCGAAGCCCTAGCGGGTGCCGGGCATCCACGTCTTGCTTCCATCAGGCAAGAAAGACGTGGATGACCGGGACATAGGCGAGCGGAAGCGACGCCGTCCTACAGACGGCTATGCCCGGCCATGTCGAAAAAGGTGACCACGCTCAGATCGCGCGGCGGCGACCTGCAACCATGCTGTAGATAAGCAGGACCACGATAGCGCCCACGACCGCGCCGATCAGGCCGGCGCCCTCGCCGGGCCGATACCAGCCGAGTGCCTGGCCGAGATACGACGCAACAAACGCCCCGACGATGCCGAGTATCGTCGTGAGGATGAACCCCGAGGGCTCGTTGTCTCCGGGCATGATGAACTTCGCTATCACGCCGGCCAGGAAGCCAATAATGATCGTCCAGATAATGCCCATATCAAAATCCTCAGTTTGTGAGCGTCAGCTCGGAAGGCGTCCGTCGGGCGTATATTTATCGACGGCAGTGGGGAGTTCGCGTGAAAGCCTTGCCAGGAGTTCCTCCTGCGACAGGCCGGTCTGCTGTTCCAGCTCGGCCAGCACATCCGCGCCGATGGCCTGTTTCAGTTGCGGGGCAGGAAGCTCCTTGTTCGGTCCCTTGCTGACCCACGACTCGGCGGCATCGCCCTGGCCGTTCTGCTTGAAGCGTTCGAGCAACTCGCCCAGCCCACCGCCCAGCAATCCGCCGACGCCGCCGCCGGCCAAAGCCCCGCTGAGATTGCCGAGCAGGCCGCCCAACGGACCTTGCTGGCCGCCGACCCCCGGCTGCGCATTGCCGGTCGCGCCTTTCAGCATCTCGGCGATCTTGTCCCTGTTCTGATAGCCCGCCAACGCGAGCAAGCCCAATAGCGCCGTCATCGATGGCATCCCGCGGGACATGTTTGTCTCCTTCGTTGAATCACTGAATCACCGCGCCTGTAACGTTCCAGTTCCTGCCGGGTTCCACGCCAGCCGTCAGATGGCATCGCCCGTCGTTTTAAAAAGATTTGTCCATTCGCGCAGCGGCGGCTCACAGGCCCGAAGGCCCGCCAACGATCATATTGACCGGTCTCGTGGCGCCGGACGAAAGACGCATAACGTCGCGACGCGAGGAACCAAAGACATAACGAGAGATTAGGCCCGCTCCTGAAACTCTGGAGAAAATTATGAAACGCTCAGTTCTTTTCGTTTGTATCGGATTGCTGGCGGCCACCACGGCCTCGGCGCAAAATCCGCCGGCGCAGCCAGGACCAAACAACAACGCGGTCAACAGCGCCGGACAAAACAACTCCAACGCTCCTGTCGCGGGTCGCAACAGTTTTACCGAAGGACAAGCCAAGTCGAAAATCGAGGATGCCGGCTACACCAACGTCACCGAACTGAAGAAGGACGACAATGGCGTGTGGCGCGGCAAGGCCAGCAAGAGCGGGTCCGCTACTGCGGTGAGCGTCGATTTTCAAGGCAACGTCAATACTGCCAAGTAAGGAACAATAAAAATGACCGTCACAATCTCTCGCCTATACGACAATCACGCTGACGCTCGGCAGGCCGTCCAACGGCTCGAAACCGCCGGCGTGCCGCACTCGGATATCAGTCTGGTCGCCAATAATTCCGACGGCTGGTTCAACACCGACAAGAAGGTGGATCGCGACCACGATGGCACCGACGACCGCGCCGAAGGTGCCGGCACGGGTGCCGGCATCGGCGCCGGCGTCGGTGGCGCAGCCGGCCTGCTGGCCGGACTAGGCTTGCTGGCGATCCCCGGACTGGGGCCCGTTGTTGCGGCGGGTTGGCTGGCCGCAACGGCGGTTGGCGCGGCCGCAGGTGCGGCGACCGGCGGGATCGTCGGCGCGCTCACGCAAGCCGGCGTTTCGGAAGCCGATGCTCACTCCTACGCCGAGGGCATTCGTCGAGGCGGCACGCTGGTGTCGGCACGCGTTGCCGATGCGGATCGTTCCCGCTTTGAGACGGCATTGAACGAATCTGCCGTCAACCTGCGCGACCGCAGCGCCGCCTGGCAGAAGACCGGGTGGAAGTCGTTCGATCCCGCCAGCAAGCCCTACGGCGCGGATGAGGTCCGAAAGGAACGCGCGCTGTACGGCGGCGGAGTTCGATAGGCGAAACCACGAGACGGCCCGCTTCGGCGGGCCGTTTTTTTGCCGAACCTAGAGGTTCTGACCTTGATTGGCGCCACAGACCATCCATATAACATCCATACAGATGGCCTATGGAGTTAAGTGATGGTGACGAGCAATGTGCAGGAGTTTCGACCTAAGCCCCCTGACACCGAAAAAATCACGATCAATCTTGGTTATGTCGACCTTGGTCATGTCGATCTAATGGTTCAGGAAGGATTCTACTCGAACCGAACTGATTTCATCCGGACGGCGATCCGGAACCAACTCGAACGTCACGCAGATGTTGTAAAGCAGTCAACGGCCCGAAAAAGTCTGGACCTCGGTCTGCGGAACTACAGCCGCGAGGACCTTGAAGCAGCGCGACGAGCCGGTGAGACACTCCACATCAATGTCCTCGGCCTTGCCAGTATCGCCCAAGACGTCACGCCCGAGCTTGCGCGCGCGACCATAGCCTCCGTCTCCGTGCTGGGAGCTTTGCATGCCAGTCCGGCGGTCAAAGCCGCTCTCGCCGACAGGATGCGGTGACGGCATGATTAGGCAGGACATCGTTCGCGAAGCCACCCGCCTCACGCGCGCGGGCCAACTCGTTGAGGCCACCGCACTCCTTCAGCGCATGCTTCGTGGGGAGAGCGCGCCAGACGCGACATGGCACAGCGGTGCGATGATCATCGACGCCAAGGCCAATGCCATTGAGGAGACGGATAGTCCACAATTGGCTGGGTCCGCATCTTCCCAACCGCGCATGCCCCGAGCGCTGCTGAATCGCGCAAAGGAGCCCTCGGGGATCGGGCTGCGAGGTGTATTGAATCGCACGCCGCTGTCCATGCCGGACATCGTGCCGGCGGGCGCGAGGTTCATCGAGGGTGCCTACAGCAATCCGGCGGGGAGTCGCGCCTACAGGCTTTTCATCCCCAGCCGCTATCAGGGACAACCGCTTCCTTTGGTCGTCATGCTTCACGGCTGCACCCAGTCACCGGACGATTTCGCCGCCGGTACCAGAATGAACTTTGCTGCAGAAGAACAAAATTGCTTCGTGGTCTATCCTGCACAGCACAGCAAGGCCAACCAGGCGAAATGCTGGAATTGGTTTCGCACGGCAGACCAGCAGCGGGACAGAGGTGAACCCTCGCTTATCGCAGGTATCACGCGTCAAATCATGCACGACTATTCGGTCGATCAAAGGCGCGTCTATGTCGGCGGCCTGTCGGCCGGGGCCGCCGCTGCGGCTATCATGGGAGCAACCTACAAAGATCTGTATGCGGCGGTTGGAATCCATTCCGGCCTCGCCTGCGGGGCCGCCACTGACATACCCTCTGCATTTGCCGCCATGCGGCAAGGTGGCAGCCCTCGTAGCGTCATTTCAGGTGACGGACCACCTGTCCCGACCATTGTTTTTCACGGCGATCGCGACACTACGGTGCATCCAAACAACGGCGACCAAATTCTCAAGTCTATGAGAACGAGGAGGACACAAGAGAAGGTGCACCGCGGGCAGGTAGCGGGAGGCCATGCCTATACCCGCACGATTCATAGCGACGCGAACGGGCGCGCAATGTTGGAGCATTGGAATGTGCACGGTGCCGGACACGCATGGTCGGGAGGCAGCCCCGCGGGCTCCTATACTGATCCGCGAGGACCCGATGCCACAAGGGAAATGCTGCGTTTTTTCCTCGGGCATTCGCTCCCGTTGCCGCCCTAGCTGAATCAAAGCAGCTGCAACGCGTCATGTTGTAAGGAAAAGAGCCCGCATTGCTGCGGGCTGCGGCTGCAGCGTGCCTAGAGCCTTTTCCGTTCCGATTGAATCGGGACGGGGCTCTAGATTCTTGATTTGACGCGTTTTCTTGACGCGAACCGGTATCCACTTCGCTGGAAAACGCTCTAAGAAAAAGCAGCAAAACAGTTGAGGCTGCTGGCGGAGCAAATCGACGAGCCGAAAACCGCAGCTGGCGCCCAAGCCGAGAGGACCGACACGAGCGCATAACCGGGAGCTATGTGTACCGCCTCGGGGGAAACGAATTCTAATCGTCGTCCGCGGCCCAGGGGACGGTGCCGCTCTTCCACTTGCCTTCGACCTTGTCGGTATCCTCGATCAGTTGATCGATGACGCTGATCGGCTTCTTGCCCGGGTTCTTCTGGCAGAATTCGTAGATCAGCGGGAGGATCTTCTTTTCGTTCATCAAATAGAGATCGACATACTGGCTGTCGCCCTCCAGCAGCGCGATGTTGGCGGCGCTCATGTAACCCTGGACCCAATAGAAGATCAGGGAGTTGGTCACATTGTTGAAGCCCTCTGCCGGATTCATGTCCCTGGCGAGCTTTTCACAGGACGCGACGCCGATCCCGTTGGTCGCCAATTGTTGTGCGCCGGCCGAAGGTGAAGAAGCAAGCCGCAACGGCCGATAGTCCGTAAGGAATGCGATTGATAGCGCTCATGGAAGCTCCCGTTTGTGCGCGCAATGGCTGCAAGTATGTTTTCCAGATTGCCCCAACAGCAGGTGCGAGTCCAACCCTCGCTCGCTCAAGGTAAGCGCTTCTGCGAGCGGCGCTTTTCCGTGCGCGAATTGGGAGTCGACCTGGCTGGAAAACGCTACGGCCGAACGACGACAAAGCTTGAACGAATGATTCAGCACTTCGGGTGATGGGAACCAGCGGGGCCGCGCAAATGTTGATAGTGCTGACAACAACTGGGATCGATCATGACCGAGCTCGATGTTCGGAAAGGGATGCCGCCCGTCAAGCTCGGCCGCGATGAATTCGAGAAACGCTACCGCCGGCGGTTTGCCGACCCGGTTTTCGCACCGCTGCAACGCGAACTCGACGCCATCATCGGTGCGGCATGGGACGCCTACGCGCACTCGCGCAAGGCGCCCGTGACGCGCAAGGCGGGTCCGGAATTTGCCGATCCCACTTACGAACTTTCCGTCGACTGGCTCGCTGCGCGTGAAGCGATCCTGGCTGCGCAGCGACGTCATGACGATGCAAATGAACAAAGGCGCATCCTGATCATCAGCGGGTCCTCGCGCAGCGAGCATACCTGCCCGGGCGAGATGTCCAAGACCTGGCGTCTCGTCAAGCTCGCCGAACCGGTGTTTTCGGGGATGGGATTTGCCGTCGACATTCTCGACCTGTCACGGCTGACGTCGGAATTCGGCCGGCAAATCCACCCTTGCAAATCCTGCGTCTCGACCTCGATGGCGCTGTGTCACTGGCCGTGCAGCTGCTATCCCAATTATGCGCTCGGGCAGACCGACGACTGGATGAACGAGATTTATCCGCAATGGGTCGCCGCGCACGGCATCATGATCATCACGCCGGTGAACTGGTATCATGTCCCGACGGCGCTGAAGGCGATGATGGATCGGCTGGTGTGCGCCGACGGCGGCAATCCCGATCCCACCTCCACGCACGGCAAGAAAGCCATCGAAGCGAAGACGCTCGAACTGAAGGGCTGGCCTTATCCGCGGCATCTCGCCGGCCGGCATTTCGGGATCGTGGCGCATGGCGACAGTGTCGGCGCTGAAACGTTGCGCCGTTCGCTTGCGGACTGGCTGACCGACATGTCGCTGATCTCGGCGGGCGGCATGGCGGAGCGGGACGGCTACATCGGCTACATGGAGCCCTACGCGACCGCGCACCAGGCCCTGGACGAAGACAAGGCGTTTCAGCAGGAAGTCGTGAACGTCGCGCAGGCGCTCGGCGCAGCGGTCAAGCTTTCGCTTGCTGGACAACTGCAAAATCCGGGTGACGGGCTGGTTGAGCCGGAGCCCAAGTAAGCGCTGTTGCTTGAGCGCGATCACCGCGCCCCGCTTTGCCTCGGATATTCCAGCTGCATCGCGACAAAGTCGGCGGTCGGCATGCCGTAGCGCGCCTCGATTGCGGCCAGCGTCTGGTCCAGCGCCTTGGCCGGCGGCGAGGCGCCGATATCAGGCAGTCGCCGCTCCGCGGGCCAGTTGGCGGCGACCTCATCGGGCACAATGCGAAGGCCGTTGCGGGTTTCCTGCGCGCCGGCGGTAGCGGCAAATGTCATTGCGCGTGAGCGGTAGGTACGTGACCAGGCGTCCGCGACGAGGGCCAGCGACACTTCGTCCATACCAGGCGAAAGTTCGATGCCAAGCTGCTCGCGATTCCAGAAGGCCAGGACATTGCGCATCGCCGTCAGCGCGAATGGGCGCGTGAACTGAAAGGCGCTGCTGTCATGACGCGCGTCCCAGTCGGCAAGGCCGATGTCTCGCCCGACGGCTTTGGCCTTGTCGCGGCCGGCGATGGCCTCGATCAGGGTCAGCGACATCGGCATCGACGCTGATATTCCCGTCGTCGTCGCAACGGCGCCGTCGACCACCAGCCGCCGATTGGCGACATAGCGGATCGACGGATGCCTGCCCTGCAATTCCTTCAGCGAATACCAATGCGTCGTCGCCCGCTTGCCGTGGAGCAATCCGGCGTCGCCGACGACTTTTGCCCCGGCACAGACCCCGATGACGATCGCGCCCTTGGCGGCCTGGCTCTGGATCCATTGCAGCGCGGACGGATCGTCGTCCCGGCTCATGGCGGGGACGATGACATAGTCGGCTCCATCAGGATGCTGCGCGTCGAAATCAGCGGTGGTCGCCTGCGGCTGCACCTTGAGCACCGGGAACAGCGACATCGGACCCGGATTGGTTGCCAGCGTCACCACATCGGCCACATCGGCGCGCCGCAGGATGCCATAGGGCATCAGATAGTCGGTGGTCTCGGTGGCGTCATTGATGCCGATGATCGCGATCAGCGGACGTTGGCGCTTCGGCGGCTTCAGCGCGGCAATGGTGGCCTCGGCCTCCTCTTTCGCGATCGGCGGCGCGGCCGCAAACGAGACCGCCGGAGGCAGCGTGAAAATCCAGCCCGCAAAGACGAGTGCGAACAGTGCCGGGACGCCGAGGCCGATCCATCTTGCAAGTCGCCAGTTCATGGTTGCTTGGCTCTGACATTCATTGCGATTTGGCGCGCAAGCTACTGCGCGCATGGCCGACCCGAAATGGCGTAAATCGCGCAAAAACAGACATGCGGCGGGAACGCCATCACCGTTCACGAATTGATGAACCAGCGCCGTACTACGGTTCCGGGGCGGCGAATAGCGCAGTGGTCAATCTCGATGCCTGTTATGCGTCCGGCAGGTCATCATCTTGCCAACGTTATGGACTGAACAGGATTCCGGTTGGTTGAACGGCGCAGGCGCCGGCGCGCCGCGCACCTTACCCAATACGGTCGATCAAGCCAGAGGTTAGCGTTGTCGGAATTGCCACTCATTCTAGTCGTCGAAGACGAGTACCCGCTGCAGGACGTCGTTGAGGCGACGCTGATGGAAGGCGGTTTTGCAACCGACATTCTGTCATCGGGCGAAGAGGCGCTGACCCTGGTCAGGGGCCGGGTCAAGAACTACCGGGCGCTCGTCACCGATGTCAGCCTGAAGGGCACGATGAACGGCTGGGACGTGGCGCGGCAGGTCAGGGAGATCGACCCGCATTGTCCGGTCATCTACATGACGGGCCTGGCTGCGGATGAATGGTCATCGCGGGGCGTGCCCAACAGCGTGCTGTTGCAGAAGCCGTTCGCGCCGGCGCAACTCGTCACAGCGGTTTCCCAGCTGCTGAATGCCGGCCCGGCAACCGCGTAGGCAACGGACCTTCACTTCACCGCAAACCGCGCGAGCGCCTCGCGGTCCACCTCGACGCCGAGTCCGGGGCCGTCGGGCACGCGGACGATGCCGCGCTCGTGTTCGATTGGCCGCTTCAGGATCGCCTGACGGATCGGATGTTCGGTGCGGTCGAACTCCAGCATTGGCTGCAACGGGGCAAGCGAGCTTGGGGTATGCGTCGGCAGCACCGCGAGCAGTTGCAGCGAGGCGGCAATCGCAATGCCGGTGCCCCAGACATGCGGGTTGTACCTGATACCAAACGCCTCGGCCATGTCGGCGATTTTCTTGCATTCGGACAGGCCGCCGGCCGCGCAGGTGTCCGGTTGAATGATGTCCATCGCACGCGAGACGAGAATGTCGCGAAAACCGAACCGGGTGAATTCGCACTCGCCGCCGGCGATCGGAATCGACAGCGCCGACTTCACTTCGCGGTAAGCAGCCAGATCCTCCGGCGGCACCGGCTCCTCGAACCATCCGATGTCGTGCGGCTCGATCATGCGGCCGAGACGGATCGCGGCCGTGGCGTCATAGGCGTGGTTGGCATCGACCATCAGGGCGATGCCGGGCCCGATCGCCTCGCGCACCGCGCGCGTCACCGCGGCGTCTTCTTCGACGCCAAAGCCGACCTTCAGCTTCACCGCCTTGAATCCTTCGGCAACGTAGCCCGCAGCCTCCTCGGCGAGGTAACGCTGCGGATCACCGGATTTGCGCCGATAGAGCCCGGTGGCGTAAGCCTGCACTTCGCTGCGAACGCGGCCGCCGAGCAACTGGTGCGCCGGGACGCCGAAATGCTTGCCCTTGATGTCCCACAGCGCGATGTCGATGCCGCTCAGCCCCTCGATGACGACGCCCTTCTGGCCGTGATCACGCAGCCTTGCGTAGACGGTCTGCCAGAGAAAATCGGTGCGCAGCGGGTCCTCGCCGATCAGCCAGGGGGCGACGCTTTTCACCACGGCCGAATTGATCGCCGCGGGGCCGTAGCATTCGCCCCAGCCGATCAGGCCGCCGTCGGTCTCGATCTCGACCAGCATGGCGGTGCGCGTGTCGTACCACGCCCGCGAATAGGCAAAGGGCTGCGACAGCGTGGCCTGCAAAATATGGGTGCGGATATCCGTGATTTTCATTGATCGTTCTCGTTTTCGGCCGCGCGCAACCTTAGCAATAGGCCGGAAAACAGGAAGCGGAAAGGCCCGGAGGTCAATGCTGCCGCCGCTTGCGAACATCGCGGCGCTGCGGCATGAAGGCGCGCCATTCACTTCCCTATTCCGGCCGGCGCTGTTACGTTCGACCTCGCAAAAAACAGGACAAAACGTCGCCGATCGCTCGGCGCAACTTTTGGGAGAAAGACGACATGTTTTCGCACGTCATGATCGGGACCAATGATCTGGAAAAGGCCAAGGTGTTTTACGACGCCTTGCTGGGCACGCTCGACATTCCGCCCGGGCGGGTCGACCGCCACCGCATCTTCTACCGCAGCAAAACCGGCACCTTCTCGGTGTCGAAGCCGATCGACGGCAAGGAAGCATGCCACGCCAATGGCGGCACCATCGGCTTTACCGCCAATTCCCCCGAACAGGCCGATGCGTTTCATGCGGCCGGCCTCGCTCATGGCGGCAAGACCTGCGAGGATCCGCCGGGCATCCGCGAAGGCAGCGGGGTGAAACTCTACATCGCCTATCTGCGCGACCCTGACGGCAACAAGCTCTGCGCGCTGCACCGCGTGGCGTGAGGCCTGACCGAAAGTCTAGCCAGGATTTTCGGCCTCGCTAACCTGAAAAAGATTTCGTCATGGCCGGGCATAGCCGTCTGGAGGACGGCGTCGCTTCCGCTCGCCTATGCCCGGCCATCCACGTCTTTCTTGCTTAGTGGAGGCCAAGGCGTGGATGCCCGGGACAAGCCCGGGCATGACGAGCCAGTCTGGCGCGTCGAATCTTCGCAGGAACAATTCGTGATTCCGCCGGTTGCTCGTTCTCAATCAATGGAGGAGCAACCATGGTTACGGAAGCAAGAGAAACCGGTTCCCTGATCGGCAGCGACAAGGTGGAAGGAACCGCCGTGTACGGCGCCGATGACACCAAGATCGGATCGATCGAGCGCGTCATGATCGACAAGATGAGCGGCAAGGTCTCGTATGCCGTGTTGAGCTTCGGCGGCTTTCTCGGAATCGGTGACGACCATTATCCGCTGCCCTGGCAGTCGCTGAAATACGACACCAATCTCGGCGGCTATCGCACCGGGATAACCGAGACGCAGCTCAAGGGCGCGCCGAGATACGGCAATGACAACGCCTGGAATTGGTCCGACCCTGCGCGCGTACGCACGGTCAACGACTATTACGGCATCGCGATGTAGCCACCGCCACCGCGCAAAGGCTGTAAAGGCCCGCTGTCAGGCGGGCCTTTTCGTTTGGCGGGACGGAAGTTCGGGACGGTTAATGACAAGCTTAAAGGATTGGCCCGAAATCGCATTGCCGAAAGCTAAATGGCCACCGGATGCGAGGACGATCTCTTAAGGAAGCTCCGGTACAGCTGCCCGATAACGACCTTCCAAACAAGACGGGTAACGGCCCGCGGCCCAGGGACCAGACGATGGACGATTCGGTTCAGATCCGCTGCCACCGCTGCAAATCGTGCTTTCGCGAAAAGGCGCGACGGCTGCAGAGCGGCTATTCCCGGCAGTGCATCAGCTGCGAAACGATGCTGTTCTTTGACGACGGCTCCGCCGACAAGAACATCCAGCGGACGCTGCGGGACGCGAGAAGAATTCGCAAGGAGCTTCGCGAAGCCGAAGCCGCGAAGTTTGCCACCTCGGCGCTGGTGTCCTCGAGCCGCGAATCCTCAAACGCAAGGTCCATGACCTCGGGTCGCGAAGATTAGGCCGGCGCTGTAAGTTGAGCTAGCATTGGCGTTCCCGGGGGGCACGCCCATGACAATTCACCGTCAAATTCAACGCCGACAATTCCTGCAGCTCACCGCCGCCGGCCTCGCCGTGCAGGCGTTTCCGCATGCCGCCGTGGCGGAGGATTACCCGTCCCGGCCGGTGCGCATCGTTGCCGGTTTTGCCGCCGGCGGCGGCGTCGACATTACGGCGCGGCTGATCGGCCAGTGGCTCAACGAGCGGCTCGGGCAATCCTTCGTGGTCGAAAACCGCACCGGCGCCGGCGGCAATATCGGCACCGAGGCCGTGGTCGGCGCCGCGCCCGACGGCTACACCCTGCTGCTGGCCACCGTGCCGAACGCGGTCAACGCCGCGCTCTACAATAATCTGAAGTTCAACTTCATCCGCGACATCGCCCCGGTCGCCGGCATCATCCGCGTGCCGATGATCATCCTGTTGCATCCCTCGATGCCGGTCAAAACCGTCCCTGAATTGATCGCCTATGCCAAGGCCAATCCGGGCAAGGTCAACATGGCCTCCGCCGGCAATGGCAGCGCGCCGCATATGGCGGGCGAGCTGTTCAAGATGATGACCGGCGTCAACATGGTGCACGTGCCCTATCGCGGCCAGGGGCCGGCGCTGACCGACCTGCTCGGCGGCGAGGTGCAGGTGCTGTTCGCGACCGCGCCGGGCACGACGGATTATATCGCGAGCGGCAGACTACGTGCGCTGGCGGTGACCACGGCGGCACGGGCGGAAGTAGCGCCGGAGCTGCCGCCGGTCGGCGATTTCGTGCCGGGCTATGAAACCAGCCAGTGGTACGGCATGTGCGCGCCCGCCAAAACACCGGCGGAAATCATCGCCAAGCTCAACAAGGAAATCAACGCGGCCATCGCCGATGTCCGCATGAAAGCCCGCCTCGCCGCGATCGGCGGCGAACCGCTGCCGGGCACGCCGGCCGATTTCGGCAAGCTGATCGCGGAAGAGACGGAGAAATGGGCCAAGGTGGTTCGGGCGGGCGGGTTGAAGCCGGATTGAGAACAGTCCGTAGGGTGGGTTCGGCGAAGCCGTAACCCACCGCAGATGTGGCCACGAAGATGGTGGGTTACGCTTCGCTAACCCACCCTACGAAGCAACAGAAAACACTACCGTCCCTTGTAAACCGCCCGACGCTTTTCCTTGACTGCGGCGGCGGCCTCGACGGCGTCTTCGCTTTCCTTGACTTCATGAAGCTGGCGCTGGGCGCGGCCGGATTGCTCGGAGGGTCCGTGCGGCAGGACGCCTTCGGTGACGAAGCGCTTCAGGGTTTTCAGCACCAAAGGCGAGAACTCGGTCATCTCGCGCGCGATCTTCAGCGCAACCTCGACCTGCTGCCCGACCGGCACCACCTCGTTGACGAGGCCGATATTCCAGGCGCGCTGCACCTCGACGATGCGGCACAGCAGCATCATCTCCATCGCGATCTTGTGCGGGATCCGCGCGGCGAGCCCTGCGATCATGCCGCCGGTAAATCCCATCCGCGCTTCCGGATAGGAGAATTTGGCATTCTCGGCCGCGACCGTGAGATCGCACATCATCGACAGCACCAGCGCGCCGCCGACGCACCAGCCGCCCACCGCCGAGATGATCGGCTTTGTCGTCTCGAACCCAACGGTCGGGATGCAGCGCCACAGTTCGGGAAAATTGCCGGTATCGGCGCCGCCGGAAAACGCCTCATTGCCGGCGCCGGTCAATACCGCGGCCTTCTGCGTCGGCGAGCGCTCGAACTCGACAAAGGCCTTCTGCAGCAACAGCGCCGTCTCGGCGCAGATGGCGTTGCGGCGCTCCGGCCGGTTGATCGTGACCAGTGTGGTGCCGTCGGCATTGTTCTCGACCAGAACTTTTTGCATGGGGCTTCCTCTTGTGACCGCGCGGCGGGGGGGCCGTTTCGCGGATCATATGTGGCGACACCGGTCCGGCCAATATCGAAGAACCCGTGAGGGGCAGGCATGCTGATCTGCGCTTCAGCCGGGATACTTCGCCTCAACGAGCTGCGGAATGGTTCGTATCAGCCCGCCAAGCTCGCCTGACGTCAGCAACAGGACAACATCATCCGGCAGCAACATGTCGCCCAATCTCGCCAATGCCTCGTCCGGGTCACTTATCGCCTCGGCATCGTAATTCGCCGCCCTGACGCGGGCGACGATTTCATCCTGGGTCAATTGGGCATGGGTGCCGGCGCCCTGCGATGCCGGCTGATAGATGAAAACCCGGGACGCACCCGCAAACACGTCGTCATAGGCTGATATCGCCGCCCGGTTTCGCCAGGTGAAGGTATGCGGCTCGAACACGATGATCAGCCTGCGATCGGGGAAATGGAGTTTTGTGGCAACGATGGCGCTCCGGGCCTTTTCGTAGGACGAGCCAAAACCTTCGTAGACCGGCACCTTCGATGCGGGCGAGAGCAATTCCATGCGGCGCTTGACGCCCAGGAATGTGCTCATGCCGGCGCTCAGCTCCTCGGGCGACAGCAGCTTCTTCTCCAGCAGCATCGCGCTGACGCCGACGATATTTTCGATGTTGTGATTGCCAAGCATGCGGGTCGAGAGGCGAATGATCTTTTCGCTGCCGCGCATCAGGTCGAAACCGGTTTCCGCGCCACGCGCGATGTTGGCGGCATGCCAGTGCGCCTTGTCGTCCAATGCATAAAAAACAATGGGACAGGCGAGGCTTCCAGCCAAGGCGCGCGCGTGAGGCTCGCTGCTGCACACCACCAGCAGCCCGTCCGAAGGCAGTGAGCCAAGCAAACTTTGAAAGGGGCTGAGATAATCCGCGTGCGTCGGAAAGACGTTGATGTGGTCGTGGGTCGCCGAGGTGAGCAGGACGTTTTTTGCGTTGTAGCGAAGGAATTTCGATCTGTTGTCCCAATTCGAGGCCGGGTATTCGTCGCCTTCGAGAACGAAGGTCGGGCCCTGCCCGCGGTGCGCGTGCCGCTCGAACCCATTGGTGATCTCGCCGATAAAATAGCTCGGGTCCCTGCTCGAGACCTTCAGGCACCACGCCAGCAGCGCAGAGCAGGTCGATTTGCCGTAGCTTCCCGCGGCCACGATCGTCTCGCAACCGGCGGTCATGTCGTGCAGCAAATCCGCAAACGATCGCACCAGCTTTCCGCTGTCCATCGCGGCGCGAACTTCTTCATTGCTGTCGGGCTGAAGCTTTGCGTTCTTGCCGATCACGATGACATCGGCATCGTCAGGAATGTTCTGTTTCCGGTATCCCGCGGCAAACGGGATCTTCTCGTTCCTGAGATAGTCGCTGACCGGCGGGTAAAAACCTTCGTCGGAGCCGCTGATCTGCACGCCCATCTGCCGGAGCAGCAGCGCGGTTGCGCTCATGCCCTTTCCGGCAATGCCAATGAAATGCGCTTTCGAGAAATTCATCTGTCCCCCTGATTCGGCGATATTAAAGCGTTTTTCAGCGAAGTGGATACCGGTTCGCTTCAAGAAAACGCGTCAAATCAAGAATCTGGGGGCCCGTCCGCCTATTCCTCTGTTGTCTGCAATTCCTCTGTCTCGACCTTATCCGACGAAGACCTGATCCGCTCCAGCAGCTGCAGGAATTCAGCGGTTTCGTCCGCGATCGATTTCGGCTGTGGCTTGGGTGGGAACGGTATCACTTCAGACATGGGCAAAATCTCCCTGGGTGCCATTCCGTGCGACATGTCCTTCTCCTGCGAAATTGGCGCGTTTCTGCGGCGCGCCGTTTCGCGCGCGCCCGGAGGCCGCCTTAAATAATTCCAATTCCACTCGGGCGCGATCAGCCCCTGGATAATCCACGCACAACGGGATGGCGGACCGGGCGCCTGGCATCGGAGCCATCGGGCAATTTTCCTGCGCGGCTACGATCGGGTTCGGGCGACTGTTCTTCGCGGGGGATCAGCGTGGCCTCGAACGGCAGGCCCGGTGCCTGTTTGGCCGTTCCCGAGCACGACGCCAGCCTGCCCTTGAATCTCCCCGCAAGTTCTACGTCAACCACGTCGAGGCCGAACAGCGTGGGCGGACCTGCGGCATGCCGCGTGGTCGTCAACGCCGCGGTGAAATGGTCGTTATCGACCTGGTAGGAGCCGCTATAGGTGAAGAAGCTGTCGCCGCCCGATATGATGCCATTTGCAAGGTGCACGATGCCGGTGCCTTCGCCACGCGAGGTCTTGAACCAAACCGCATACTGGCCGTCTCTGCGCATGAAAAAAACTCTCGCATGAGGAGAACTAACAATCGGTACCAACTAAGGGTTGGCGCATCGAACCGCTACAGAGGCGTCGCCTCGTAGTTAATGATCCAAAAAACGCGAGGCGAAAATTGTAATCGCGAGCATGAACTGATTTGCAGGCTGAATGAACATGCCGATCCGCGCGAGAAGGCGATCGCCGGTCCGACGCACGGCCTTTCGGCCGCTTCAGATGTTCACGTAAGTTAACAGAAGCCTTCGCAAATGCCGCGGCTTCCCTTCCTGGACAACACAACCGTCACGCGTGACGATATCACCGCAGGATCGACCGCCGGCCATAGCGCTGTAGCGTGCAATACATAACGGGCCCGGCGAAAGGACGTTAGCAAGTTTAGGTTGTGAAATTAAGGAGTGCGTAAACTTTCCTCAGTATTTTCCCCTATCGAACTGCCAGGGTCCCGGAAAGAACCCATGGCTGCGGCGGTTCAGTAACAACGACCGTCGCGGCTGCGCCGCACAAGGGGGCTCTGTTGGCGCTGCCGTTTCCATACAATCCAGCATTGGATGGATTGCGGGCGGTCGCAGTGCTCCTGGTCATCGCAGATCACTGCGACGTTACGGTATTCGACCAGGGCTATTTTGGCGTCGATCTGTTCTTCGTTCTGAGCGGCTTTCTGATTACGCGGCTTCTCGTGGACGAAGTCGGCGCGACGGGACGGATCGACCTGTGGAGATTCTATCTGCGCCGGTTGCTCCGTCTCACCCCGCCCCTGCTGCTGTTTCTGGCGGCGTATCTGCTGATTGCCCCCCTGCTCTGGCCGCAGCTCGACCTCATGTCGCATGTGCGCGACGCCGCGCTGGCGGCATTTTATCTGACCGACTATTCGCAGGCCTTCTGGCACAATCCGAAAGTGCTGATTCACACATGGTCGCTCTCGGTCGAAGAGCACTTTTATCTGATCTGGCCGCTCGCAGTTCTGCTGCTGGCGCGCATCGGGCCTCGCGGGCGTCTGGTCGTTCTCTTCGGCCTCTATTTGCTCGCCAGCGCATGGCGCATATACATCTATGAAACCCAGGGATGGGACGCGACGTATTATCGCTTTGATACGCGGATCGATGGCCTGATTTGCGGCGCGCTGCTGGCGACAGCCCTCCGGCACAAGGACCTGATCTCGGAAAGAGCAGCCAATGTCGCGGGCGTCGTCGCGTGGGCTGCACTCACCGTCTGCCTCTCGATCGGCTTCTGGCGTGCGCCCTGGTCGTTGGTGATCATGACCAATTTTGCCCATATCGCCGCCTCAGGCTTGCTGATCTCGGCTTCGACAAAAGAATCGAGGGTCAGTCTGGTGTTGTCTGCGCCGCCGCTGGTTGGCATCGGCCTCATCTCTTACGGCATGTATCTGTGGCATTATCCGGCAGCCATCTACCTCAGGGAGTTGTTTCCCTGGTACCTGACTGGTCCGATCGTCCTCGGTTTTTCGATCGCCATGGCTACGGTCAGCTACCTGGCTGTTGAACGGCCACTGCAACGCTATCGCCGCAGTCTCGGAGGACATCAGCGCAACGACGCGACCAAGCCCGCATCCGTGGGCGGCGAGCAGGTGCCACAGACCGCAGTTGTCGCCACGACGACGTAGCGAGCAGGTGGTCGCGCGCGACGACATTACCTTTGCCAGGATCGACCGCAGGCCTTCGCCGCCCTAACGCACCTGCACGTCGACGATGCCGATGCCCTCGAGACTGAAACGATAGCTGGCATCGCTATCCGGAAACACGGTCTTCATGACGCTGCCGGTCATCACCACCTGACCGGCTTTCAGCCCCGCCCCCCCGCGAATTGAGCTGCGTGGCAAGCCAGGCCACGGAGTTGAAGGGATGGCCGAGGATGTCGCGGCCTTGGCCCTCGCCGATATCAACGTCATCCTTTGTGGCACGTCCCATCACCGGCTCCAGGTCGGGCCATTTCGCCGCGAAGTCCGACAGCACGATGCCGCCATTCCAGGAATTATCCGATACCAGCGAAAGCACATCGAGATTGCCGTAATCGGCGTTGCGGTCTTCCACGATTTCGATGGCTGCGCAGACACCGCCGACATGCGGCGCAATCATTTCAGCGGTCACCGGCGCAGCCGTGACCGGCACATCGGATTTGATGCGAACGGCAATTTCGAATTCGAGGCCGAGCCGCCCGAAATCAGCACGACGGATCGTCGCGCCGGATCGATGCACACGGCTTGCGAGCACTACGCCGGCGATCGGATGGTCGATCCCGCAGAACTTCTGCATCGTTGCCGACGTCAGCCCGACCTTGTAGCCTACGGCGTCGCCGTGCTCACCGCGGAGCAGCGCGACATAGCTGTCCTGAATGTCGTAGGCGTCCGAGATCGTGGCGGGTTTGTCCGGCGGAGCGAGCGAGGTGAATTGCACGTTGGCCTTATGTGCCGCAAGCAGCGATTGCGCCGCGCGCCGGGCGGAGGCGTCTTCCATGGCTGGTCTCCCCTTTGTTGTTTTTCGCGTAGTTCGTAGGGTGGGTTAGCGAAGCGTAACCCACCATCTTCTTTCGTCGAAACAACTGGTGGGTATCGCTTCCGCCTTCGCTCTTTGAGCTACGGCGGACAAGTCGCTCCACCCACCCTACGCAGATATCTTGTAGCCCGCATGAGGGCAGCGACATGCGGGATTGGAAAGAAGACCCGGATGTCGCTTTCGCTCATCCGGGCTACGCCTGCTGTCTCAGCATGGATGGTGCAAATGGCGGGTCAAGAAGTATGGTGGGTAAGCGAAGCGTAACCCACCATCTTTCTTTTGTCGGAACAAGTGGTGGGTATCGCTTCCGCCTTCGCTCTTTGAGCTACGGCGGACAACTCGCTCCACCCACCCTACGGGCTTCGCAACGACGCTGGCTTACTCCGCGGCCTGCCGTGTCTCCGGCGCGTCGATCACTTCCAGCACCTTCGGCGGCGACATCGGCAAGGCGTAGAAGCGTTTGCCGAGCGCGTTGTAGATCGCATTCGCCACCGCGGCCATCACGGGGACCAGCGGCACTTCGCCGACGCCCTTGACGCCTTGCGGGTGTTTCGGGTTCGGCACCTCGACCATGATGCAGTCGATCATCGGCAGGTCCGAACACACAGGCATGCGATAGTCGAGGAAGCCGGGATTATCGACCTTGCCGTCCCTGGTGTAGATGTATTCCTCGTTCAGCGCCCAGCCGATGCCTTGCGCGACGCCGCCCTGCAGCTGGCCCTCGACATAGCCGGGATGGATGGCGCGGCCGACATCCTGCACGGCGGTGTAGCGGGTCACGCGCGCGATACCGAGATCGACGTCGACTTCGACGTCGCAGATATGCGTGCCGAAGCCGCCATCCGCGCCCGTGGTGTTGAGCTGCACGCCGGCGCCGATCGGGCCGCCCATCGCGGGCGCTTTCTCGGCGAGATCTTTTAGCGTCAGCGGCGGGAACTGGCCGGCATTCGGGCTCACCGGATGCGCCGCGCCGTCTTCCCACTTCACCGCCTCGGGATCGATCTCCCAGATTTTTGCGGCGCGTTCGCGCAAGGTCTTGATGATCTGTTCGGTCGACTGCGTCACCACGATCGAGGAAGCGAACAGCACGCGGCTGCCGCCGGTGAGGTTCGAGAAGCCGATGGTCTGCGTATCGCCGATGATGACGGAGACGCGGCGATAGTCGATGCCGAGCAGTTCGGCGCAGATGTTGGCGATGCCGGCGCGCGAGCCGCCGATATCGGGATGGCCCGTGGTGACGACGACGTTGCCGTCCTCGGTGATGTTGACCTGCGCGGAGGATTCACCGCCGGCGTTGAACCAGAAGCCGGAAGCGACGCCGCGTCCTTGAAGTTTTCCGAGCGGCGCCTTGTAGTGATCCGACGCCTTTGCCGCTTCCACCGTCTCGATGTACCCGATGCGCGGGAAGGTCGGGCCGTGCGCGGCTTTCGTTCCTTCCTTGGCGGCGTTCTTAAGGCGGAAGTCGAGCGGGTCCATCTTCAGCGCCTCGGCGACCTCGTCGAGCACGCATTCCACCGCATAGGCGCCGATCGGCGCGCCCGGCGCGCGATAGGCCGCCACTTTCGAACGGTTGGAGCAGACGTCATAGCCTTCCGACAACAGGTTCGGGATGTCGTAGGGCGTAAAACTGCAGCCGGCCGCGCCGCGGATCGGCGAGCCCGGCAGCGCCCCTGCCTGCAAATAGAAGGTGCCGTGCGCAGCGACGATCTTGCCGTCCTTGGTGGCGCCGATCTTCACCGTGCTCTTCGAGCCTGACGTGGGCCCGGTCGCGCGCATCACTTCCTCGCGCGTCATCACCATCTTCACCGGGCGGCCGGACTTTTTCGCCAGCAGCGTCGCCAGCGGCTCGAGATAGACGATGGTCTTGCCACCAAAACCGCCGCCGATCTCGGCGGGGATGGCGCGGATGTCGCTCTGCGGGATGCCGGTGAGATGGGCCGTCATCGCGCGGACCATGAACTGGCCCTGGCTGGAGCTCCAGATCGTGGTCTTGCCGTCGGGCGCGACGCTGATCAGGCAGGCATGCGGCTCGATATAGCCCTGATGCACCGGGCGCGTTGTGAAGCTGCGCTCGATGACGATGTCGGCCTTCTTGAAGCCGTCGGCGATATCACCCTTCTTGTGCTCGAGCCGGCCGGCGATGTTGGAGGGCTTGCCCTCGAACTTGTTGAACTCGTGCAGGATCGGCGCGTCGGATTTGATCGCGTCCTCGATCTCGATCACGAAAGGCAGCACTTCGTAGTCGACCTCGATCAGATTGCAGGCTTCCGCCGCGATCGCTTCTGATGTAGCGGCAACGGCCGCAATGGGGTGCCCGGGAAACAGCGCCTTTTCGCGCGCCATCACGTTGCGGCACATCCAGCGCATGTCCTGGATGCCGAGCATGACGGCGCCCTTCTCGATCGGGAAATCGACGATGTCGCGCGCGGTGACGACGGCCTTGACGCCGGGCAGCGCTTCCGCCTTCGCGGTGTTGATCGATTTGATGCGTGCATGCGCGTGCGGGCTGCGCAACACTTTGCCCCAGATCATGCCGGGCATATTGGTGTCGGCGGCGAACTGCGCGCGGCCGGTCACCTTGTCCATACCGTCTGGACGAATGGTGCGCTGGCCGATCCACTTGTTGTTGGTAACGACGGTCATGGTGCTGGCTCCGGCTGTTATTGGGCGCGCATTTCGGCCGCGGTGTCCATGACAGCGCGAACGATCTTGTCATAACCGGTGCACCGGCAGAGATTGCCGGCGAGCCAGAAGCGAACCTCTTCCTCGCTCGGCTTCGGATTCCGCTTCAGCAGCGCGTCCGATGCCACCAGCATGCCCGAGGTGCAGATGCCGCACTGAAGCGCGGCCATTTCCAGAAACTTCTGCTGCAGCGGATGCAGCTTTTCGCCCTGCGCCATGCCCTCGATGGTGCGCAGTTCGTGGCCCTCGGATTCCACCGCGAGCATCAGGCAGGAACAGATGAGGTTGTCATCGACCGTGATGCTGCAGGCGCCGCAGTCGCCGGAGGCACAGCCCTCCTTGGAGCCGGTGAGCCCGAGCGGCCCGCGCAGCGCATCGAGCATGGTGTCGTTGGGCTCGCAGAGAAACTCTGACGGTTCGCCGTTGATGGTGGTTGACACGTGGACCTTGGCCATGAAGCTTAATTCCCTTTGGCGCGTTGAGCGGCAATCGCGGTGGTGCGCTTGAGCAGCACACCGGCCACTTTGGTGCGATAAGCGATGGTGCCGCGCTTGTCGTCGATCGGACGGCAGGCGGCGGAACAGGCGGCGGCGGCCGCGTTGAGCGCGGCGTCGTCGAGCTTGCTGCCGATCAGGGCTTTGGCGGCCGCTTCAACCAGCAGCACGGTCGGCGCGACAGCGCCGAGACCGACGCGGGCGGCGGTGCAGACGCCATCCTTCAGCGTCAGGCTGACGCCGAGGCCGACCACGGCGATGTCCATTTCAGTGCGCGGGATCATGCGCAGATACGCGTCGCTCGAGCCTTTGGAACGCGGCGGCAGCGTGAAGCTGACGAGGATTTCACCGGGCTTGAAATTGGTGCGGCCCGGGCCCGCCGGCACCTGTTCCACCGGCATTTCGCGGCGGCCATCCGGCCCCTGCACCGTGACGATGGCACCGGCCGCGACCATGGCCGGCACGCTGTCGCCGGCCGGCGAGCCGTTGCAGAGATTGCCGCCGGCGGACGCCCGCCCCTGGACTTGTTTGGAGCCGATCAGGTTGACGGCCTCCAGCACGCCGGGCCAGACCTTGCCGAAACTGACATGGTCATGCAGTGCCATGCCGGAAACGGCGGCGCCGACGCGAAACCCGCCATCGGCGGTTTGCTCGATTTCCGTCATCTCGGCGATTTTCTTGATGTCGACGATCAGGCCCGGCTTCACGACGCCGGCGCGCATTTGCACCAGAAGATCGGTACCGCCGGCCAGGATGCGCCCTGCACTTCCGGCCGCGGCGAACGCCTTGATCGCTTCATCAAGCGAATTGGGCGCCAAATATCGGAGTTCCGTCATGGTTGTCCGTCATCTCCCCTTTTCTGCCCGCCCCATTTGGACGTCGGCCTATGTGGCCGGCAGTTGCGGTAGCCTACACGGGCGATGCGGGTTGGAACAGCCTCCGGGCTGCGGTTCTGGCGGCAGGCTCCTATGCAGGAAGCGGGCTTGTTCTCACATCGTCGGACGCCGGCTTGCGCCGGTTGGCCGGGGATTGGTGGACGTGGCGGCGGATTACGCTTGCACTGATGCGGCCCACAGGCTGTACAAATTGCAGTCCCTCCCACGCGAGCCGGTGAACTTGATGCCGACCCTTTCGATCAGAATTCACGTTGCGGTCACAATTTTTGCAGCCCTCGCCGTTTCCTCTGCCGCATTGTCCCAACCAGCCCCGGCTCCCGTCAGGCCCGCGCCCGCCAGGCCCGCGGCTGCGCCTCAGCCCAAACCGGTCGCGGTGCCGGGCCAGCAGCCAGCCCCGCGGCCGGTCGCAGCAAGCCCGCGGGGCGGTGCGGCGTGCCACAACGGCATGAGTTTCGATCGCTTCCTCACTGAGCTCAAGCAGAGGGCGGTGGCGGAAGGCGTCTCGCAGCGCGCGATGGCGGAAGCCGCACCCTACCTCACCTACGACCAGAGCATCGTCAATCGCGACCGCGGCCAGCGCGTGTTCGGGCAGGTATTCACCGAATTTTCGCGGAACAGGGCATCCGACGGCGCGGCGAAAAACGCGCAGGCGCGAATCCGGATGCATCAGGCGGCGTTCAATCGCGCCGAGAAGGAATATGGCGTGCCGCCGGCCGTGATCGCCGCGTTTTGGGGGCTGGAGAGCAGTTTTGGCGCCGAGCTCGGCAAGCTGCATACGCTCCCCTCGCTGGTGTCGCTGGCGTATGACTGCCGCCGCTCGGAGATGTTCCAGAAGGAGACCATCGCCGCGCTCAAGATCGTCGATCGCGGCGACCTCACGGCAAGCGAAATGATCGGATCGTGGGCCGGCGAACTCGGGCAGACGCAATTTCTGCCGACGCATTATTTCAATTATGCGGTCGACTACGACGGCGACGGCCATCGCGATCTCCTGCACAGCGCGCCCGACGTGATCGGCTCGACCGCGAACTACATCGCCAATGGGTTGAAGTGGCGGCGCGGCGAACCGTGGTTGCAGGAAGTGCGCGCGCCACAGAATCTCGCTTCAAGTTTTCCTTGGGACCAGGCCGACCTCACCATCAAGCTGCCGCGCTCGAAATGGGCGCAGCTCGGCGTCACCTTTGCCGACGGCAAGCCATTGCCGAACGACGATCTGCCGGCGTCGATGCTGTTGCCGATGGGCCGCAACGGACCGGCGTTCCTGGCCTACGCGAATTTCGCCGCCTACACCGAATGGAACAACTCGCTGATCTATTCGACCACCGCCGGTTATCTCGCGACCCGCATCGCGGGCGCCGCGCCGATGCGCCAGCCCAGCGCGCCGGTGGCGCAACTGCCGCTCAACGAGCTCAAGGAATTGCAGCACCTCCTGGTGCGCGCCGGTTTCAATGTCGGCAAGGTCGACGGCATCATGGGACAGCTCAGCCGCACCGCCGTGAAGACGATGCAGATCAAGTACGGGCTGCCGGCGGATTCCTGGCCGACCGCGGAGTTACTGGCGCGGATGCGCGGGCCGCGTGCGGAGCCGGCGGCGGCGGCGATGCCGCAGGTGAGATAGCGCCCCTCCTCATGGTGAGGAGGCGCCCTTGCGCCGTCTCGAACCATGAGGCCACAGACGGGCCTGCATCCTTCGAGACGCGGCCAAGAGGCCGCTCCTCAGGATGAGGGTCGATGAATCCTGCAGCTGGCGCGTCCGACGCCAGCCGGAAATATTTGACTACATCTCACCCCTTCCCGGCGTTGTAATTCCCTCTCCCCCGCCCCACCTGCAGCACGCAGTCTCTGCATGCCATAAAATTCCACACAACGAAAAGAGCATCACATGTCCTTTTACGACGCCACCGTTCCGGCCTATCTGCAAATCCTCGGCAGCCTCTCCGGCTTGCTCACCAAGGCAGAAGCGCATTGCGAGGCGAAGAAGATCCAGCCCGACGTGTTGCTCGGCTCGCGGCTTTATCCGGACATGCTGCCGCTCTCCAAGCAGATCCAGCTTGCCACCGATTTTGCTGTCAGGGGTTGTGCCCGCGTCACCCACAGCGAAGTGCCGTCGACACCCGATACCGAAAAGACCTTTGAAGAATTGCGCCAGCGGCTCACGAAAACCATCGACTACGTCAAGTCGTTCAAATCAGAGCAGTTCGAGGGCGCCGACACCAAAGACGTCACCTTTCCGATGGGGCCGGACAAGACCATGACGCTGAAGGGCCAGCAATTCATCTCGAACTTCTCGCTTCCGCAATTCTACTTCCATGCCGCCATCGCCCACGGCATCCTGCGCCACAATGGCGTCGAGGTCGGCAAGCGAGATTACATGGGCGCGAAGTGATCTGTTTCGTCTGGCAAGACTGGACGCCTTAGCGTCACCGGCCATGCCGTGCTAGTGCTCCCTTCAGTAAGAACAAGATGCTGAAGGGAGACCGCCGATGTCCATCACCACGCAAGCACCAAAGCAACTCGATCCCGCTGCTTCGCTTCACGCCGAAACGCTGGGCCTCGCTCCGGGTCGTGGCCGGCTGGAAGGCCGCCGCATCATCGTGGTCGGGGCCGGCCAGCGCAACATCGTCGACGAGGAGCCGCCGATTGGTAACGGCCGCGCGATGTCGGTGCTGTTCGCGCGCGAGGGTGCGCATGTGGCGTGCATCGACGTCAACAAGGAAGCCGCCGATGATACGGTCAAGCAGATCACAAGCGAAGGCGGCAGGGCGTTTACCGACGTGGTCGACGTCTCCGACGCATCAGCGATCGGGCCGGCGATCGCGCGCTGCGCGAAACAACTCGGCGGCCTCGACGGGCTCGCGTTGAATGTCGGCATTTCCTGCGGGCTGTCGTTGCCGAAGATGACGGCGGAAGCCTGGGACAAGGATTACGCCGTCAACGTGCGCAGCCACATGCTGTTCGCGCAAGCGGCGATCGAAATGATGTCGCCGGGCGGCGCGATCACGCTGACCTCGTCGATGGCGAGCCAGCGCGCCAATGGCCGCAACCCGGCCTATGAATCCTCCAAGGCCGCCCAGATCGCGCTCGGCCGCGCCATCGCACGGGCCGGCGAGGAAAAGGGCATTCGCTGCAATGTGATCGCGCCCGGCTTTATCGATTCCCCGATGGGCCGCGACGCCAGCCGCAGGCGGGCCGATCGTGCGCTCACAGTGCCGTTTGGCCGCCAGGGCACCGGCTGGGAGGTCGCCTATGCTGCGCTGTTCCTGATTTCGAATGAATCATCCTACGTCAACGCCCACACCCTGTTCCTCGACGCCGGCCATATGGCGGGGATTGTGCGGACCTAGCCTGCAGCGACCGAATGGCTTCCGAGTACCTTTGGGCATTGCGCAATCCGCCGTAATGCCCAACTCTCCCCTCATCATCCATCCATCGGAAATCCCTTCATGAGCCAGACCAAACTATTCGAGCCCTACAAGCTTGGCGGAATCTCGCTGCCGAACCGCCTCGTCATGGCGCCGCTGACCCGCAACCGCGCAGTGCCTGGCAGCTTTGTGCCGAGCGAGCTTGCCATCGACTATTACGGCCAGCGCGCTTCCGCGGGATTGCTGATCACCGAGGCCAGCCAGATCTCGCAGCAGGGCCAGGGCTATCAGGACACGCCCGGCATCTATTCGAAGGAGCAGGTTGCGGGCTGGCGCAAGGTCACCGACCGCGTCCATGAAAACGGCGGGCGCATCTTCATCCAGATCTGGCATGTCGGCCGCATCTCGCACGATTCATTGCAGCCCGGCGGCGGCAAGCCGGTGGCTCCGTCCGCGATCCGCGCCAAGGGCAAGACTTTTGTCAACGGCACCTTCACCGACATCTCCGAGCCGCGCGAGCTCGAGCTGTCGGAAATTCCAGGGATCATCGAAGACTTCAAGCGCGGCACCGAGAATGCACTCGCCGCCGGTTTCGACGGCATCGAAATCCACGGCGCCAACGGCTACCTGCTCGACCAGTTCGCCAAAGACGGCACCAACAAGCGTACCGATGCCTATGGTGGTTCAATCGAGAACCGCGCCAAATTGATGCTGGAAGTATCGAAGGCGGTGGCCGCGGTCGCCGGCCCCGAGCGCACCGGCATCCGCATTTCGCCGGTGACGCCCGCCAATGATGTCTCCGATAGCAATCCGCAGCCGCTGTTCGACCACATCGTGGATGGGCTCAACGCGTTGAAGCTGACCTACATCCATGTCGTTGAGGGCGCCACCGGCGGCCCGCGCGACATCGCACCGTTCGACTATGGTTCGTTGCGCAAGCGCTTCAAGCAGGCCTATGTCGCCAACAACGGCTACGATTTCGATCTGGCGACAAAGGTGCTCGACGCTGACGCCGCCGACCTGATCGCATTCGGAAAACCGTTCATCTCCAACCCCGATTTGGTCGAGCGCCTGCAGAAGGGCGCGCCGCTGAACGCATTCGACAAGGCGACGTTCTATGGCGGCGGCGCCAAGGGATATACGGATTATCCGACGCTCGGGGCGAAGCAGGCAGCGGAGTAGGTCTATCGGCGTCATTGCCTGCGACAAACGCAAAGCGTTTGCGCAAGGGAGCGCAGCGACGAAGCAATCCATCTATCCGTTATGCCGCACTATGGATTGCTTCGCTACGCTCGCAATGACAAGAAAAAAGGCCGGGATCGCTCCCGGCCTTCAGTTTTTGCATCACTCGTAATCGCGAGGCTTACTTGGCTTCTGCCCGCTTCGGCGGTGTTGCCGGCCACGACTTCACCAGCGTGTCGTAGTCGACGGTTTCGCCCTTCGGCTTCTCGTTCGCCAGCTTGCGCTGCGGAGCGACGTTGCCGTCCTTCTCCGACTTGGCGAACCAGAATTCGGCGGTCTCCTTCTTGTTCAGCTTCGGACCACAGGCGCCCTGCACGTTGGATTTCTCCAGACGCTCAAGCACGGAGTCCTGGGCTGCCGCCAGGGCGTCCATCGCGGCTTGCGGCGTCTTCGCACCGGACGACGCATCGCCGATGTTCTGCCACCACAATTGCGCGAGCTTCGGATAGTCAGGCACGTTGTTGCCGGTCGGGGTCCACTGCACGCGCGCGGGCGAGCGGTAGAACTCGATCAGGCCGCCGAGCTTCGGCGCACGCTCGGTGAACGACTTGTCCCAGATGTCGGATTCACGAATGAACGTGAGACCGACATGGCTCTTTTTCAGGCTCACCGTCTTGGAGGTGATGAACTGCAGATAGAGCCAGGCCGCCTTGCGGCGGTCCGCCGGGGTCGACTTCAGGAGCGTCGCCGAGCCGGCGTCCTGGTAGCCGAGCTTCATGCCTTCCTTCCAGTACGAGCCGTGCGGCGACGGCGCCATACGCCACTTCGGCGAACCGTCGGCGTTCACGACGGCAATACCGGGCTTCACCATGTCGGCGGTGAAAGCGGTGTACCAGAAGATCTGCTGGGCGATGTTGCCTTGCGCCGGTACCGGTCCGGCTTCGCCGAAGGTCATGCCTTGCGCCTGCGGCGGGGCATACTTCTTCATCCAGTCGAGATACTTGGCGATCGAATAGACCGCCGCCGGACCGTTGGTGTCACCGCCGCGCTCGACGGATGAACCCACCGGACGGCAGCCTTCCATGCGGATGCCCCATTCGTCGACCGGCTTGCCGTTCGGGATGCCCTTGTCGCCGTTGCCGGCCATCGACAGCCAGGCATCGGTGAACCGCCAGCCGAGCGAGGGATCCTTCTTGCCGTAGTCCATGTGACCATAGACCTTGGTGCCGTTGATCTCCTTGATGTCGTTGGTGAAGAACTCTGCGATGTCCTCATAGGCCGACCAGTTCACGGGAACGCCGAGATCGTAGCCATACTTGGCCTTGAACTTGGCCTTGTAGTCGGGATTGGAGAACCAGTCGTAGCGGAACCAATAGAGGTTCGCGAACTGCTGGACGGGCAGCTGATAGAGCTTGCCGTCCGGTCCCGTCGTGAAGGACTTGCCGATGAAGTCGTTGACGTCGAGATTGGGATTGGTGACGTCCTTGCCTTCGCCGGTCATGTAATCCGACAGCACGACCGTCTGGTTGTAGCGGAAGTGGGTGCCGATCAAATCGGAGTCGTTGATCCAGCCGTCATAGACGTTCTTGCCGGACTGCATCTGGGTCTGCAGCTTCTCGACCA
The DNA here is from genome assembly GCF_018130105.1 of Bradyrhizobium sp. AUGA SZCCT0160. Classification (NCBI taxonomy): domain Bacteria; kingdom Pseudomonadati; phylum Pseudomonadota; class Alphaproteobacteria; order Hyphomicrobiales; family Nitrobacteraceae; genus Bradyrhizobium; species Bradyrhizobium sp. AUGA SZCCT0160. The sequence continues at coordinate 222,265 of NZ_JAFCMD010000011.1, forward strand.
CGTCACCTTCCTGGATCAAATCGTGTTTGAGCTTGATGCCGGTGATCTCGGTGAAGGCCTTCGCCAGGGTCTTGGATTCATATTCATGCGTGGTGATGGTTTCCGACACCACGTTGATTTCCATCCCCTTGAAGGGCTGGGCGGCCTTTTCAAACCACTGCAGTTCCTTCAGCTGGTCGGCCTTCGACAGCGTCGAGGGCTGGAATTCGCTGTCGATCCAGCGCTGATTGACCGCATCGTCCGCGCGAGCAGGTGCGGCGATCGTCACGGAAGCCGCGATCAGCGCAGCCGCGCTGGTCATCGTCAGAAAGCTCTCCTTGGTCAATGGGCCGTTCCTTCCTCTAAAACGTCGCATGTTGAGTCCTCCGGTTGCAGCGACAAACAATTTTCAGGCCCGGGTTGATCCCGGATCTGTCTTTTTTCGCTTCATCAGACGGTGCGGAAAACCACCACGGCCGAAACAAGCGAAATCACGGTAGCGAGCCACAGGCTCGATATCTCAACGCCCTCTCCGATCGGCAGCGTCGCGATCGCATCGGTGCCGACAAAGGCGATCCACAACAGGTGGATGACCGCGGCGAGTACCAGCGAGATGAACAGCCGGTCGCCGCGCGTTGTCGGAATCTGCAACACGCCGACGCGCTCGGCCTCGGGATACGCCGCCGCAAGCCAGGTCATGACGCCCAGCGTCAGCGACAGCAGCACGAAGAAGATCGCGGTCGGGAGCGTCCAGGCCATCCATGCGATGTGTTCCATGGTGCGTTAGTCCTCATGCCTGCGCATGATCTTGTCCGAAAACCGGTGTCCACTTTTCGGGATCATGCGCTAAACCCGCCCGAGCGCGAAGCCGCGCGCGATGTAGTTGCGGACGAACCAGATCACCAGGGCGCCGGGGATGATGGTGAGCACGCCGGCCGCCGCCAACAGGCCCCAATCCATGCCGGCGGCCGAGACCGTTCGGGTCATGATCGCCGAGATCGGCTTGGCGTTCACCGACGTCAGCGTGCGCGCCAGCAGCAGTTCGACCCAGGAGAACATGAAGCAGAAGAAGGCCGCGACGCCGATGCCGCTCGCGATCAAGGGCACCAGGATCTTGATGAAGAAGCGCGGGAACGAGTAACCGTCGAGGAACGCCGTCTCATCGATCTCGCGTGGCACGCCCGAGACGAACCCTTCGAGGATCCAGACCGCGAGCGGGACGTTGAAGATGCAATGCGCCAGCGCCACTGCCCACGGCGTATCGAACAGATTGATCGCCGAATAGAGATTGAAGAACGGCAGCGCATAGACCGCCGCCGGCGCCATCCGGTTCGACAGCAGCCAGAAGAACAGGTGCTTATCGCCGAGAAAACGGTAGCGCGAAAAGCCGTAGGCCGCCGGCAGCGCCACCGCGATCGAGATCACGGTGTTGATCAGGACATAGGTCAGCGAGTTGATGTAGCCGGAATACCAGCTCTCGTCGGTGAAGATGCGCCTGTAGTTTTCCAGCGTCGGCTGGTGCGGCCACAGCGTCATGGTGGAGACGATCTCGGCATTGGTCTTGAAGCTCATGTTGACGAGCCAGTAGATCGGCAACAGCAGGAAGATCAGGAAGGTGATGAGGATGACGCGGCGTCCGGGAATCGAATGCATCATTCAGCTCCCTGTTTGACCGGGCGCTCGGCCCCGGCGTTTGTCATCACGGTATAGAACACCCAGCACACGATCAGGATGATGAGGTTGTAGACCAGCGAGAGTGCGGCGGCCTTGCCGAGGTCGAATTGGCCGAGCGCGATCTTGACCAGTTCGATCGAGACGAAGGTGGTCGAGTTGCCGGGACCGCCGCCGGTCACCACGAACGGCTCGGTGTAGATCATGAAACTGTCCATGAAGCGAAGCAGCACCGCGATCAGCAGTACGCGATTCATCTTCGGCAACTGGATCGCCGTGAACACCGCCCAGCGCGAGGCGCCGTCGATCTGCGCCGCCTGGTAATAGGCGTCGGGGATCGACTTAAGTCCGGCGTAGCACAACAGTGCGACCAGGCTGGTCCAGTGCCAGACATCCATCACGATGACGGTGGCCCAGGCGTCGAACTCGTTGGAGACGTAGTTGTAGTTGATGCCGAGGCTGTTCAGCGTGTAGCCGAGCAGGCCGATGTCGGGCCGTCCGAATATCTGCCAGATGGTGCCGACCACATTCCACGGAATCAATAGCGGCAGCGCCAGGATCACGAGGCAGGCGGCGACGCTCCAGCCGTCGCGCGGCATCGACAGCGCGACCACGATCCCGAGCGGCACCTCGATCGCAAGAATGATGACCGAGAACAGCAGATTGCGGCCGAGCGAGGCCAGGAACCGTCCACCGAGATCGGTCGATGGATCGAGCAGTTCCTTGAACCAGCCGACGCCGTTCCAGAAGAACTGGTTGTTGCCGAAGGTGTCCTGCATCGAATAGTTCACCACCGTCATCAGCGGCAGGATCGCGGAGAATGCGACCACCAGAAACACCGGCAGCACCAGGAACCAGGCTTTTTGGTTGATCGTCTTGTCCATCAGGCTGTCCCCTCTACCAGACGGCTGTCGGCATAGACGTGAACATGCGACGGATTGAAAACCAGTCCGGCGGTTTCGCCGGAGACCGAAAACCCCGGCGGCACGCGCGCGGCGAACTTGGCGTCGCCGATCCGCACGCGCGCGAAGCGGACACGGCCGAGATCGTCGATGCGATCGATATTGGCGGACAGCAATCCCGGCGCGGGTGCCGCGACGTCGACGAATTCCGGACGCACGCCGACTTCGATCTTCGCGCCCGGCGGCAGCTTGTCATAGCTGCGGTTCAGCGCGATCGGATGGCCGCTGATCCGGGCCTCGCGGCCCCTCACCTCGGCCGGCACGATGTTCATGCCGGGCGAGCCGATGAAGTAGCCGACGAAGGTATGCGCGGGCTTGTCGAACAGCTCGGCCGGCGTGCCGCTCTGCACCACCCTGCCGTCATGCATCACGACCACCGTATCGGCAAAGGTCAGCGCCTCGGTCTGGTCATGGGTGACGTAGATCATCGTGAGATCGAGGTCGCGATGCAGCGCCTTGAGTTTGGAGCGCAACTGCCACTTCAATTCGGGATCGATCACCGTCAGCGGCTCGTCGAACAGGATCGCGGCAACGTCTGATCGCACCAGGCCGCGGCCGAGCGAGATCTTCTGCTTGGCATCGGCGGTCAGCCGCGTTGCCTTGCGATCGAGATGCGGCGTGAGGTCGAGCAGATCGGCGATCTGCTTCACGCGCGCGTCGATTTCGGCTTTCGGGACGCCGCGGTTCTTCAAGGGGAATGCGAGGTTCTGCCCGACCGTCATGGTGTCGTAGATCACCGGAAACTGGAACACCTGCGCGATATTGCGCTTCTGGGTTGACAGCGGTGTGATATCGGCGCCGTCGAACAGTATCTGGCCGCGCGACGGCGTCACGATCCCGGAAATCAGGTTGAGCAGCGTGGTCTTGCCGCAGCCGGATGGCCCGAGCAGCGCATAGGCGCCGCCCTGCCGCCAGGTCATCGTCACCGGCTTCAGCGCAAATGATTCGGGCGCGGCGTCATTGCCGCCGTAGGAATGTGCGAGATCGACGAGGTCAATGCGGGCCATACGGCATCTCCCTCACGCGTGCTTGTTTTTGGACGCGTTTTCTTCACGCGAACCGCTATGCACTTCGCTTGAAAACGCTATGGGCTGGTTAGGCGCCGCGACCAGGCGGTCGGCAGCGTCAAACACGAAAAGATTGTCGGGATCGAGCACGGCGTCGAGCACGTGGCCCGGCTCGAACTCATGGACGCCCTGCAGCACCGCGACCCAGTTCGACGCGTCGCGGCTAAGATGCACGAAGCTTTCCGAACCGGTGATCTCCGTCACGGTGACGGTGGCCTGAAACGCGTGGCGGCCGGCGATGCCATTGGCGACTTCAAGCTGATGGGCGCGGAAGCCGACGCGATAGGGCCCATCGGCAAGCGAGGCATAAAGCCCGCTGGCTGGCGCCTGGATGCCGCCGGCATATTGCACCGTGCCGTTCTTCTTTTCGATGTGGACGATGTTGAGCGGCGGATCGGAGAACACCTGCGCCACACGCAGCGTATCGGGATGCCGGTAGACCTTCGGGGTGTCGCCGGCCTGCAGCACCTGGCCTTCCCACATGCAGACGGTGCGGCCGCCGAGCAGCAGGGCTTCGGAGGGTTCGGTGGTCGCATAGACGAAGATCGCGCCCGATGCCTCGAAGATGCGCGGCAATTCGGTGCGCAACTCCTCGCGCAGCTTGTAATCGAGATTGGCGAGCGGCTCGTCGAGCAGCACCAGATCCGCGCCCTTGACCAGCGCGCGTGCAATCGCAGTGCGCTGCTGCTGGCCGCCGGAGAGTTGCAGCGGCGTGCGGTGCAGATACGGCTCGAGCTTCAGGAGGCGCGACGCCTCCTGCACGCGCTTTTCGATTTCCGCGCGCGGCTTGCCCTGCACCCGCAACGGCGAGGCGATGTTCTCATAGACCGTCAGCGAGGGATAATTGATGAACTGCTGATAGACCATCGCGACCGAACGCTTGCGCACGTCGAAGCCGGTGACATCGTTGCCGTCGACCAGCACCCGGCCTGATCCCGGCTTGTCGAGCCCGGCGAGCAGCCGCATGATCGAGGTCTTGCCGGAAAGCGTCGGCCCGAGCAGTACGCTCAGCGTGCCGCGCTCAAGCGTCAACGACACATCGCGGATGGTCGCGATGCCGTCGACGGTTCGTGTGACGTGTTCGAGCGTGACGCTCATGTCCGTCCTCCCGCTTCACGCAGGGGGCGTTCACCGGACGCGCGATGGGCGGCCATCCATTCATCGAGGACGGCGATTTCGCCCGCGGACAGCCGCAATCCGAGCTTGGAGCGGCGCCACGCGACGTCTTCGGCGGTGCAGGCCCATTCGGCCGACATCAGGTACCTGACTTCGCTCTCCGTCAAGGTCGCGCCAAAGGACTGGCCGAGATCGGCCGCCGATTTCGCGTTGCCAAGCACCTTGCTGGCGCGGGTGCCGTAGGCATGCGCTAACCGCTTGGCATGTGCGGGAATGAGGAACGGATAGTCCCGCGTCAGTTCCGCCGTCAGCGCCGCGATTGCGGAAACATCCATGTCGCCGCCGGGCAGCGCGGCCTTGCCGGTCCAGCCTTCTTTCTTTGAACTGCGTAAATAGGGCGCCAGCCGTTCCAGTGCTTCTTCGGCCAGCCGCCGATAGGTCGTGATCTTGCCGCCATAGATCGACAGCAGCGGCGCGCCGCCGGGCGTATCGAGCTCGAAGACGTAATCGCGGGTCGCAGCTTTCGCTTCACTGGCGCCGTCGTCATAGAGCGGACGCACGCCCGAATAAGTCCAGACCACGTCCTCCGGCTTCACCGGCTTTGCCAGATACTCGCTGGCGGAGGCACAGAGATAGGCGATCTCTTCGGTGGAGGCTTTCACCTTGGCCGGGTCGCCGTCGTAATCGCGATCGGTGGTGCCGATCAGCGTGAAATCGTCCTGATAGGGAATGACGAAGATGATGCGGCCGTCGGCGTTCTGGAAAATATAGGCGCGGTCGTGGTCGTAGAGCTTGCGCACCACGATGTGCGAGCCCTGCACCAGGCGAACCTTTGCGCGCGCATTGACGCCCGATCCCGACGACAGCACCTGTTCGACCCAGGGCCCGCCCGCATTGACCAGCGCACGCGCCTGGATCGTGGTGCGTGTGCCGCTTTGCGTATCCTCGACCGTGACGTGCCAGACGCCATCGACCTGCGTAATCTCGACCGCCCGCGCGCGCGTGCGGATCTCGGCGCCGCGATCGGCCGCGTCCCGCGCCGTGAGCACGACCAGGCGCGCGTCATCGACAAAACAGTCGGAGTACTCAAAACCTTTGCTGTAGCGGTTGGCGATCAAGGGTTTTCCGACCTCGTCATGCGCGAGATCGACCGAACGTGTCGGCGGCAGCAGATGACGGCCGCCGATGTGGTCGTACAGGAACAACCCTAGCCTCAGCAGCCATGCCGGCCGCAACCCCGAATGGTGCGGCAAAACGAAACGCAGCGGGCGGATGATGTGAGGCGCGATCTGCCAGAGGATTTCGCGTTCGATCAGCGCCTCGCGCACCAAACGAAACTCGTAATATTCGAGATAGCGCAGCCCGCCATGCACCAGCTTGGTTGACCAGGACGACGTCCCACTCGCCAAGTCATTCATTTCACAAAGGAAAACGGAATTGCCCCGGCCCACCGCATCGCGCGCGATGCCGCAGCCGTTGATGCCGCCTCCGATAATGGCGAGGTCGAATATCCGATCCAACAGACGCTTCCCCGGCGATCGCCTCTTCACTTCGGCGATTTAACTTTCGGATCGGAGTTAATCACAAAGAAAAACGAAAGCAAGATGAAAACGGGAACTGGGGCGTTTTGCCCAACTTCATCGTTCGAGACGAACGCAAGGGCGCCCCGCCAGAGCCTCACTCAAAATGCAGCCGATGAAGAAGACAGGGGCTTCGTAGCGAAACTCGTGATGCCCGGCCTAGGCCGTCGTCCTCCGTCCCTCCCACCAGGCCCCCAAGGCATCGATCAGCGGCACCAGTTCGAGACCGGCCTCGGTGAGATCGTAGTCGACGCGGAGCGGGTAGCCGTCGTGGGCGGTGCGCCGCACGATCCCGGCGTCCTGCAACTTACGCAGCTCCAGCGCCAGCATTCGGTGCGACACCGTCGGATTGTCGCGCCTGAGATCGCTGAACCTTTTGGTGCCATCCTTGAGATAATAGAGCAGCAGCGTGGGCCAGCGCCCGCTGAGCACCCGCATGGTCTCTTCGATGGGGCAGCGTGAAACAGCGTCTTTCATGAGCCGGACCTGGTTACAGAATAGTGCCTAATTTACATGGGGCCGCCATCGCCTATGTACCAGTCGCGCTGCGCAGCACACCCTCCAATCACGGAAAGAAAACGATGGAACCGATTCTGCTTTACGGCTTCCCGGCGGGAAGCTCGATGGGGCTCGTCGCTGCCTTTGAACGCGTCGGCCAACCTTACCGCCTCTGCCGTGTCGACATGCTCGCCGACATGAAGAACGACGGCTATGCCCGCATTAACGGCCGTCAGGAAACGCCCGTGCTCATCACCGGCGAAGGCCGCTTGCTGACCGAGACGATGGCCATCGCCGCATGGCTCGAGGCCCGCGACATCGAACGCCGCATCAGCTTCGACCCGCACTCACCCGAAGCCGACCGCATGCACCAGCTGACGGCCTTCGTGAATACCGGCTTCACCGCCGCCTTCACCCCGCTGTGGGCGGCGTTCGAGATGGCTTCTGCCGAACCCGCGCTGCTGGCGACCTTGCGCGACTTCGGCCGCCAGGCCGTAGCCAAACGTCACGATCAGCTGGAAGCGATGATCGGCGACACCGACTTTCTCGTCGGCGATTGCCTGACGCTGGCGGATACCACGCTGATCGGCGTGGCGCGCTGGGCGGAATTCCATCAGGCCATCGACGGTGCTGCCTATCCCAGGCTGGCCGCGTTGCGCCACCGGATCGAAGCGGATGCGGACGTGCGTTACGCCCAGGCCATCGAGGACGGCGAAACGCCCGCCGGTTCGGGCGCCTGCCTCGGGCAAATCCCACTGGAGAAAATCATCAAGCGCTTCGGCGCCAGCTAGCGCATCCGCGTGACGGTCGAGGCCGTCTCCGCCACCGGCTCATCGATATCGGGGCCGGCTTGTCCATCGCCTAGCCCGCGGCGACGGCCTCGATTTCGAGCAGCCAGGCCTCGTCGAAGATTCCGGCGATGACGACGGTCAGCGCGGTTTCCCGGCTGCCAAGGACCTCGCTTCGCACCGCGCGATTGAGCATGGTGTAGCGCCGATCCGCGAGGTAGGTCCGGTGCATGACCAGATTGTCGAGCGTCATGCCGGCGGCCTTGAGCTGCGCCTCGACATTGCTCCAGGCGAGCCTGCACTGCGCTTCAAAGCCCTCGGGCACCGTGCCGTCAGCCGCGGCCGGGATTTGGCCGCTCACAAAAAGCATCCTGGTGTGACCGGCGACCTCAAGCGCCTGGCTATAACCAGTCGTCGGCACGAGGGCCGCTTCGGAATTGATGCGTCGGATTTGCATTTCGGTTCTCCCTTTTCCTGAGAGAACCTCGTGCACCGGTCGATCCAGCACAAACCATTTTTCCTGCACTGCTGGATTAGATTTTCTATTTCAAGTCAGAATTGTCGTGAAAGCCCCGGACGATGCCGGGGCCTTTTCATGCTGGAACGAAGTGAAGGTTAGTACTTTCCGCGTCTAGCGCAGCCGCGTGACCGTCAATGCCGTCTCTGCCACCGGCTCATCGATATCGGGCGCCGGCTTGTCCATCGCCTCGACCACCTCGATGCCGCGGGTATGGCAGATGTTGGCGAGGCCGGCGGGAAGCGCGGCGTCGGTCACGAAGGTCTGGATCTGGCTGAGATGGGCGATGCGCACCGGCGCGCTGCGCCTAAGCTTGGTCGAGTCGGCGACCAGCATCACGCTGCGCGCGTTCGCGATGATCGCCTGCGCGGCCTGCACTTCGCGGTAGTCGAAATCCAGCAGCGCTCCCTCCTCGTCGATCGCGGAGGCGCCGATGATGGCGTAATCGACCTTGAACTGGCCGATCAGGCTGATCGCGGTCGAACCGATCACCGCGCCGTCGGCGCGGCGCACCGCCCCGCCCGCCACGATCACCTCGATGCGCGGATGGCGATACAGCAGCATCGCTACGTTGAGGTTGTTGGTGATGACGAGCAGGTCCTCATGCGAGGTCAGCGCGCTGGCGACTTCTTCGGTCGTGGTGCCGATATTGATGAACAGCGAGCAGCCGTTCGGAATCCGCGAGGCGGCGGCAATGCCGATTGCCCGCTTCTCCTCGGCGGCGACGAAGCGGCGCGCTTCATAGGCGAGGTTCTCGACGCCGGAGGCGATGATGGCGCCGCCATGGATCCGCGTCAGCGAGCGCTGGTCGCAGAGATCGTTGAGGTCCTTGCGGATGGTCTGAGCCGAAACCTCGAAACGCTTGGCGAGATCCTCCACCATCACCCGGCCAAAGGCGCGAGCGATGTTGAGAATTTCAGTCTGGCGGTTGGACAGTCCGGCCACGGGTGGCACCTCAGGGGAAAACGTTTCTTATCGTGCGGTGGTTTGTGGTTCCGGTCAACGCGGCGCGCCCGAACATCATGGTTAACCATCTGTTTAAATGGCGTGCGAGAGGCATCATAAGCCCATTGGGATTGCGCCAGCCGCATTTTACCGGTGCGATTTTGCCGTTCTTAACGGTTTTGTGATTGCATTGCCGTCGCTGGCCCGGAAAACGGGCAGATATCGGAAAATCGCTGCGATGCGGGTCGATCGAATCTGGGAATTCCTCCAGCGGTTGAGCCCGCTGACGCGCAGCTGCCTGCTCACCGAGCTGGAGCGGCTGGAGGCGTGCGGCGTCGACATGCCGGGCACCGCAGACCTGCAGGCCAGGCTGCGGGCCGAACTGCGCCCGGACGGACCGAACGAAGCTCCAACGCCATCCAAATATTTCTTCGCGCCGCTGGAGCCGCTGGTCGTCGCGGGTGCGCCGGAGCATGCCAATACGGGCCGGATTGCGCGGAGTTCACTCGTTCCGATCTGGGAATGGATCAACCGCGATCTGCTGCCGATCATGGCCCGCGACTACGAAGACCAGATGAAGGGGTTTATCGCCTCCAACCGCCCGCGCGACGCGCAGCAGGCGGCAACGATCTTCCAGACCAAGGTCGCAAAATCGCTGGAGGGAAACCTGGCTTCGGCCGATGGCGCGGAGCGCGCACGCAGCAAGCTTGCCGCCTACACGGCTTCGCCGTCGGTCTATAGCGACCTCGTCAAGATCATGGGCGCGCTGCGCGCACGCGAGGCGCTGGCAGGATTCGGCAAAGCCTTGCCGGAAAAGATTCCCAAATTCAACGACGCGCAGGTCGACAAGGTCACGGCGCTGCTGGATGCATTCCGCAAAAAGGATCCCGCCGCGGTGCCGTTTGCACTGGCGCTGGTTGCTGGACGTCTCAAGACGCCCCGCGAGTTGCTCCGTCTTGCCACCAAACCCGCGCGCAGCCGGCGCGCAACCGACGTCGCAGCGACGCCCTATGCGATATCCGTCTCGATGGTGCTTGACCAGATCGACGACAAACGCATCGCCTTGCGCGTTGCCCTGAAGAAAAACCGTGTCGTCGACGCGCGCGACATCCTGGCCGACATCGACAAGACAGAAGCAGCGGTGCAGGCCGCCATCCGCGAACTCGCCGCCTCCGAGTGGGGCGCGCGGCTGCGCGACATCAGGAGCGCCATCGTGGCCGATGTGGAGACTGAAGTGAGCCGGTTTCCCAATGAAGTCGGCCACATCCTGCAACTGCGCGGCGCGCGCGGCAATGGATTGTTGTCCGGCCTGGCCTGGAAGGGCCGCGATGCGATCAGCGATAGCGCCGCATTCTGCAAGCGGCTGATCGGTCAGAGCTGAACGCGGCTCCGGCGCTCTTTCCCGCGCGGCCCGCGAGACGCCTTTGAGTTATGTCGCAGTGCGGATGTGGCCGGCTGCATCGCTGCGGCCCAGCAGATTGGCATAAACTTCGATCCGGCGCGGACGCCCGACCAGATAGCCCTGCATTTCATCGCATCCCTCTGATATCAGCGTCCTGAGCTGATCATTGGTCTCGACGCCTTCCGCCAGCACCGGCAGTCCAAGCCCGTGGGCGAGACCAATGACGGCGCGAACGATCGCCAGCGATCGATCGGTGCGGCCAAGACTGGCGATAAAGGACCGGTCGATCTTGATCCGGTCGAGCGGGAAGCTTTGCAGATAGGACAGCGAGGAATATCCGGTTCCGAAATCGTCCAGTGCAATGCTGACGCCCAGCCTCTTGAGGCCTTTCAGCATCAGCGTCGCACGTGCAACGTTCTCGATCAGCACGCCCTCGGTAATTTCGAGTTCGAGACGCGCCGGCGAGATACCGGTTTCGCGCAGAACATCGCCTACCATTTGCTGCAGATTGCCGCGGCGGAATTGAATCGCCGAGACGTTGACGGCGACCTGCAGCGGCGCCTTCCAGCACGCGGCTTCGCGGCATGCCTCCCGCAAGACCCACTCCCCGATCTCGACGATCAGATCGGTTTCCTCGGCGATCGGGATGAACTCCGCGGGCGGAACCAGGCCGCGTTGCGGATGCATCCAGCGCACCAGCGCTTCAAATCCGATGATCTCGCCCCTGGCATGCCGCTGCGGCTGATACTCCAGATAGAGCTCGCCGTTTGCGACGGCCGATTTCAGATCGTGTTCCAGCGCCCGGCGGTCGCGCAGCTGCTGATCCATCGTGGCGGTGAAGAACCGTATCGCCCCGCGGCCTTCGTGCTTGGCGCGATAGAGCGCCGCATCTGCGTTGGCGAACAGCGACCGCGCGTCATTGCCGTCGCGGGGATAGACCGCGATCCCGATGCTGAGATCAAGCTCGAACGAATGGCCGTCGATCTCGATATCCAGGTCCAGCGCGCCGCGCAGCCGGTCGGCGAGCAGTTCCGCACTCGATGGCAGCGGATCCTGTTCGGTGATCGCGATGAATTCGTCCCCGCCGACCCGCGCCAGGAAGGCGCCCTGTGACGCCATCTGGAGACGCCGCGAAGCTTCGCGCAGCGCCGCGTCGCCCATCGAATGCCCGAACAGATCGTTGATCTGCTTGAAGCGGTCAAAATCGATGCATAGGACCGCGAAGCTTCCGCTGCGTTCCCGGGCCGCGTCGAGCACCTTCGAAAAATGACCATCCAGCGCGGCACGGTTCGGCAGATCCGTCAGTGCGTCATGCCAGGCCAGATGCAGGATCCGTTGTTCCGCGCGCTTGCGATCGGTCATGTCGAACGCCACCGCAACGCAGGCATCGCGGCCGTTGTAGCGCAGCGGACGCGCCTCGATCGCCACCTCGATTATTCTTCCATCGGCCGTGACGTGACGGCGGGTATCATGCGCCGTCTGCATGCCCTGATGCTGGCGGAACTCGTCGCGAACCTTCCTGATGTCCTCGGGAATACGCAGATTCTCGACATTCATCGACAGCATCTGCTCGCGCGAGTAGCCGTAGTGCCGGCAGGTCGCGGCATTGACGGCCAGAAGCTCAAGCGTATTGACGTCGGCCACCCACATGGGAAGCGGATTCTCCTCGAACAACAGGCGGAACGAGGCTTCGCGACGCCTCAGATCGGTGATGTCTTCGTGCGTCGCCACCCAGCCGCGATCCGGCATCGGCCGGTGGCAAATCCGGAAAACGCGGCCATTGGCCAGTTCAACAACCGAGTCGTGCTGCTCCGCGCTGACGACAAGCTGATCGCGCCAGGCGAGGTATTCCTCCTCGGTCATCGCGGGATGGCTTCCCGCCTCGAACCGCAGATGGACGATCTCTCTGAGCGAGATACCAGGTTTGACGCTGTCCGGCGGCAAATCGTACATGTCGACGTAGCGGCGGTTACACACAATGAGCCGCTGCGCACCGTCGAAGAAGCAAAGCCCCTGCGACATGTTGTTGAGCGCCGAATCGAAACGGTCGGCGATCTCGCGCGCATTGGCTTGTTCCGTAAGGGCCGCCAGCTCGGCGCTTCGCGCCCGTTCGCCTTCGACGGCGAGGTCCGCGCGCGAGGCGACGAGATTCACCAGGTCGGCGTAGTTGGTGTTGATCATCCGGATCAACAACACCACCAGCATGCAAAGATTGATGCCGATGCAAACGTGCAGTGCTTCACCCGAGATCAGCAACCGCAGCGAGATCGGGACCGCCGAAATCAGCAGCGTGAGCCGGGCGGCGCTCGGGAAACTTCCGAGGCAGTAGGCGCTTCCGACCGACCCCAGAAAGACCAGCAGCGCCAATGGCGCGCGTGAGTCCGCCTCGACGTTGTCGAACAGCACCAGGGTCCAGACCGCGAAGACGGCGTTGAGCGCGGACGCCAGGATGCGGGTCTTGAACAGATGCTTGAGCGCCTGTTCGGCCGTCGGCACCACCTTCCGCAGCTTGATCCAGTAGATCATCCTGATCACGCTGACGAGCAGCAGCGTACCCGGCACGCCAAAGCGGAACCAGAGCGGCAGCGTGGCCGGCAAGACGTAGGAGACGCTGACGCTCTCGACGATCAGCACGGCATAGAGGACGGGAATTTGGCTCGTCAGAATGCGGAACTGCTCGATGAGCAACGCACCGCCCGCCGGTGTGGCGGCGCTGCCGATGTAAAACCACCGTCGAAGATACCTGCGAATATTCATCAGGGCGCCATACCGATTGGTCGGCAAGGCTAGCTGCGGGAAGGAAATTGCGCGTAAAAAACCTTGGTAAAGGGTGAGCTTAAAATCGTCGGAAATCAGCGCAGTTCCAACGCGCTGCGGTGTCCGTCCGGCGGTGAACCTGGTCGGTACTAATACGGACCGGAAATGCCGAATCTATGCCGCCGGCCTTGCAGCCGTTCTGAGCATCATCGTCCCACGACGACGGACGGCTGCTTCACGCGGCCAGCGTCAGATCGCCGATAGCAAGACGCCTCGCCGCGCGCTCGGCTTCGCGGGCATTGCGGAACAGCTGGCCTTCCAGCTGGTCGAAACGACGAGAGGCCGCGAAGAAGTGGTACCCGCCGGGGCCACGCACGACGATCCCGGCGGTCTGCGAACCGACTTCGATAATGTAGGTATCCGACATATTTTCCAGCCTCGATGGCATTCCGCGCAAATAACGGAGCGCCTGCCGAAATGTTCCTCAGCCCGGAAGGCGCGCCCACACGGAAACGTCATCAACGATTGTCTGGCGAATCAGCGCCCGGCAAGGCCGGTGCAATACGGATTCGTAGGAAAAACGGCCGCTCCGCAGGCTTGACCTGCGACAAAGCCGCCGCCAGTGTTCCCCGCGAATCCAGTGATTTGCGACAAACAGGCCGGAGAACGGACATGGTATCGAAATTGGCGGTTACGACGCTTCTGGCCCTCGCGATTTGCGCACCGGTCCAGCAGGCCGTGGCGCAGGATGCGATCGGCGGCGCGATCGTCGGTGGCGTGCTTGGCGGTGTCGTCGGCGGCGCCCTCGGTGGACGCGGCGGTGCGGCGGCAGGCGCCATCATCGGCGCCGGCACGGGAGCTGCGATTGCATCCCAGGGCGAGCCGCGCCCGGGCGGCTACCGCTATTACAACAACGGCTGCTATGTGGAGCAGCCCGGCGGCTGGGTCGCCGTTTCGCCGCGTTATTGCGGCATGGAAGCGCAATACGTCGCGCCGCCGCCGCAGCAGTATTATGACGATACGCCGCGCTGCATGCGCTCGCGGAGCTATGATCCGCGCCGCGGCACGTTCATCGGCCGTGACGGTTACGAGCGTCCCTGCCCATAAGATTCAGGTCCCATAAGATTCAGGTCGCGATCGGCGCGCCATCCCGCTGGATGACCTGCGGGTGGCCCTGCTCGTCGATCGAGACGTAGGTAAAATTGCCGTCGGTCACCAGGATCGACTGCCGGTCCTCGCGGCGCAGCGACCAAGCCTCGAGATGGACCGTGATCGAGGTCCGGCCGATCCGGACCAGATTGGCGTGCACCGAGACGAGGTCGCCGACATAGACGGCCTTGCGAAAATTCATCGCATCGATTGCAACCGTGACGGTGCGGGAATTCGCAATCTTGGAAGCGAACACGCCGCCGCCGATATCCATCTGGCTGAGCAGCCAGCCGCCAAAGATGTCGCCGTTGGCGTTGGTGTCGGCCGGCATCGCCAGCGTGCGGATGCAGAGATCGCCGCGCGGTTCGGTTTCGGTGCTCAGCGGAGCATGCGTCTCGGTCACTTGAAATTCTCCCAGCCGGCATCGGGGGTGAACCTGCCGCCGAATTTTTCGGTCAGCGCCCACAATGTCGAGACCACATTGTCCACGCCGCGTGTACGGGCATAATTCAGCGGGCCGCCGCGGAACGGCGCATAGCCGGTGCCGAAGATGACGGCGCCGTCGACCACATCGGCATTGTCGACGATGCCCTCGTGCAAGCAGGCGACGCAGACATTCGACATCGGCAGCATCAACCGATCGATCATTTCCGCCGATGGCTCCGTCGTGGAAGGCGCGGCCGACGACGTGTCCGCCTTGCCGTCCTTCCAGACGTAAAATCCCTTGCCGGACTTGCGGCCGAGTTCGCCCTTGGCGACCTTTTCGCGCAGCCACGCCGGCGTCGGCGGCAGGGCGTCGCCGAATTTCGAGCGCAGCATGTCGCCGACATCGAGGCAGATATCGAGGCCAACCTGGTCGGCGAGCTCGATCGGGCCCATCGGCATGCCGAATTTTTTCGCCGCAGCGTCGATGACGGATTTGTCGATCTTCTCGTCGAGCATCACCATCGCTTCGAGCATGTAGGGGGTCAGCGCGCGGTTGACGAGGAAGCCCGGCGAAGACTTGACCGGCAGCGGCAGGCGGTCGATGGCGCCGACGAACGCCAGCGCCTCCTTCAGGAGTTGCGCATCGGTGCCGTCGTGGCTGACCACTTCGACGAGCTGCAACCGTGATACCGGGTTGAAGAAATGCAGGCCGAGCAGCCGCTCCGGCTTTTGCAGACTGGTGCGCAGATCCTGCAACGGTATGCTCGACGTGTTGGTGGCAAGGATCGCGCCGGGCTTCATGATGGGCTCGAGCCCGGCATAAACCTTCTGCTTCAGCGCCAGCTTTTCCGGCACCGCCTCGATGATGAGATCGGCGCTGCGGACACCCTCGCCGCCCATGTCGGGCATCAATCGATCCAGCGCATCGCGCACGCTAGTGCGCTTGCGCAGGATCTTGCCGAACAAGTCAGACGCGCGCTTGATCGCGCCGGCGATCGGTTCGGGCTTCATGTCTGCCAGCGTCACCCGCATATCCTGACCTGCACACCAGGCCGCGATATCGCCGCCCATCGCACCGGCGCCGATGACATGAACGTGGTTGATCTTGTTGCCGCTGCCGGCGAGCTTCTTCATCTGCTCGCGCAGGAAGAACACCCGGATCAGGTTCTGCGCCGTCGGCGTCACCATCAATTTGGCGAACGAGGACTGCTCGGCGCGCAGCATGCCATATCTGTCACCGCCGTATCGTTCCCAGAGATCGATCAACGCATAGGGCGCGGGGTAATGTTCCTGCGGTGCCGCCTTGGCCGCCTCGCCGCGCATCCGCGAGGCGAGGAGTTTGCGCACCGGCTCCCAGTTCAGGACCGAGGTGAGCACGCCGGGTGCGGCGCGCTTCAGCCGTCCGAACACGGCATCCTTCACCGCGCTGCGGACGTGCCGCTCCTGCGTCACCGCGTCGACCAGACCCAGCGATTTGGCCTTGCGGGCGTCGATGGTCTTGCCGGTCAGCATCAATGGCATCGACTGCATCGGATTGACGAGCTGCGTGAAACGCACGGTGCCGCCGAGACCGGGATGCAGGCCGAGCATCACCTCGGGAAAGCCGAAGCGCGCATCATCGATCGCGATCCGCATCTGGCAGGCCAGCGCAACCTCCAGGCCACCGCCGAGGCAGAAGCCGTGGATCACGGCGACCGTCGGCAAGCGCAGCGCCTCGAGCCGGTCGATCACCTTATGCGCCCGGCCGATTTCGGTCTCGACGGCCAACACATCGCTTGCGCCGCGAAACGCGTTGACATCAGCGCCGGCGATGAAGCCGGATGTTTTCGCAGAGCGGATCACGAGGCCCGCAGGCCGTGCGCTTTCCAGCTCGCCAATCACCTTGTTGAGCTCTTCGATCAGATCAGCCGACAGCGTGTTGGCGCTGGCGCCTTCGCGGTCGAACAGCAGCCAGGCGATGCCATCGGAGTCGCGGGTCAGCTTGAAATTTTTGTACGACCCGCCCGCATCGGGTGTCGGCCCGAGTTCGAGCACGCGATCGCCGAGAACGTCCATGATCCTTGATTCCATGATCACACCGTCTCTATCAGCATCGCGCCGCCCTGCCCGCCGCCGATACATTCGGTGGCGATGCCGCGCCGTGTACCCAACCGCTTCATGGCATTGACGAGATGCAGCACGATGCGGTTGCCGCTGCAGCCGACGGGATGGCCGAGGCTGATCGCGCCGCCATCGACATTCATTTTGGTCTGGTCGATGGCACCGGCCGCACCATCGAGGCCCAGAATCTCCCTGCAGAACTTTTCGTCGTTCCAGGCTGCAAGACAGCCCAGCACCTGGGTCGCAAAGGCCTCGTTCAATTCCCAGGTTTCGATATCGCCGAGCGTCAACTCGTTGCGCTTCAACAGTTCAGTCGCCGACAGCACCGGACCGAGGCCCATGATCGAGGGATCCAGCGCCGACCATTGGCTGTCGAGGATGACGGCCTTCGGCGTCAGGCCATGCTTGGCAACGGCTTTCTCGGAAGCGAGGATCACCCAGGACGCGCCGTCGGTGATCTGCGAGGAATTGCCGGCGGTGACCTTGCCCCAGGGCCGTTCGAACACCGGCTTCAGTTTTGCCAATGTCTCGGCCGTGGAATCCGGCCGCACGCCGTCGTCATGGTCATAGAATTTGCCGTCGCGGGCAAAGGCGGTTTCGACCTCGCCCTTCAGCCAGCCCTGGCTCTGGGCATTGGCGAGCCGCTTGTGGCTCTCGGCGGCATAGGCATCGGATTGCGCGCGGGTGATGCCGAAGAGATGCCCGACCACCTCGGCGGTCTGGCCCATGTTGAGGTCGGTGATGGGATCCGTCAGCCCGCGTTCGAGGCCGATGATCGGTTTGAAATAAGACGGCCGCACCTTGAGCGCGGCCATGATCCTGGCGCCGATACCCCGGGCACCGGCAAGGCCGGCGAACCAGCGCACGCCCTGTTGCGGCCACACCAGCGGCGCGTGGCTCAGCGCCTCGGCTCCGCCGGCCAGGATCAGGTCGGAGACGCCCTCGCGGATGTAGCGGTAGCCCGTGTCGATCGACTGCATGCCGGAGCCGCAATTGATCTGCACGGTGAAGGCGACCATTTTTTCGCCCATGCCGAGCCGCAGCGCTGCGACCCGCGCCGGGTTCATCTCGTCGGCAATGACGTTGACGCAGCCCAAAAACACCTGATCGAAGGCAGTGGGCGCAAAGGGCTGCCGGGCCAATAGCGGCCGGCCGCATTGCACCGCGAGATCGACCGGGGTGAAGGGCCCGGGGCCGGAGCGCGCTTTCAGGAACGGCGTCCGGCTGCCGTCGACAATAAAAACCGGTCGCGCCATCAGCTCGCCGCCCTCTGCTCACCCAATTCCTGGAAGAATTGATGCACGTCGGCGGCTTTCCTGTAAATCGGCGACAGCGCCTCCGGCGCAAAATCGTCGACCTCGATCACTTTTGCGACAGCTTCATGCGCAGCCGCGAGCTTTTCGCCCTCGGATTGCGTGATGACGCCCTTCTGCACCGCCTCTTTCCAGTCATGCAGCCGCGCGGCGTGCAGTTGCTTCGCGGCGCCCTCTGCGGCGGTCACCAGCAGGAACGCCTTTTCCAGCCGGGCAACGCCGCGATCGTCATCGACATGTGACAAATCCGCCGTCAGCCGGTCACGCGCCGCCGATGGCGACAGCACCAGCTGTGCACAGAGATGGACGACCCGGTCTGATGGCCCGACCACCCGCGCCCCGAACGGCTGGATCAGGAATTTCAGGATGATTGCGACGAAGCGATTGGGCAGATTATTGAGGATTTCGGCGAACCGATTTTCGATGGTCTTGAAGCCGCTGGCCATGCACCATTCCAGTGCGGCGAAATCGGCTTGCTGGCGGCCTTCGTCCTGCCAGCGCTTCAGCGCGGCCGAGAGCAAATAGAGTTCGGAGAGGATATCGCCGAACCGGGCCGAGAGCATTTCCTTGCGCTTGAGCGCACCGCCCAAGGTCAACAGCGCCATGTCGGCGCAGAGCGCGAAGGCCGACGCGTAGCGCGAGAGCTGGCGATAGAATTTGGTCGCATCGCCTGCGTCCGGCGCAGGCGCGAACATGCCACCGGTCCAGTTTCGACCCCAGGCGCGGAACATGGTCTTGAAGCTATGGCCGACGTGACTCCAGAACGCCTTGTCGAAAGCATCCAGCCCCTTGGCGCGGTCTTGCTCGCCGAGCGCGTTCATCTCGTCGAGCAGATAGGGATGGGCGCGGATCGCGCCCTGCCCGAACACGATCAGATTGCGGGTCAGGATGTTGGCGCCTTCGACGGTGATGCCGACCGGCACCGAGCGATAGAGATGGCCCAAATAATTCTGCGGGCCGTCGATGACCGCCTTGCCGCCGTGGATGTCCATGGCGTCGTCGATCGCAATCCGCATCCGCTCGGTGGCGTGCAGCTTCATGATGCCGGAAATGACCGCGGGATGATGGCCCTGGTTGAGCGCCGCACAGGTCAGCCGCCGCGCGGCGTCGAGCAAATAGGCCGTGCCGGCGATGCGCGCCAGCGGCTCCTCGATGCCTTCAAATTTTGAGATGGAGATGCCGAACTGCTCGCGGATGCGGGCATAGGCGCCAGAGGTGCGCGCGGCATAGGCCGCACCGGCGGCCGACAGTGACGGCAGCGAGATGCCGCGGCCGGCGGCGAGCGCCGTCATCAGCATTTTCCAGCCCTGGCCGAGCCGCTCCTGGCCGCCGATGATGAAGTCCATCGGGATAAAGACATCGCGGCCCCAGTTCGGGCCGTTCTGGAACACCTGCATCGCCGGCAGATGGCGCTTGCCGATTTCGACGCCCGGAAGATGCGTCGGGATCAGCGCCACGGTGATGCCAAGCTCTTCCTTTGAGCCCACCAGATGATCGGGGTCGTAGGCCTTGAAGGCGAGGCCGAGCAGCGTCGCGACCGGGCCGAGCGTGATATAGCGCTTGTGCCAGTTAAGGCGCAGCCCCAACACTTCGCGGTCTTCGAACTGACCCTTGCAGATGATGCCCGTGTCGATCATCGAGGCGGCGTCGGAGCCGGCTTCCGGGCTGGTCAGCCCGAAGCAGGGAATGTCGCGGCCATCGGCCAGCCGCGGCAGCCATTGCAGCTGCTGTTCCTTGGTGCCGAAGCGCATCAAGAGTTCGCCGGGCCCAAGCGAGTTCGGCACCATCACGGTGACGGCGGCGGTGAGCGAACGCGATGAGAGTTTGCGCACCACTTCGGAATGCGCGTAGGGCGAGAAGCCGAGGCCGCCATACTCTTTGGGAATAATCATGCCGAAGAATTTGTGGCGCTTGATGAAGGCCCACGCCTCCGGCGGCAGGTCGCGCCATTCCCAATTGATCTTCCAGTCGTCGAGCATCGCGCAGAGTTCATCGACCGGACCGTGCAGGAAGGCTTCTTCTTCCGCCGTCAGCGTCGCCGGCGCGTAGCCAAGCAATTTCGACCAGTCGGGATTGCCGGTGAAGAGATCGGCGTCCCACCAGACGTCGCCGGCCTCCAGCGCCTCGCGCTCGGTGTCGGACATCGACGGCAACACGCCGCGGGCCCAGGAGAAAATCGGCTTGGTGATGAAATCGCGGCGGAAGCTCATGGCGGTCCTCATGGATCGGCGGCGCGGAAGGCTATTTTAGCGGATGATGCGGGGTTTGGGTGAACACTTCGCCTTGAAAATAGGGCGAAATTGACGCGGACGGGCGGCGGGAGATAACGGCTGTGGGGCGTGTCAGTTCCGGGAGTCTGATTGTGTACCGCTGGCCTTCTTGATCCCTCCCACACTGCCACCCCATACTAGCTGTCATCACCCGCGCAGGCGGTGATCCAGTACGCCGCGGCCTCTCGGTGTAGCATCGACGTCTCTGGGATACTGGGTCACCCGCCTGCGCGGGTGACGACACTGGATGTGTGTCTTCGTTCTCGCGACGCATTGCGCCCGAAGCTTTGCAAATCGCTTCGCCCTTCAACTCAGAGGGCGCAGGGAATGCCGGATGCGCGCTGCACCCGCGGTCTCGTGTGCGATTGTGCTAAGAAAGCTGCACACGAGCATACAGGGCAGCGGAGAGCATCCGACATTCCCTGCGCAATGGCTTTACGGCTTATGACGCGCTCTC